>JAISNC010000056.1 GCA_031276355.1 Odoribacteraceae bacterium
CCGAAATTCCATCTTTTGAATACTTTAGCATATTTCCTTCGCCTTTAAAATTTGCATGTAATTTGCATGTAAAGATAGCGACTTTTTCTCAAATAAAGAAAATAGATAGAATATGTAAAGTCAATAATACTATAATAATCAGGAAAATAAATAACAAAAGAAAATGCAAGAAAATAAATAGAAACGATTTTAATGTGATTCATAATCATGAGGTCGGGGGATCATACCCCCCTCTCGCTACTCGAAACAGAGAGGTTTGCAAGAAAAAGCGAGCCTCTCTGTTTTTTATTTGCGCGCAATATTTCCCCTTGCCTTTCATAAACGTCTTTTTACAGGTGTTGAGAATATTCGGGTGAAAGTTGGTAAAGTGCGTGATTACAATATCACGAAGAGCGAATGGGTATTACCAATGACGAGATTTCCTTACTCTATTAGTGTTCAACCGGTTGGAATCATGTTTTATGGGCAGTTTCTGGAGCAAATTCAATTCTCGTTGTACAAGTGGTTGTTGATATTTCACCTGCCCCGGCCTCTACATAAGCCATTGGAACGCGAAGACACGTCATTACTGTTTGTTTATTTGAAAAATATAGGCACTCGCAATGACGAAAATTAACTTTTTAACAGGTTCCCGGGTGCGATCACTTTTAAGACAGTCAAGCCCGTGTTAATCTATATTCACTCTTTTTCCTTTCTTTTCTTCGAGAAACTTTGTACTATCGCGATCACTTACCAAGATATAAAGTGGATATGAGATTTATACTGTTTTTATGCATGGGAATAGCACTCTGGGGGTGCGCGGACGAGGGGTTAGACGGGGGTGGAGAGGGTGAAGAGAATACCGGGGGGGCGCCCACGACCCCGGCAGGGGAGTTTAACGCTTTCTTGAGGCAGGAGATGACGGATATCTATTTCTGGGCAGACAAAATACGGGGGAAGGCGTTCTCTCTCCCGCTGGACACGAACAGTCAATGGTATTTCAACGCGTTGAAGTATACCCACGACCCGTGGTCGTACCTCACCGGAGAGGCTTTCGAGGGCGAACTCGCCGGGCTTGACGATGGTCATGACACCGGCTTCGGCTGGATCCTCACGCTCTGGTCAGTCCAGAACGAGGGGTTGTTCGCCAAGATAAACTATATCTATCCTCGCTCTCCCGCTGCCGAGGCCGGGGCGCAACGAGGGGAAAAGATCACGCGTATTGACGGGGAAGCGGTTTCCGAGGCTAATGTCTATAAGTTGCTTAATACCAGGACGGCGGTCACCGTGCAGTTGATTAGCAAGAACGCGACAACGCGATCCCTCTCGCTGACCCCGCGGGCATTTGACATCCAGCCGATCGCGAAGGATACGGTGATCGTGCACGACGGGCAGAAGATAGGGTACCTGTTTTACACCTCTTTCGTCTATCAAAACGAGCAGTCGCTACAAGATCTGACGACGATTTTCACCAAGTTCAAGCAAGCGGGGGTGACCGAGTTTATCCTGGATTTGCGCTACAACGGGGGAGGGTATGTCATTCCCGCCATCCACTTGGCCTCGTTGCTGGCTCCTGAAAGGAACGTGAGCCAACGGGATGTCTTGATAAATAAGATATGGAACGCGAAATACCAGGAGCAATTCGCGGGTGACGCGACTCACACGACCGAATATTTCGATAACCGGACACCCGCTACGGCCCGCCTGGGATTATCCCGCGTGTGGGTGTTGACATCGGCTAACACCGCCTCGGCCTCGGAGATCGTGATCTCCGGCTTGAGACCTTACATGACGGTCTACACTGTCGGCGAGGTCACCGCGGGGAAAAATGCCGGTGGTAGCGTCTTTTCCTCTCCCGGCGACACGAGCAAGGAGCAGGGGGCTTACCTGATCACCATGCAGTACACCAACAAGGACGGGGAGAGCGTCGCGGGGGGTATCCCGCGGACATACGGGTACGATGCCAATAAATACTATAACGACACGACGCGGCTGGGCGACCCGAACGAGACCTTCATCGCCGTCGTCCTGAGGAACATGGCCGCTCCCGGGAGCCGCGGCTTAGACCCCGGGGTCGCTTCTCCCGTCGTGATACACGGCGAGATCGGGCGATCGGGGAGATTAATCGTGAACGATGAACGGTAACCCCTCTTCACCCGGTTCCGTCTCTTGCTGATACCCCATGACAAAAGAAAAATGGAACGGTCACCTGGCGATCTTCACCACGAATATTCTTTTCGGGTTGAATATCTCTGTTTCCAAGATGTTGCTCTCCGGGTGGATATCCCCCGTCGGGTTGACCTTCGCGCGCATGATCTTCGGGGCCATCGCCTTCTGGACGCTCTCTCTCTTCCTGAAGCGAGAGCGGGTAAGCGGGCGAGACATGCTCATCCTTCTGGCTTGCGCCCTGCTGGGTATCACGGTCAACCAGACTTTTTTCATCTTCGGCCTGGAGCGAACCTCGCCGATTGATGCCGGGCTTATCGCCACCCTTAACCCGATGCTCGTCATGCTTATCGCCGCCGCGGTACTGAAAGAGCCTATTACCTGGAAGAAAGCGGGCGGTGTCTTTATCGGGGCTTGTGGCGCGCTGCTGATCATCTGGCAATCGGCCTCTCTCGCGGAAGGGGGGAAAGAGGGGTCGCTCTCGGGCAACCTTTTTTGCTTGTTGAGCGTGGTTTCCTACTGCATCTACATCGTCATCTCGCGCCCGATAGCGCAACGGTACGGTTCCGTCACCTTGATGAAGTGGATGTTCCTCTTCGCCACCGTGATGCTCTTTCCCTTTGGTGCCGGTGACTTGACGAACGCCCGGGTTTTCTCCCCCGACAGTTCCCTGGAACCCCTTCTCTCCTTGTTTTACGTGTTGGCGGGTGCCACGTTCCTCGCCTATCTCTTGATCCCCATGGCGTTAAAACGCATCCGCCCGACCACGATCAGCATGTACAACTACCTGCAACCCATCGTCGCCGGGATCGCTGCCATCCTCGTCGGGCAGAGCGTCCTCACGTGGGATAAGCCGGTAGCCACGATTTTAATATTCAGTGGGGTGTATCTCGTCACGCGCAGCAAGTCGCGGGCGGACATCGAGCGAGCGCGGCGCGAGATGCTAAAGGAAAACGGGGAAAACGACGCGTCGCGAAAGGGATAACGGGGGAAGTTTCACTTTGACCGAACGACCTGGCAACTAATTTCGATAAAAAAGCTATCTTCGCGATGGATGATAAAAGGGAGCGTTACGGTGAAATGAAAAAAGAGGCATTGTTTAAAGAGATTTTCGATAAACACTACGAGGCCTTGTGTTTATACGCGGTGAAGTTTACCCGCGACATGAGTGATGCCGAGGACATGGTGCAAGACGCTTTCGTGAAATGGTGGGAGGTCATCGAGAAGAATCCCGCCGCGTCGACCCGGGCTTATCTCTATCAAATGGTACGGAACGCGGGCATCGACCGCGTGCGACAAAAACGGCACGACACGGTAGATATCCATACGCTGGTAGATTCGCTGGAGTTTCTTTTCCAGCCGGAAGCGGAAAACGACTCCCGGATAGAGGCCTTGCTGGAAGCGATCGACACCTTGCCGGAGAAGGCGCGCCAGGTGTTCATGGCCATTTGCGTCAATGAACGGAAATACAAGGAGGTGGCCCACGACATGAACGTCTCCGTCAACACCATCAAGACGCAATTCTCGCGAAGTTTGAAACTCTTGCGCGATCGCTTGAACGAGAAAACGCGTGACACCTGAAAAACGGGATCACCCCTCTTCTTCCTCGTCCGCCTGTTCGTCGCTGACGGCTTCACCGAGCAGCGAGATGGCCTGTTCCCGGGGGAGTTCCTGCACCACCCTTAGCTTGCGTTCTATCACCCTCGACCGGGTACCGGCATCCCCGATGACATTCACGGCTTCCTGCAACTTTTTCCGCGTTTTCCCCAGTACCTCGCCGAACTTGCCGAACTCGGACTTCACCGCCCCCAGGATCTCCCACACCTCGCTCGAGCGTTTCTCTATCGCCAGCGTGCGGAAGCCCATTTGCAGGCTGCTCAGGAAGGCCACCAGGTTGGTCGGGCCGACCACCGTCACGCGGAAATTTTGCTGTAACGTCTCGAAGAACCCGGGGCGGCGCAAGATCTCGGCATACAGGCCTTCCGTCGGGACGAATAGGATCGCGAAGTCGGTCGTCCGCGGCGGCTTGATATACTTGTCACGGATATCCTTCGCGCAACTCCTCACCGAGTTCTCGAACTGTTTCCCGAGGTAATCCACCATCTCCGCGTTAGTTTCATACGCGTCGATCAGCCGCTGGTAATCCTCCACGGGGAACTTGGAATCTACCGGCAGGAGCAACGGCTCGCCGTCATTGTTTTTGCCCGGTAGCTTGATTGCGTACTCCACCACCTTGCGATCGTCCCCGGGGTGGTCGTTCTTGATGTATTGTTCGGGCGACAAGACCTGTTCCAGGATGGCACCCAGCTGCACCTCCCCGAACGTCCCCCGCGTCTTCACGTTCGTCAGCACCTTCTTGAGGTCGCCGACACCGGTGGCGAGCGTTTGCATCTCCCCAAGCCCCTTGTGCACGGCCTCGAGGCGCTCGTTGATCAACTTGAACGATTCGTTGAAGCGTCTCTCCACGCTCTCCTGCAGCTTCTCGTCCACGGTCTTGCGCATCTCTTCCAGCTTCTTGTTGTTGTCCTCCTGGAGCTTGGACAGTTGCCCCTCGATTGTCTCCCTGATCTCCTTTAGCCGGGTCTCTATCTCCTTGTTGATGGCATCTTGCCGGTTAGCAAGCTCCGTGAATTTCTGTTTTTGCAACTCGTTAAATTCCTTGACGTTCCGCGTGAAATTCTCCTCGAAGGACTTGAGCGAGTTGCCCTGCTCGGCCCGGTTCTCTTTCGCCGACCGCTCGAGTTGTTGCTGCAGGTTCCCTGTCTTTTCATCGAAAGACCTTGCCAGCTCGGCGAGCCGGCTCGAGTAAGCGTCGAACTGGTTTTTCTGCGCGCCGGCAAGATCCGAGACGGTCTTGGCCAGGTTCTCGCCCAGGAGCTTGAACGAGTGGCCGAGTTCCTCCCGGTTCTCCTTGAAGGCCCCCCGGTTCTCCTCCCGGTTTCTCCCGAACTCCTCGCGGACGAGGGAGTCCACCCGGGCCAGGCTCTCCTCTACCCGGGCCAGGGCGCGTGTCGCCTCCTCGTCGCGGCCCGTCGTCTTCCGCGAGGAGAGGCGGATGTTCATGATGGCCGCGACCAGCAACGACCCGAGTAAAACAAGAATGGTTGTTTCCACGTGTAGATAGTTTAGTGTCATGTAAATTCCCGCGGGCGATCATGATCCGTTTCAAGGTACGCCCGCGGGACAAAGGTATATATTTTTCTTAAAAACGGGCGGCGATCCATCCCCGCGGGACGGAGGGGCTATTCGCTCCCCCGCCAGCTCATGTTCACGATCTTGGCGAGTTGCCCCGCCCACTTCGCGTAATCCGGTAGCGGCGACAGCGTGGCCTGTCCCATGGTGTTGAGGGCGTACTTGGTCAACGTTCCCCCGGCGGTGGCGGCGTTGTAGGTGGCGATGTAAAGGAAATCGGAGGTAGGCTCCATCTCCCTGTCGAACTTGAGCATGGTGATCGGGTCGCTTGTCCCGGTATCCACCGGGTAGACGCTCTCGCTGCCGGGGTTGTAGTCGTAGCAGTAGAGGTGATTGTCGGCCGTCACGAAGAATACCACGGGGCGATTGGAGGCAAACGCGTAAAACCTGGCATCGTCGAACCCGGCGGCCCGGGCGGAGGCGATGACCGGGTAACAGGCGCGTTTCTTCGGGGGATTACCGTTCGCGTAGAACTTATAAATATAGGTGGAGTCGGCGAGGTCACTGTGCATGATGGCGAACGAGTTGCCGTTGGGAGAACTGCCCTCGGTGTCCCGCGTGTTCTCGCCATAAACAAGGGTGCGACCGGTGCCCGCCTGGTTCCAGGGGAAAGGGTCGGCGGGATTATCTACCAGGGCGATGGAATACGCGTTGAGCGCGGAGGAGACGAGCATGAATCGTTCGTCGAGCGTGTCGTACCATACCACGCCGTTCATGGAGTTCAACGAGTAAAAGAGGTAGGGGGCCACCGGGAAATAAGTGAATAGGTCGTTGGCCAGGCAGTTGACGGGGAACTCGTAGAGAGATCCATAGATACCTATGTAACAGCCGTAGAGATTCCCGTCGCTGGTGATGATAAAACGTTGACCGTTGGCACCGGTGTCGCCGTTGGCTTGCTTGATGCGGGGGGCAAGAGCGACGATCCCGAGGGGAGGAACGCGGGGCGTGGGCATGTAGGTATTGAGCGTGTTATTGATCGACGAGCGAAGGGTATAGCGATCTATCCAGTAGGAGCCGGACGCGGTGGTCAGCCAGATGCGGCGAGTATCGCCCATGGTGGTACTGCTATTCCCGGTGTGGAAAACGTCGATCGGGCCGGTCAGGTCGGGGAGGTCACTGTAGGCAAAGAGATCGGGATACAGTACGGTATCTTGTCCCTGGATCATCCCGAGGAGTTGCACGCGCACGTTACCCTGTCCATTTTCGCCGATAAGGAGGATACCGCGCCCGTGGTAGCTGGTGACGTTGAGTTTTGTCTCGTGTTTCCAGAGCAGGCCCGTTTCCCGGTCAAAGACGCGTAGGCGAAGGTCGTAGGCATCGATGGGGAGCATGGCTTGCCAGTGGAGGACGCGGGAGCGTCCAATGGTGTCGTGGCGACCGAGGGACTTGTCGGTAATCCAGAAGTACTCGAAGCGTGGATTGTCGGGGTCGCTACCATCGGACAACGTGACGCGAGGGGTAATTTCGAGGATTCCGATGTCCATCATGACGGAATAGGAATCGGCGAGCGGGTCTATCGTCATCTCGATGATCTCGTGGTAGTCGTAGTTCCCGAGATCCTCGTTCCGGCAGGAGGCAAGGAACACGGTAATGAACAATATAAAGAGCGTGTTTGTTTTCATGGTATTGTCTTTTTAGCGGTTATTGCCAGTAATCAACGTAAATGCCGTTCCAGGGGACCCCGGCGTAGCTTTTCCAGGGGCAGCCGCTCGCCCACATGAGACGACCGTCGTCCTCGGTGATGGCCTGTCCCGCCTTGTACTCGGCGATGAGGTGATCGGCCAGGCGTCTTCCCAGGAGGGATTGAAGTCCGATACTCATGGGGGGATTCGTCATGAAGTCGATGTAGACGTACCCCGTGAGCGAAGATAATAGCTCGAATTTCTTGCGCGTGAAGGCCCCGAACGTGTTAAATTCGGGATTACCGGCCTCGTACTGGTAGAACCCGCCTAACCAGTTGGCTGGCTGGACGAGGATGTCATTGGCGCGGATGACGTGCATGGAGGCATCGAACCCCTCGTGGACAGTGCCATCGGTCAGGTCTGTTGGTGGGCCCCAGTGGGGGAATGTCAGTTGGAAATGCTCGTTAGGCTGTAGTTTCAGCCCGATTTTCAGCACGCCGGTAGCCATCGCGGGTGTCCGGTGCAGGACAATGGGGATGTACGTCATCACCTCCCCGGAGGGGATCGTTCCCTCCGCGGGGATGGGGTCGTAGTCCACGCCCTCCTCGGCCGTCGTGGAGTCGCGGTGGATGGCGATGGGGAAGGAGCGGTCATACGGTTTTGTCTTGCCGGTAGCCATGACTTTGATACGTACCACGCGCGTGTCTTCCGGGGACTTGACGAACTCCACGTCGGTGTAGGGGGAATAGGGCCAACTGCCTTCGCTGCCGGATTCCCGCCCCGTTTGCACGGCAAAATAAATACCCTCGACACCTTGGTAGGAGATCATCTCCCGTTCGCACGCGATCGGCAGTTGAAGAAGTACCATCACCCCGGGGATTATCGTGTAAATTTTTCTCATGATTCTTTTTTCTAACAGGTTAATGTTTCAATTGCGTTGTTCCGTTTCGTTTTCTGGGATGGGGACGACGTACTGTTGGAGATTCATCGTGATCGTGCGCCCTGCCTGCCACTGGGCAGCGTCGGGCAATACTTCCACGGCCAACCTCTTGTAGAAATAAAACATCTGCCCCTCGCCGAGAAACTCTCGGCGGAACTCGGCCGTGACGTTGTTCACGCGTTCCGTTTCACTGCTGGAAACGAGCAGGGAAGAGCAAGAGCGCTTCTCCCGGAGGGTATTGATCCAGCGGTCGGCCCCCTCCTTTGTCGGATCGCACTCCGCCGCGATCAAGAACATCTCGCTCAAGCGAACCAGCGGGATCATCACGCGGAATTTATCGGAGGTAGTGTTGACGGTGACCCCCTCGTACTTGCGGAAATAGTTGAACTTCTCGCTCGCGTCGGTCATCGTGTAGACACCCCACCAGGTACGATAGCGGATGTCGCTGTTATCCGTGTAGAGTTCCGAGATACGCCCGGTGTAGAGCGTGTTATGATTCTGGAAAGGGAAGGTAAGCAGGTCGTTGGTCGCGAGCAACGGGACATAGAGCCGGTCAAAGATGCTGGAGACGATGTGCTGGTCGTAAGCCGCGAACATCACCTCCGGGGAGAATACGCGGTCGGGGGTAGCCGTGTTCATGGCGGCTGTTGCCGTCACGAAGGGGAATAACTCGCTCCCGGCGACTTGAACCTCCTCGATGATACCCGTGGCGTGTTCGTAGGCCGTCTCTTTGTCCCCACTGTACAAGTAAGCCCTGGCGAGGAGGGCCTTGACGGCGTAGTAATTCATCCTGTATTGGCGATAGCGCAGGGAATTATCCCCGTCAGAGGAGGAGGAGTTGGCCACCCCGTTCTCGAAGATCGGGTCGGAATCCTTGAGTAGCCTCAAGGCCTCCGTCAAGTCGGCAAGGATATATCCCATGACCTTCTCGGCCGTCATCATGGGCGTGATCTCCAGGTTGCTGTTCGTGACGTAGGGAATGCTTGCCACGTCCTTGCCTTTGGAGTAAATTGGCCCGAAGAGGCGCAACAAATCCAAATGGAGGAAGGCACGCAGGGCGAGGGTCTCGCCTTTCACGAGAGCGTGCCAGGTGCCGGGCAAAAGCGCGTTCTGCTCGCCACACTGGTCAATGATGTTGTTACAATTGACAATGAGGTAGTAGGCCCGCTTCCAGTAGTTGCTGAAAGTGTTCTTGACCTCGTCGTTCGCGGTGTACCTGTACTGGCTGTATGCACCGTTGAAATTACCATTTCCCTTGAAGTATTGCCCCATCAACTCGAGCGGGCCCAAGGTCATGCGACCGTAGAGTGCCCGATCGACAAGCCCCGTGTACACCCCGTTGAGGGCTTTCAGGAAACCTTCGCGGGATTCGAATAACATGCGCTCGGAGACCCTGTCCGAGGGGCGCACGTCTATCCATTGCTCGCACGAGCACACGAGGATGGAAAGGAAAAACAAGTGGAGAGAGATGTATTTTTTCATATTCATTGCATTTATCATGATTCGTGATTAAAACCGAAGACCCACGGAGAAGGATACCGAGCGGGCAAAGGGGTAATCAATTCCCCGTTCATTTTTCACGGTGGAGATACGGAAGATGTCGTTCATGTAGCCGCGCACGGTAAGCCCGGTAGCCCCTACCCGCCGTAGCCACGGGCTGGTGGATTCGTAACCGAAGGAGATGGATTCTCCCGTGAGAATATTGTTATCCATCACGAAGCGGGAAGATAACTTTGGCCCTTCACTGATGGCGATGGAGCGGAATTTGGCCTCATCGCCCGGTTTTTGCCAACGGTCGTAGAGTGCCCTTTTATCCTGGTTGAGGAACATGTTATCACCCCCGATCACCTCTATTTTCTTGTAAAGCGTTTCCATGAAGATCTGTCCGCCCAGCCGGTAACGGAAATGGAACGATAGCGTGAAGCCCCGGTACCGAAACATGGAGCCGAACGTGCCCTCGACGCTGGGCCGGCTATTCCCTACCACCACTTCGTCTTCCGCGTTGTACAGGAACGTCTCGTGCCCCTCCTTGGTCAGGAATGTCTCTCGCCCTGTGCCGGGGTCAATGCCCAGGGAGCGTACAGCCCAGAGATCGTTCGGGCTTCCCCCGTCATAGTAACGGGTGAGGTCACGCCCCTGGTTCTCCAGGTTGAATTTCTTTAACGCGTCGCCCATGCCCCCGTACTTCTCGGTCACGTGGCGCGCGTTCAGATTTAGCGACCAGTTTGTCTCCTGGCGTTTGATGATGGAGTAACTCGCGTTTACGGTGATGCCCGTGGTGAGCTGTCGCCCCACGTTGTGCGGCAACTTACTTCCACCCGTGGAGGGTGGGATGCCCACGTACACCAGCAACGGATTCGTCTTCTTGTGAAAGTAATCCACGTTCACGCGTACCCTGTTATTCAGGAGCGCGAGATCAAGACCGTAATTCCGGTCGAGCGTTTTTTGCCACTCCAGCCCCTCGTTGGCGAACGTCGTTATTGTCATGGCAGGGCCGAAGGGATTGGCATTACCGAAGTCATATCCGTATACCCGCACGGAGATGTAGTCGTCGAAATTCTGATTCCCCGGGTTCCCGATAGAGAAACGCAACTTGAACATATTTAACCACGCCTCGTCCCTGAGAAATTTCTCGTTGTGTAGGTTATACGCGATCCCCACGGACCACGTGTTGGTGAAGTAACGATCGACACCAAACACCGAAGAGCCGTCTGAACGGTAGTTAGCGTCCACCAGGTAGCGATCGTCGTAAGCGTATCCCGTGTTGAGAAAGAAACTGGCTGACCGGCGCATCGGATCGGCAAAGGTGGGCATGGCACCGCTCTGGTATTGCATGGCTGCCGAAGGGCGAGACAACTCGTCGTCCACGAAACCGGTGACGGTATACCCCCCGGAACTTGACTTGTTCTCGCTAAAGTTCAAGCCACCCACGGCGTTGATCCTGTGTTTCTCCTCGAACACCTTACCGAAGACCAGGCTGATATCCCCGTTATAATTAAAGGTGCTGTTGCTGGTAGCGGTGTAAGAGCCGCGTTCCGAATCCACCTTCCCCGCAAATGCCGAGTTCTTGGGTGACAAGAACTTGTCTCCTTCTTCCACGCTCTTGGCAATGCTGAAGCGTGCCCGTGCCTGGAAATCAGGAGTTACTCTCCACGCCAGTTCGAATTGATCGTTAAAGGAGAACGTGGTAGTCCTGTCGAAACTCTTCTGGGCCATATCCCACAAGGGATTATAAGCGGTAATGCGCACGGATGTCAACAGCATGATCGGTTCACCGTTCTCGTCCTGTTTCCGGGAGTATGGATTGGCGCGGGAAAACCGCGAGAAAGCCACCTTCTCGCGATTGGCTGTCGTGTTATCGATACTAAGCGTGTTATTCACTGACAAGGAGCCGCGACGATACATCAGTCGCACGTTTCCGTTCACCACCTCCCGGTTGGATCCCTTCATCACGCCCCGCGTGTTCCCGTAGGAGATCCCCACGCCGTAGCGCATGTTCCCATCGCCGCCCTCCACGAACACGTTATGCTTGTCCGTCGTCGCGAATCGTAACGGGTCGCTTAGCCAGTAAGAGTCTACCCCGCGCAGTACTTCCCGGTAAACTTCGTAGTAAAACGGTTCGTAGTAGCTATTTTCGGGAATATTCCCGGCTGCATCTGTCCGCCCGAATCCCCCCGCCAGCCGTTCGAACGTGAGTTTCTCCCGTGCGTTCATCAGGTTATAGTCCGAGAGGTCGGCCCAGTTAAAGGAGAAGTTGCCGTTATAGTGTACCTTCACGCGACCGGCTTCCGGTTTCACCGTCTCCACGACCACCACGCCGTTTGCCGCCCGCGACCCGTAGATCGCCGTCGAGGCGGCATCTTTCAGGATCGTGATACTCTCCACCCGGTCCATGCTCAAGTCGTTGATCGTCGCCAGGGTGGTGATAAACCCGTCGAGGATAAACAGCGGCTGGTTCGGGTCCGTGCCGAACTCCTCCGTCAGCCCGATCACGCTACTCTTGCCCCGGATCTCGATGTCCGGGAGGCGGTTCGGGTCCGACCCCCACTGGTTATTCTCGATGATCGCGAACGAGGGATCCAGCGACCGCAGGCTTTGCAACACGTTCTGGTTGCTCACGATCTTCAACTCCGCGCGAGAGAACGTGACGGATGACCCCGTGAAGTGCTCCTTCGGGCGGTTAAAGATGCCGTTCACCACCACCTCCTCCAGGTGATGGCTCTCCTCCGCGAGCACGATGTCCAGCGTCTCCTGCCCGGCGTATAGCACCTCCCGCGTCTTCATGCCGATAAAAGAGAAGACCAGCACCGCGCCCTCTACCTCCGGGAAGGTAAACGTGTAGCGCCCGTTCGCGTCCGTCGACACGCCCAGCGCGCTCTCCTTGAGCCGGATGTTTACACCGGGAAGGGGCGTGCCTTGCCCGTCCGTGATCACGCCTTGCACGCGGTTCATCTTCGCTTGCTGTTGCTGACGCGGCGGATGCATGGCGCGGATGATCACGATGTCATCGTCGATCACGAACGAGAATCCCGTGTTTTTCAGGCACGCGTCAAGTACCTCCTCCACCGTCGCCTCCTTCACGGAGAGGCTCACGGGCGGGAGCCGGTTGATCGCGTCGCTATCGTACACGAAGGTGTAGTTACTGAGCCGGCGGATCTGCCTGAAGATCTCGGCCAGCGAGGCATCTTTCATGGAGAGATCCATCCTCTCCCCCTGGGCGAAGACGGCCCCGTTCAAGTGGAAAGAGCAGGCGAACAAGAGAACAAGTCCCGTTTTCATGATGGTAAAGATTCGAGTCCATTCCAGGAACCCGGGAGTGCCGGGGTCTGCGTTTTTTTTCATACTTTTGCAAATGAGGTTAAACAAGTGTGCTTCCTCACCGGGAGCACGATTTCAATCACCGTGAGCGGTTCGTGCGTCAACACGAGCCGCTCTATCTATTACTCTTCAACAAACACCTTGTTCCCCTGGATCGAGAACCGCACCCGGCCCGTCATCTCGATCTTTGAAAGAACGTCGGCGATATTGTCATATCGTCTAATTTCCAGCGTGAAACGGGCAGTGGCCGCGGAGGAGTCGCGGTACTCCACCTCCACGTCATACCACCTCGCCAGCCGTGTCAGGATCATCTCCAGCGAGGCCTCAGTGAAGTTAAACACCCCGCGTGTCCACTCGATCGCCTCGGCGGCACGCGCCTCCCGGAGCAGTACCTCGCCCCCCTCCACGCGGGCCTGCTGTCCCGGGCGCAGGAGGCTCTCCCGGCCGCGAGAGGAGAGTTGCAAGCTTCCCTCTACCAACGTGGTCACCACCGCTTCGCCCGGGTAGGCCTCCACGTTAAACATCGTCCCCAGCACGCGCAACGTGACCTCCCTCGCCTTCACCACGAACGGTTGTTGCTCCCGCGTTGCCACATCGAAACAGACCTCCCCCTCCATCTCCACCTCTCGCGTCTCCCCGTTGAAATGCACCGGGAAGGTGACGCGAGATTCCGAGTTTAACCATACCCGCGTGCCGTCCGAGAGCAGCAGCTCATACTCCCCGCCGCGGGGGACGATCACCGTGTGGTGCCTTGCGACAACGGGCTCTTCCCGCTTCTCGTATTGCAAGCGATGATCGCGGGCCACCACCTGCACGCCTCCCGAGGCCGAGACCACGCCGCGCGAAGAGTCCGAGATCATCACGCGCTTCCCGTCGTCCAGCACCAGCATCGCCACGTGACGCTTCACGATACCCGGTGCCAGCGCGTCGTCTCCCCCGTGCCGGAGATAATGGTACCCGCCCATCATCATCCCGCCCATGATCGCCGCCGCCGCGACCCCGCGTCGCCATCGCCGCGCCCCGCGCCTTCTCCTGCACGCTCGCTCAAACGCCACCCACTCCCGCTCCACGTCTAATTGTTCTGGCGGGCCCGCCTCTCGCTGCAGTCGTTCAATAATCCGCTCGTGCTCCCGGCGATTCTTCGCGGAGGCAGCCTTCCACTCCTCTATCCACGCTCGCTCCTCCTCCTCAAGGCTCCCCGCGATCTCTTTCACGATCAGGCGGGCGACAAGGTACCGTTCTTCCAAGCTATCCATTTTTTTCATACATTTACGCGTTATAACGATCGAACCGTGAAAGCGGGTGAATGATCCGGCAAAAAAATCACCCGCCCGCGCGTGAACGCAGGTCATCACGCGCGGGCGAGTACATACCAGGGGGTAATTATGTTAACAGGGAAAGACGAGTTCAAGCACTTTTTCCAGGAACACCTGGAGGCGATCCACCGCTTCGCGCGTCACTACACGGGAGACGGCGATGTCGCGCGGGACATTGCCCAAGAGGCTTTTATCCGGCTACACGAGCAGGCGGGAAACTTCGCCTCGCGGGAAAAAGCCCGTTCATTCTTGTATACCACTGTCCGGAACGGCTGTCTCGACTATCTCAGGCACCAGAAAATCGAACGGCAGTACTCCCGTCACCATCGCCTGGTGACACCCGAAAACGACACCGCGGAAGACGAAGAGGTTTTTCTCCATGAACTCACCTACCAGGAGACCGCCCGCCTCCTCCACGCGGCCATCGCTCAACTCCCCCCGCGCGGGCGTACCGTCATCCTCCACGGCATGAGCGGCAAGAATAACACCGAGATCGCCGAGGCGATGCATGTCTCGGTCAACACGGTCAAGACCCTCAAAAAAGGAGCCTACGCCGCGTTACGAGAACTCTTGAAACACCTGCTCTCCCTCCTCTTCTGAAGATCCCGGCTTCCCCTTCCCGCGGGCAACAAGCAACAAGAGCAGCAGCGCCTCCCTCCCGAGTCGCTCCTTGAGCAGGTGGATGGCGCGTTGTTTCTGCGCCCGGACGGTATGGATGGAGAGGTGACATCGTTCGGCAATCTCCCGGTTCTTGAGTCCCTCCACGTAAGCCATCGTGACGATCTCGC
This sequence comes from Odoribacteraceae bacterium, assembly GCA_031276355.1. Taxonomy (GTDB): domain Bacteria; phylum Bacteroidota; class Bacteroidia; order Bacteroidales; family Marinifilaceae; genus JAIRKS01. The sequence continues at coordinate 14,822 of JAISNC010000056.1, forward strand.
GGCAACGGGCAGGCAGCGTCCCGATCGCCTGGTAGATCGCGGCAAGCACTTCGGCAGAGACCAGCGCGTTCATCTCGTCCGTGTCGCTGTCGCTTCCTGCGCCTCGTTCGCGATAACCCCGCTCCACGGCGCGGCGGCGCAGGTGATTCAAGCAAAGATTTCTCGCCGTCTCGTAAAGATACCCCTTGATCGCGGCCTCCTCCCCGGAAACCCCCGCGCGGCGACTCCAGTAAGAGGCGAAGGCCTCTTGCGCGATGTCCTCCGCCTCGGGGCGGTCGCCCACCAAGCGCCAGGAAAAGTAAACAAGCCGCGGGTACCAGGCCATGAATAACTCCCGGAACGAGCGCACGGCCCCGTCTCGTTCACTCGCGTCCTCTCTCGTTCCCGGAATATCCATTTTCATGTGACCCTCTTGATTGATAGTCGCGAAGGTAACGGCTTTTTCGCGGAAAACAAACGCGCCGGGGCTGACAAGAGAGACTCGACGCGAACTCCCTCCCGTCGCGAGCGGCCGGGGTGGACAAAGTGGGGAGTATATACCGAATATATATGTAATGCCGGCGCGTGAAAAATTCTCGACATCCTTGTATATAGATCCATAAAATTGAATACATTTGCAGCCGTAATAAATAAATATGCTGCTGCATGAAGTTTAACCAGATTAACGAAGTGAAGGAATGAAAATCACGGTTGTTGTCGCGTCGGAAAAGCACCTGCGTTACGTGCAGGATATCAACGACGCGATTGATAATGCCGCCAAGGCGCGGGGTACCGGCATCGCCCGGAGAACGAACGAGTATATTGCCGACAAGATCACGCGCGGCAAGGCAATCATCGCCCTGAACAGGGAGGAGTTTGTCGGGTTTTGCTACATCGAGTCGTGGGGCCACCAGAAATTCGTGGCGAACTCCGGGCTGATCGTGAAGGAGGCGTACCGGGGGCTGGGCATCGCCAAGCAGATCAAGAAAGCCGCTTTTGATCTCTCCCGCGCCCGCTTCCCCGATGCCAAGCTTTTCGGGCTGACCACCGGCGAGCAGGTGATGCGTATCAACACCTCGCTGGGGTACGTCCCCGTGACCTTCGCCAAGTTGACCGACGACGAGGAGTTCTGGGCCGGGTGCAAGACGTGCGTCAATTACGACATCCTGTTACGGACCAACATGACGAAGTGCCTCTGCACCGGCATGATCTACGACCCCGTCGAACACCAGGAGGAGCGGAAAGCGAAAAAAAACTCCGCGCTGGGAAAGTTGTTGAAAAGATTCGCGTGAACCATGAAAAGCGATGCCATGAAAGTTGTATTAGCTTATAGCGGGGGGCTGGACACCTCCTACTGCCTGAAATACCTGAGCGACGAGAAAGGGATGGAGGTCTACACGGCCCTGGCCAATACCGGCGGTTTCAGCCGGGACGAGCTGGAGGCGATCGAGCAGAAGGCGATCGAGCTGGGGGCCAAGAAACACGTGACGATCGACATCACGGGCGAGTATTACGAGAAGTGCATCAAGTACATGATCTTCGGGAACGTCCTCCGTAACAAGACCTACCCCGTCTCGGTCAGTTCGGAACGCGCGTTCCAGGCGTTGGCCATCATCCGGTATGCCAAAGAGATCGGGGCGACCCACGTGGCGCACGGGAGCACCGGGGCCGGGAACGACCAGGTGCGTTTCGACCTCTGTTTTTCCGTCATCGCCCCGGAGATCACCATCCTTACCCCCACGCGCGATTTGCACCTGAGCCGCGAGGAGGAGATCGATTACCTTCGCTCGAAGGGAGTGCACCGCGACTGGTCGAGGATGGCCTACTCTATTAATAAAGGTATCTGGGGCACCTCCATCGGGGGGAAGGAGACGTTGACCTCCGATCGTTCCCTGCCGGAGAGCGCCTATCCTTCTCCCCTGCAACGGGACGGGAGCGAGGAGATCACGCTGGCCTTTGAACGGGGCGAACTCGCGCGTGTCAACGGCGAGACCGCCGGATCAAAGATCGCCCTGATCTCCCGCCTGGAGGAGATCGCCGCCCCGTGGGCCATCGGGCGGGACACGCACGTCGGCGACACGATCGTCGGCATCAAGGGGCGTGTCGGCTTCGAGGCCGCCGCCCCCCTGATCATCATCAAGGCCCACGAGTTGCTGGAAAAACACACCCTCACGAAATGGCAAAACTACTGGAAGGAGCAACTTGGTAACTGGTACGGCATGTTCCTCCACGAGGCGATGCACGGCGAGCCGGTGATGCGCGACATCGAGAAGTTCCTCGAACACGGCCAGCGGTACGTCACCGGCGAGGCGCGCGTCCGCTTGCGTCCCTATCATTTCGACCTGCTCGGCATCCGCTCGCCGCACGACCTGATGAACGCCACCTTCGCCCAGTACGGCGAGTCGAACAACGCCTGGAGCGCCGACGACGTGAAGGGTTTCACCCGGATACTCTCGATGCCGCTACGCGTCCACAGGGCGGTAAATAACGAGGAGGAGTGACGCATGGGCCATCACGATGACGGGACGCGCGCGAAGCGATATGTCGCGGGGATTGTCGGTGCCGCCGGGTACACGGCCGGGGAGTTGATCAGGATATTGCTGCATCACCCCGACGTGGATCCGCGCTACATGCAGAGCGAATCCCACGGGGGAGAGGCTATCGGCACGGTACACCAGGATCTCGTTTACGAGAACCGTTGCTTCCGGGAGATCCCCCTGGAAGCGATTGACCTCCTCTTCATCTGCTCCGGGCACGGGGGGGCGACCCGTTTCCTGCGGGAGAATCGCCTTCCCGAACGCACGCGCGTCATCGACCTGGGGAGCGATTTCCGCCTCCGCCGGGATGCCGGGACGTTCGTGTACGGCCTTCCCGAGTTATCCAGGGAGGCGTTGCGGGAAGCGCGCCACGTCGCCAACCCCGGGTGTTTCGCCACGGCCATCGAGCTGGCGCTCTTGCCGCTGGCGGCGGCGCGGGTGACGACCGGGCCTTTCCACGTGTTCGGCGTGACCGGCTCCACCGGTGCCGGGCAACAGCCCACCGGCGAGACGCACTTCAGCTTCCGCGCCCAGAATCTCTCCAATTACAAGGTGTTCCGCCACCAGCACCTCGCCGAGATCAAGGAGACGCTGTCGCGCGCCGGTGCCGCCGCCCCGCCGGAGATCCTCTTCGTGCCGACGCGGGGGGCGCACGCGCGGGGGATCATCGTGAACGTGCTGTTCGAGGTGATCGACTCCCCGCGCGGGATCGAGGAGTTGTATCGCGCTTTTTACCGCGATCACCCCTTCACCGTCGTCTGCGACGCGCCGCTCCACCTCAAGCAGGTGGTGAACACGAACTACTGTTTTATCCATATCGAGCAGGAGGGGCGGCACGTGCTTGTCTCCGCCGTCCTCGACAACTTGCTGAAAGGGGCCTCCGGCCAGGCCGTCCAGAACATGAATCTCATGCTGGGGTTGGACGAGACCGCGGGGCTTGCCCTGAAGGCCAACTATTTTTAACTGTAACCCGCCATGTTATTCAACGTCTACAACCTGATGGAGATCGAGCCGGTGGAGGCCAACGGTTGCTGGCTATGCGACCGGAACGGGGAGGCGTACCTCGACCTTTACGGGGGGCACGCCGTCATCTCCATCGGTCATTCCCACCCGCGCTACGTCGAGCGCCTCACCCGCCAGCTACAGAAGATCGGCTTTTACTCCAACTCCGTCATCAACCCCCTCCAGGAGGAGCTGGCCGCGCGTATCGAGGAACTCTCGGGGTGCGCCGGCTACAACCTTTTCCTCTGTAACAGCGGTGCCGAGGCCAACGAGAACGCGCTCAAGTTGGCCTCCTTCGTCACCGGCCGCGCGGCCGTTCTCGCCTGCCGCGCCTCCTTTCACGGGCGCACCAGCGCCGCCGTCGCCGTCACCGACCAGCCCGCCATCCAGGCACCGTTGAACAAGGCGCACGCCGTCTCCTTCATCGACCTGGACGACATCCCCGCCCTCGCCGCCGCCCTCGCCACCCGGGAGTACGCCGCCGTGATCGTCGAGGGGATACAGGGCGTTGGCGGCATACGCGTCCCTTCCCCGGCCTTCCTCCGGGCGGCGCGGGCGGCGTGCGACGCGAGCGGCACGCTCCTCCTCCTCGACGAGGTGCAGTCGGGACACGGCCGGAGCGGGGAATTTTTCGCCTTCCAGCACGCCGGCATCCAGCCCGACATCATCTCCATGGCCAAGGGGATGGGCAACGGCTTCCCCGTCGCCGGCATCCTGATCCGCGGTTCTATCCCCGCCCGCGAGGGGATGCTGGGATCCACCTTCGGGGGCAATCACCTCGCTTGCACCGCGGCGCTCGCCGTCCTCGAGGTCATCGAGCGGGAGCGCCTCGTCGAGCGCGCCGCCGCCCTCGGCAAATGGCTTGCCCGGGAGTTGCGCGCCGAGCCGGGCGTTATCGAGGTGCGCGGCCAGGGGCTGATGATCGGCGTTGACCTGGATATCCCGCAAGCGATTTTTCGCCGTCAACTGCTACGCGACTACCGGATCCTTACCGGTTACAGCGGGCATAACACCCTGCGGCTGCTCCCGCCCCTGACCGTCTCGCGCGAGGAGCTGGCGCTATTCATGGAATCGTTTCGCGCCACCACGCGGCTCATCACGAAAGAGGATCATGAACTGCACGGTCATTAAAATAGGGGGGAGGCTCGTGGAAGAGGCCTCCTCGCTCGGGCACGCGTGCGATCGCCTGGCCGCCCTCCCGCCACCGTTCGTCGTGGTCCACGGCGGCGGGGTGCTGGCCGACGAGCTGTGCCGTTCGCTCGCCCTCCCGCGGCGCGTCATCGACGGGCGGCGGGTCACCGACGCGGCCACGTTACGCGTCATCGTCATGGCCTACGCCGGGTGGATCAACAAGAGCATCGTCGCCGCCCTGCAACAACGCGGTGTCAACGCCTGCGGGCTTTCCGGGTGCGACGAGCGACTGGTCGTCTCCCGCCGGCGCGCGGGCACCGGCGTTGACTGGGGGCACGTCGGCGACGTCGACCGGGTGGACGACCGGGCGCTCGCTCGCTTCATCGCCCGCGGGATCGTCCCCGTCCTCTCGCCCGTCACCCTCGGCACCGACGGCGGGTTGCTCAACACCAACGCCGACAGCGTCGCCGCCGCCGTGGCCGTCGCCTTGAGCGACCGCTACGCCGTCGACCTCCTCTTCTGCTTGGATAAAAGGGGCGTGCTCGCCGACCCCGGCGACGACTCCACGCTCCTCCCCGCTTTGACGAGAGCGCTCCACGAGGAGGGCAAGCGCCGGGGCACCATCAACGCCGGGATGCTCCCCAAGCTCGAGAACGCCTTCAAGGCCCTCGAGGCCGGGGTTCGTTCGGCGCGCCTGCTCCATCCCCGCGACCTGGGCGACGACGCGGCCGGTACTAAAATCCTCCTCTCGTGAACGCTCCCGAAGCCATCGCCCTCCTCGAGCGGATCATCGCGATCCCCTCCTTCAGCCGGGAAGAGGCGCGCGTCGCCGACCTCGTCGAGGGGGTCGCGCGCGATCGCGGCTTTCTCCCCCGCAGGAGGGGCAACAACGTCTGGATAAAAGCCCCCGGGCACGACGATGCCCGGCCCACCATTCTCCTGGACGCTCACCTCGACACCGTCAGGCCCTCCGGCGAGTGGCTCACGGATCCCTTCACCCCGGTGCGGCGCGACGGCAAGATCATCGGCCTCGGGAGCAACGACGATGGCGGCAGCCTCGTCTCCCTGCTCGCCGTCTTCTTCCGCCTGGCCGCCCGCGAGCGGCCCTATAACCTCCTCTTCTCGGCCTCCGCCGAGGAGGAGACCACCGGGGGCGGGGGGATACAAGCCGTCCTCCCCCTCCTCGGCCCCGTCGCCCTGGCCATCGTCGGGGAGCCTACCGGGATGCACCCCGCCATCGCCGAGCGGGGGCTGATGGTGCTCGACTGCACGGCCCGCGGCCGGGCCGGGCACGCCGCCCGCGACGAGGGGATCAACGCCCTCTACGCGGCGTTGCCGGACATCGCCTGGTTCCGCGACCACCGTTTCCCGCGCGTCTCCCCCCTCCTCGGCCCCGTGAAGAGCACCGTCACGGTCATCTCCGCCGGTCATCTCCACAACGTCGTCCCCGCCGAGTGCCGCTTCGTCGTCGACGTTCGCGTCAACGAGCTATACTCCAACGGCGAGCTGCTCGACGTGATCCGCGCCGGCGTATCCTGCGAGGTCGCGCCTCGCTCGGTCAACCTCAACTCCTCGGCCATCGCCCGCGAGCATCCCGTCGTCCGCCGGTGCGAGGCCCTCGGGCGCGTCCCTTACGCCTCGCCCACCACTTCCAACCAGGCCCTCCTCTCCTGCCCCTCCGTCAAGCTCGGCCCCGGCGACAGCGCTCGCTCGCACGCCGCCAACGAGTACATCCTCGTCGAGGAGGTCGCCGGGGCCATCGAACTTTACGAGAAGATCCTCGATAACTTAATACTTTGATACATGAAACTCTGGGACAAAGGATTCGACACCGACCGGTTCACCGAACGCTTCACCGTCGGGCGCGACCGGGAGCTTGACACGCTGCTCGCCCGCGCCGACATCCTCGGCAACATCGCCCACGCCCGCGGGCTGCGCGCCATCGGCCTCCTCTCCGGCGAGGAGACCCGCGCCCTCGTCGACGCGCTCCGCCTCCTCCACCGCTCCGTCGAGGCCGGTGACTTCTCGATGGGGCCGGAGGTCGAGGATATCCACTCGCGGGTGGAGTTTTTCCTCGCGGGGCGACTCGGCGACCCCGGCAAGAAGATCCACGCCGGGCGCTCGCGCAACGACCAGGTGCTGCTCGACCTGAAGCTGTTCACCCGCGATCGCCTCTTCTCGCTCCTCGACCGCGTGGAGGCCCTTTTCGAGTTGCTCCTCGCCCGCGCCGGGGAGGGCAAGGATATCCTCCTCCCCGGGTACACGCACCTCCAGGTGGCGATGCCCTCCTCCTTCGGGCTGTGGTTCGGGGGCTACGCCGAGTCGCTCGCCGAGGACCTCGTCCTCCTCAAGGCGGCCCGCGACGTGGTCAACACCAACCCCCTCGGCACCGGCGCCGGGTACGGCTCCTCCATCCCGCTCGACCGCGCGCTGGTCACCCGCTTGCTCGCCTTCGACGACCTCGCCTACAACCCCGTCCACGCCCAGATGCAGCGCGGGAAGATGGAGCAGACCGTCCTCTTCGCCCTCTCGCGGGTGGCCCTCACCGTCGGTCGCCTGGCCGCCGACGTGTGCCTTTTCACCTCGCCCAACTTCGGGTTCCTCTCCCTGCCCGACCGCTTCACCACCGGCTCGAGCATCATGCCGCACAAGAAGAACCCCGACGTCTTCGAGCTCGTCCGCGCCCGCTGCAACCGCCTCCAGGCGCTCCCCGGGCAGGTCGGGATGATCGCCGCCAACCTCACCTCCGGGTATTTCCGCGACATGCAGCTCGTCAAGGAGGTGTACCTCCCCGCCTTCGCCGAGCTGGACGATTGCCTCTTCATGACCACCCTCGTGCTGGGAGAGGCCGCGCTCGCGCGGGACCTCCTGGAGGACGACCGCTACCGCTACCTCTTCACCGTCGAGGAGGTCAACCGCGCGGTGGCCGCCGGCGTTCCCTTCCGCGAGGCGTACCGGGCCGTGGGCGAGCGCGTGCAGCGCGGCGAGTTCGTCGTCACCGACCGCCGCGTCCATCACGTCCACGAGGGGAGCATCGGCAACCTCTGCCTCGACCGCGTCCGCGCCAAGTTCGACCGCGGCAAGGAGGGGTGGAACGTCGAGGCCACCCGCGCCGCCGAGCGGGACTTGCTCGAGGCGAGCGTCGATTGAGCGGGCCGCCCGCCCGGCTTCCCTTTTTCTACCGGGCGTATGGCCGGCTTCCATGACGTGGCCGGCTATCCCGGTGCCATGTAGGGGCGGGGTTCGCCCGCCCGCGTCCTGCATCACGCGGGCGGGCGAACCC
>JAISNC010000004.1 GCA_031276355.1 Odoribacteraceae bacterium
CAAGCTATCATTCGTGAAATATGCAGATAAAAAAGAAGACCATGAAAACAATGAAATCACTATTACTACTTTTCATCGCGGGGATACTCCTCCCCCTTCCTGCCCGGGCGCAGGACAACAGCCCCATATTCGAGTACTTCACCTTGAAGTCGTGCGGGAACGACACGTTACTCTACCTCAAGAAGAACCACGGCACGTGGGGAGATCGCTATATGGGAAAGCCCCTCTCGTTGCTCCTCGATGATGCGCGAGACGACTTCCCGTTCAAAGCTTACTGGACAAACATGCTCGACAACGGCACCATCGAAAAGTTCGTATTCTTCTTCGAGCCGGTGGACAAGGTGAAAGCGAAGATCAAGAAAAACCTTCCGTTACACACCGTCCATGTCGCTCTTTTTGAATTACCGAATCCCAGGGACCCGGTACAGAGAAGGCTGGATGTCTACAAGGCATTAGAAAAACGTGGCTTTAGTAGGATACTCGCGTGTGATGAATCCTTCTACCGCATCGCCAAGGATATGATCGTGGAGTATACCTACTGGAAATACATCGACGAGATGAGTTACGAGCACGTCGTGGAGTGACAACCGCCAAGTCTCGTGGGGGTGTGTCAAAAGTCGGATTTCGGAGGGGTACCTCGCATCCCGGCCGATATACTTGGGCGGGTTTCGTCATCGCGAACCCGGAGGGTGGAGCAATCCAGGGGTTTACGGGTTTCTGGATTGCTTCCCGCTATGCGGATCGCAATGACGAAAACCGGCTTTTGACACACTCTCCGACCGCGATCCCTCTTGACACACCCCCACGAGGTTCTCGATGCGCGGGACGTTGAATTTTTATTAGAGAACTCACGAAAAATTGTCCATAATGAAAAGGAAAACAATTCTATCGGTCATCTCCTGTCTGTTACTGGCCGGGAGCACGGGTGCCCAAACGATAAACCCGAATATCAGTTACTACACGACCACGAGGGTCATCGAGGGTAACGGGTACACGTATCAATGCGATATTGACGAGGCTGATCGCATCACGCTCTATAACGCAAACAACAAGTTCGTCTATGTCAAGTGGGGCAACAAGGATGGATCCCCTATGGAGGCGGGTGTCTCCAACGGGTCTATCGAGACCACTGAGAATGACACGTGGTCGCGTTCCAAGTCAAAAAGCATTGTCGATAATGCTTTTTCGGCAGAGGAGAAGGCATGGGTCAAAGGCCAGGCAATAATAGTGATAATGATCATCGACTCGGAGACGGGAAAGGTCATCGAGGTAAACTTCGAGTTCCTGAAAAACACGCCCTACCAGCAGATCCCGCTCGCGGTCTTCCGGAAGATCGAGCTGGAGCTGAAGCGGGAGATCTGGTTCAAGGTTACCCCGGCAGGGAAAAAGCTAAACTATTGCATGGCGTTCTGGTTGCACGAGTTTAACTAACATAGACGAGAGCAGAAAGACAAATAGTATAAGCCATGAAATCCCATACGCGGCACTTGATATCATTTTTTAACGCCCTCATCCTCATATCTCTTCCTTTTGTCTACGGCATGTCCGATGGCATATTCTTCCGGGAAAAGACGGTATGTTGTGCCATCATCCTGATTTTCGCGGGGCTTACGATCGTGGTGGCAACGAGCCTCTTTTCCCGTCGGGAAGCTTCCGGGCTACATTTCACGATCATCGACGCGCTGGTGGGGCTATATTTACTGTATGGAGTAATCAACCTGATATGGGTCAAAAAGTTACAAGTAGACCCCTTCGCCTGGTGCCGTTGGGTGGCCATGGCGGGAGGTTACGTGTTGTATCGCGCGGACGTGCACAAGCGCGGGCTACTGCCCGCGATAGCCTGGTCGGGGGTATTGCAATCCGTGATCGCCATCGGGCAGGCTACCGGCGTGTTGGAGGGGAACCACAGCCTGTTCACCGTGACGGGTTCTTTCCGGAACCCGGGGCAGCTGGGGGGATATCTCGCCGTGACCGGGACGGTGGCGTGGTACTTGTTGATCAACGGGAAGCGCGACCGTCGGGGTCAATGGGCGCGTGATTTCTCGATTTTTGCGATCACGCTTGTAGGGTTGATCTTGGCCGATTCGAGGGCCGGTGGGCTGGCCGCTTGTGGCGGTATCGCCTTTTGTCACGCGCGATCCATCGTCGGGTGGATCAGGTGATTTTTGTGACGATCTCTCCGGGCACCTGTTGGGACTATACAGTACCCGGGATCCATCCCCCGCTTTGATAGAAAGATATTATGACACGATGCGATACAACGAGGCCTTCAACCTCTCTTACCTCGCGTGGTTAAGCCAACATGCCGCGACCCGCGAGGAGGCGAGAGAGATCGCCCGTATCATCCCTTCCTCGAGAACGTACATTTTACTGGGACAAGCGTACCGTCGGCTGGGTCTACGCGATAGCGCGAAGTACGCGTTCCAGCAAGCCGCGCGGATGGTGCCCGCGCGAGTGACTCCCCGTTACTATCTTTGGGAGATGTACGCGCGAGAAGGCGATCATCGCTCCGCCCGCGCGATGGCGCACGAGATTCTCGCCACGCGGGTGAAAGTGGAAACCACCTTCACTCTTAGAGCAAAGGCGAACGTAAAACGTTACTTAGACGAGACTCGTGAATGAGTGGATTAACACGTTACCCCGGAGCTATCTCAAAAGTTGGTTTTCGGGAGTTTTCTCTCATTTCGTGGCAATGAATCGCCCGGTACAAATACCGAGCCTGCCCACTTTCTCCGGGAAACGTTATACACTTGTTCAAAATACTTCCTATATTTGCCCAAGTCAATAAAACATAAATCATGCACAACGCTATACACAGACGATACACAACGCTACACACAGGCGATACACGAACAACGGCTTTTGATATACATTTAATCACATCAACACACCAAACAATCATGAAAAAAATCCTAATCACTGCTTTAACGGTCGCCCTGCTGGTGGCGTGCGCGAGCCTGCACGCGAGTGGCCAGGTCGCCCTCCCCCTCTACGCGGACGACACGCGTCCCGTCGAAGAACGCGTCGAGGATGCCCTCGCCCGCCTTACCCTCGAGGAGAAAATAGCGTTGCTCCACGGGCAAGCCACCTTCAGCAGCGCCGGCGTTCCCCGCCTGGGGATCCCTGAACTGTGGATGAGCGATGGACCGCACGGTGTCCGCGCGGAGGTAGCGTGGAGCAGCTTCGCCGAGGCCCACTGGACGAACGACTCTTGCACGGCTTTCCCGGCGCTGACCGCCCTCGCCGCGACGTTCAACCCCGACATGGCCTACCTCTACGGGAAAGCGATCGGCGAGGAGGCCCGGTACCGTAAAAAAGATGTCCTCCTCGGCCCCGGCGTGAACATCTATCGCACGCCCCTCAACGGGCGTAACTTCGAGTACATGGGCGAAGACCCCTACCTCGCCTCTGTCATGGTCGTCCCGTACGTCCGGGGCGTGCAGGAGAACGGCGTTGCCGCCTGCGTGAAACACTTCGCGCTCAACAACCAAGAGGAGGCCAGGACGTCGGTGGACGTCCGCGTGAACGAGCGTGCCCTGCGGGAGATATACCTCCCCGCCTTCCATGCCGCCGTGACCGGTGGCAACGCGTGGGCCATCATGGGAGCGTATAACCGCCACGCGGGAGAATACTGCTGTCACAACGAGCGCCTCCTGCAACAGATCCTCAAGCAAGAGTGGGGTTTCACCGGTGTCGTCATCTCCGACTGGGGAGGCACGCACGACACGCACGAGGCCGCCCTCAAGGGCCTTGATATAGAGATGGGCACGAGAAAACCGTTCACCGCCTATTACCTTGCCGACTCGCTCCTGGCGGCCGTGCGCCGGGGAGAGATCGACGAGAAGGTGATCGACGAAAAGGCCCGCCGCGTGCTGCGCCTGATCACGCGCACGGTCATGAACACGCGCCGCCCGTGGGGGAGTTTCGCGACAAGCGAACACGCGGAGACCGGACGACGTGTCGCCGAGGAGGGCATCGTGCTGCTCAAGAACGACGGCGCGCTCCTCCCCATAGACCCCTCCAGGATCAAGACCATCGCGGTGATCGGCGAGAACGCCACGCGACGCTTGACAATCGGCGGGGGCAGCTCCGAGTTAAAAGTGAAGCGAGAAATATCACCGCTGGAAGGCCTCCGGGAACGCCTCGGCGGGCGAGTGAAGATCGTCCACGCGGCGGGATACGCCTCCGGCCCCCCCGCGTACGGGAGGGTACTCCCCGCGCCGGGCAACGCGGATGCCCTGCGCGAGGAAGCCGTGAAGGTGGCGGCGAACGCGGAGCTGGTGCTCTTCTTCGGCGGGCTGAACAAGAACTACCGGCAGGATAGTGAAGAGGGCGATCGCTTAGACTACAACCTCCCCTTCGGGCAAGACCGGTTGATCGAGGAGTTGCTCGCTGTCAACAAGAACGTCGTGGTGGTATTGCTCTCCGGGAACGCCGTCGCCATGCCGTGGATCCGTCGCGTGCCGGCCATCGTCCAGGCCTGGTACGGTGGCAGCGAGGCGGGCAACGCCATCGCGCGCGTGCTGGACGGGACGGTGAACCCCTCCGGTAAACTCCCCTTCACCTTCCCCGTGCGCTTAGAAGACAACGCCGCCCACGCCTTCGGCACCACCGCCTATCCCGGCGAGAACGGGGTCGAGAGTTACCTGGAAGATATCCTCGTCGGCTATCGCTGGCACGACACCCGGCGAGTCCCTCCCCTCTTCGCGTTCGGGCACGGCCTCTCCTACACGACGTTCGAGTACGGGAAGCCGTCGACGGACAAAAAAACGTACGCCCGCGACGAGGTGATCCGGGTGCGCTTTGCCCTGCGGAACAATGGCAAAATGGCCGGGTCCGAGGTGGCCCAACTGTACGTCAGTGCCCCCGGTGCCCTCGTTCCGCGGCCAGCGAAAGAGTTGAAAGCCTTCACGAAGGTCGCGCTGCAGACGGGCGAGACGAGAGAGGTCATCTTGGAGATCCCCGCGAGTCGCCTGGCGTACTGGGACGAGACAACAAGCGGGTGGAAGATCGAGCCGGGAAAATACACCCTGCAAACCGGTAGCTCCTCGCGAGACATAAAACATCGCGTGACGGTCACGATCCTGTAGCCGGAGAGGAACGTGAATCGGGTAGGAAATGAGGACAACAAGCCTTCATTCCTACCCGATTTCGTTATTCACCACTTATCGGTACGGAACGACGACACCGGTAGGTTTCCTTCCACCGAGAAAAGCTCCGCCGGGGAGGTGTTGTCAAAGCAATAACGCACGGCGACGGGGTGCGCCACGGCAGGAGCAAACAGGTAGACCTTGTTCCCCGACAGCGCGGCCTTGGCAGGATAAAAGCGCCGATCTTCCCCCGCGACCTGAAAGTTCAGCAACTCCTTCCCGTATGACGTGAGGCCTGTCGTGGAGCCGAACATCTCGAAGGTAATGATCGCCACGCGCCCCTCGACCTCGACACCCTTCACCTCCGGGCTACGATAGTGCATCTTCTCCATCCCGTACGTCCGGGCCAGCGCCCAGAGGGCCAACCGTTCTCCCGCGTCCTGCTTCTTCGGGGGGTGGATACACTTCGGGCTGTCAGCATCCATCAGCACGGCCATGCCCGTGTTGGGTGTCTCCAGCCCGCGGGCCTGCGCTTCGCGGATGTACCCGGAGTGCAGGTTCCCGTCGTAATCGTATGGCGCAATCTGGCAATAGTAGAGGGGAAATTCTCCCACGCCCCAGAGATCACGCCACCCGCGTACCATCCGGTCGAACATCTTCACGTACAAGTCAGGTTCCCCGCGGTTCGCCTCGCCTTGATACCAGATAGCACCGCGCATGCCGTACCCCACAATGGGATGCAACATGCCGTTGTAGAGCACCGCGGGCGAACCGTTAGCTATCTTGATGTCGGAATCGGTGGCAGGGATCGTTTTCTCGGGAATATCGCTCAACGACGCGGGCGACATCCACGCCTCGATGCGCGATCCACCCCAGCTCGCGTGAACCAGGCCGACGGGCACGTCCAGCGCCTGGTTCAGGAGACGCGCGAAGAAGTAGCCCGTGGCCGTGAACGCGGGCACCGTCTCCGGGCCGGCGATCTCCCACTTCCCACTGCAGTCCGTTTGTGGGACGATCGTCGACTTCCTCGCCACGGTAAAACAGCGTATCCCCGGGTTCCGCGAGCCCGCGATGGCCCTCGGCCCACCCTCGACAGGTTGCTGGCCGGAAAACCCCTTCATCGGCATCTCCATGTTGGACTGCCCGGAACAGAGCCACACCTCCCCGACGAGCACGTTGCCTATCGTGACGCTCTCGTCACCATCCCTGATGACGAGTGCATGGGGCGTATAGCTCGCTCCCGGTGTCGGAATCATCACTCGCCAGTAACCACTCGCGTCGCCCCGCGCGGGGTAACTCTTTTTATCCCACGAGCAAGTCACCTTCACCCGCTCACCAACTCCTGTCCACCCCCACACGGCCACCCGCGACCGCTGCTGTAATACCATGTTTTCCGCGAAGATAGCCGGTAATCTTATCCCCGCGACAACAGGAAAACCAAAAGCCGTCAGGAAGAGTAGCAAGCAAACAAACACATTCTTTTTCATACGATTCATTTTTAAACGTGAAAAAATCATGAAACAAAGGTAGCATAAAAATATAGAAGTCAAGTGTCGAAAATAATCCCGCACGAAAACGACTCCGGGTTCCCGTTACACGCGAGTTTATCGTTACCTTCGCGGTGTAAACACACGATCATGAAGAAAGCGATCATCTTGCTATCCGGTGGAGTGGACTCCACCACGGCGCTCTACCTGGCCCGGGAAGAGGGTTTTGACGAACTTCACGCCCTCACCTTCCTCTATGGGCAAAAACACGAGCGGGAACTCGTCTCGGCGCGGGCCGTGGCGCGGGCTGCCGGCGTGAAAGCCCACGAGGTAATCTCACTGCGCCTTGATGCCTGGGGACACAGCTCCCTGACCGATCCCGCCCACCCCGTCGCTGATGGCGATCCGGAACGGGAGGGGATCCCCGACACCTACGTTCCCGCCCGGAACATGGTCTTCCTCTCCGTCGCCGCCTCGTACGCCGACGCGCTGGAGATCGAGGATATATATATAGGTGTCAGCCAAGTGGATTACTCCGGTTACGTCGACTGCCGCGAAGGATTCATCCGCGCGATGGAGGAAGCCATCAACGCGGGCACGCTCCTCGGTGCCGCGAAAGGACGCCGCGTGCGCCTCCACACGCCGTTCCTCCACGCGAGCAAGGCCGATGAGATACGCCTCGGCATACGCCTCGGCGTGAATTACGCTCTCACCTGGAGTTGCTACCGGGGCGGGGATACCCCGTGTGGAACGTGCGACAGTTGCCTCTTGCGGGAGAAGGCGTTCCGCGAGGCCGGCGTGGCGGACACGTTAATAACCCGTGGACGATGAGGATACGGAAACTATTCCGCTTCGAGGCGGCGCACGTCGTGAGGAATTGCCACGCGCGCCGTTGCCGGGAGAACATCCACGGGCACTCGTACATCGTGGAGGTCTTTATCTCCTCCGAGACGCTCGACAAGGGCTACATGGTGATGGATTTCACCCTCTTGGACGAGGTAAAGGCGCTCATCGACAGGTTCGACCACTCCTACTGCCTCTGGCAAGGCGAGGAGGAGGAGTTGAAACGCTTCATCTACCGCTACAACCAGCGGGTGGTCGAGATGCCGGTATCCCCGTCGGCCGAGGGCTTCGCCCTGTTGCTGTTTTTCCTCGTCGACAACATACTCCGGCACACCGTTCTCAGCAACGGCGAAGGGGAGGTGCAACTGCACTCCGTGAGAGTGCATGAAACGGCCACCGGGTACGCCGAAGCCTTCCGCGAGGACATGAAGCTGGTCGATTTCACGCACGACGACATCCTCTTCTCCGGGTCAATCCTGCACGAAGAGGCCACCAGTACCAAGCACCGGGACGATGTTCACGGGTAATCTATTGCTTGCGAAGGACGGCGTTTTCCCGGTCACGCGGGACGGAGAGGGGCACCCGTTGTCGTCACTGCCGGCATCGGGGTTCCCGTTCCCCGGGACGATACAGGGCGAAGGAAAGCTGGCGGGAGTGCCTTCGCTGTTCGTGCGGTTGGCGGGGTGTAACTTGCATTGCGCGTGGGAGGGAAGCGGGTGCGACACGGCGTACGCGGCGCAGCCGGAGGAGACGCGCTCGCTACCCGTGGAGGAGATCGCACGGGTGGTAATCCGGAATCTCGACCGTACCCGCCACGTGGTGATCACGGGGGGAGAACCGCTGTTGCAGGCGCAGGGAGTGGCCATGCTCTGTCGACTGCTCAAAGAACGACAGTCGTTGGTGCACGTGACGATCGAGAGTAATGCCACGCTCTATGATGAAGAAGTCACCGCCGTTACCGATCTGGCGAGCCTCTCCCCGAAGCTCTCCTCCTCGGCCCCGGCAAGCGACACCGGGCACCACGTCACGCGCCTTCGGCCAGAGGTCATCCAGCGTTACATCGCGCGCGCGCGGCACCATGGAACGGATTTCCAGTTAAAGTTCGTGCTCGCCCGGGAGGAGGACGAGCGAGAGATCCAGGAACTCCTCGCCGCGCTTCACGGGTGGGAGAACGAGGACGTGTTGATCATGCCATTGGGAACCACGCCCGACATGGTGCGCCGGAACGCGCTACGCGCGGCCGGGGTGGCCATTAAGAACGGGTGGCGCTACTGCGACCGCCTACACCTCGCCCTCTTCGGTAACAAGGAGGGGACGTGAACGACGACCCGTAAAACAAGAACGGGACCACCCCTCGCAAGGTGGTCCCGTTCATGTATACCGGCAGGCCGGCAAACGGCTTCGTTAGAGCAACGTGTGCGCACAGGTGACACCCGCCGTGACGATGGCCACCATGCTCATTAACTTGATCAGGATGTTCAGACTGGGGCCGGAGGTGTCCTTGAAGGGGTCACCGACCGTGTCGCCGATCACTGCCGCCTTGTGCGCTTCCGAACCTTTGCCGCCGAGATTGCCCTCTTCCACGTATTTCTTAGCGTTGTCCCAGGCCCCGCCGGAGTTCGCCATGAAGATTGCCAGCACGAAACCGGCGCCGAGGCCACCGGCCAACAAGCCGATCACGCCCGCCACACCGAAAAGTAGCCCGATGACTACCGGCACGATGATCGCCAGCAACGAGGGGAAGATCATCTCGCGTTGAGCGCCACGCGTGGAGATCTCCACGCAACGGGCGTAGTCAGGCTCGCTGGTGCCCTCCATGATGCCCTTGATCTCGCGGAATTGCCGGCGCACCTCCTGCACCATCTTCTGGGCCGCCCGCCCCACGGCGTTCATCGTCAGGCCGCAGAAAACAAAGGACATCATCGAGCCAATGAAAATCCCGGCGAGCACCTTGGGATTCATCAGCGTGACATCGTAGTAGTACATGAAGTCGGCCAGCGAAGCCTCCAGCGTGTTCACCGTCCGTCCGCCGATCTCGAGCACGGTCTCGCCCGCCCGCGAAAGAGCGATCTTGAGTTCCTCAACGTAGGAGGCGATCAGGGCGAGGCCCGTCAAGGCGGCTGAACCAATAGCGAAGCCCTTGCCCGTGGCAGCCGTG
Organism: Odoribacteraceae bacterium; assembly: GCA_031276355.1. Taxonomy (GTDB): domain Bacteria; phylum Bacteroidota; class Bacteroidia; order Bacteroidales; family Marinifilaceae; genus JAIRKS01. The sequence goes on from JAISNC010000004.1 coordinate 9,579, forward strand.
GTGTTGCCCAAAGCATCCAAAGCATCGGTACGACGACGCACCTCCTTGCCCAACTTACTCATCTCGGCGTTGCCGCCGGCATTGTCGGCGATAGGACCGTAAGCGTCCGTGGCCAACGTGATGCCCAACGTGGACAACATGCCCACGGCAGCAATACCGATGCCGTATAGGCCCATCGATACGTTTTCGAGCTTGAAATCCGCGGCAAAGAGAAAGGAGAGGATCACGCCCGTCACAATGGCAAGGACCGGGATGGCGGTCGAGATCATGCCCGTACCGATGCCCTTGATGACAACGGTGGCGGGACCGGTCTCGGCGCTACGAGCGATGTCACGCGTGGGCTTGTAACCGTGCGAGGTGTAGTACTCGGTAGCTTTCCCGATAACAATGCCCGTCAGCAGCCCAACGATGATCGAGCCGCAGATCCAATAACTCAAGCCTAAAAGGTAAACAACCAGGAAACTGGCACCGATGATGAGCACGGAACTGACATTGATGCCCTTGTCTAAGGCACGCAGCAGTTGATGTTGGGTAGCGCCCTCTTTCGCGCGTACCATGAATATACCCAGTAGCGACAGGATGACCCCGAAAGCAGCGATCAGCATCGGGGCGAGAATGGCGTTAAACTGGCTGTCCGTCGCCCGGAAAGCAGCAGCCCCCAAGGCCGCCGTGGCGAGTACCGCCCCGCAGTAAGACTCGTAGAGGTCGGCACCCATGCCGGCAACGTCGCCCACGTTATCACCCACGTTGTCGGCGATCGTGGCGGGATTACGAGGATCGTCTTCCGGTATGCCGGCCTCCACTTTTCCCACGAGGTCTGCGCCCACGTCGGCCGCTTTCGTAAAGATGCCACCCCCCACGCGGGCAAAGAGGGCCTGCGTCGAGGCACCCATGCCGAAGGTGAGCATGGTGGTCGTGATCATGATGGCTTTCTCGGAAGCGCTCACCTCGTTCACGAAATGATCCAGCACCAACCACCACAACGAGATGTCGAGGAGGGCCAGCCCAACGACAACCAAGCCCATCACGGCTCCCGAACGGAAGGCCACTTTCAGACCGTCATTGAGGCTCCTGCGGGCAGCATTGGCGGCACGGGCGGAGGCGTAAGTCGCCGTCTTCATGCCAATAAAGCCGGCGAGACCGGAGAAGAACCCGCCGGTGAGAAAGGCAAACCAGACCCACTCGTTTTGCAAGCGAGGCCCGTACGCCATCCACGCGAAGAGGATGCAGATGATCACGAAGACGATCCCGACAACCTTGTATTGCTGGCGCAAGTAGGCCATCGCCCCCGCGCGAACGTGGCCCGCGATGCGTTTCATGGTGGCATCGCCCTCTGACTCTTTTAGCATGTTCCTAAAAAAGATCCACGCGAATAACAACGCGATGATAGCACATGCCGGTACTATCCAAAATAATGAACTCAACATAATAATAAGATTTTTATGATTAGTATTGGTATTGATAATGACACGCCGGAACTGCCTGAACAATACCGGCCGCCAAATATAGTGAAAAAAGAACCGTTTATTTGTAACGTGTCCATGCTATGTAACATAAATGTCGTAGTCGTCCGCGGAGGTGATCGTGAACTCGCGGAACGTGCCGACCTGCAGGAGTTCGCCCGCGGGTCGACGTATAAACACTTCCGGGTCGACTTCCGGGGAGTCGTACTCCGTCCTCCCGACGTAGCCGTCCCCCTCGACGCGATCGATCAACACGCGCACGCGTTGCCCGATACGCCCCGCGTTAAAATCGGCGGAGACCTGACGCTGGCGCTCCATGATCTCTTCAGCCCGCTCGTGTTTGATGCGCCCCGGAACGTCGTCCCGGTAATGCTTGTAGCAGTAGGTATCCTCCTCGTGAGAGTAGGGGAAGATGCCCAGGCGCTCGAATTTCATCTCGCTCACGAAGTCAAGCATCTCGCGGAAATCCGCCACGCTCTCCCCGGGATGCCCGGTCATGAGGGTGGTGCGCAGGACGATTCCCGGCACCTCCTGTCGAATCTTCCTGACCAGTGCCCGCGTTTGTGGGCCGGTCACGCCTCTTCGCATGAGGCGAAGCATCCGGTCGCTACAATGCTGCAAGGCGATATCAAGGTAGTTGCAGACGTTGGGCCGCTCACGCATGACGGCCAGCAGGTCGAGGGGAAAACCGGCCGGATAGGCATAATGAAGCCGTATCCACTCGATGCCCGGGATCGCCGCGAGCCGATCGACCAGTTCCGCCAAGCGATTCTTGCCATACCTGTCCACGCCATAATAAGTAGTGTCCTGGGCGACGACCAGTAACTCTTTTACTCCCCCGGCAGCCAACTGTTCCGCCTCTCGTATGATCTCCTCGAAGGGCCGCGAGACGTGGTGCCCCGTCATCAGCGGGATCGCGCAATAAGAACAGGTACGGTCACATCCCTCCGATATTTTCAGGTAGGCGTAGTGCGAGGGGGTTGTTAAGCAACGTTCGTCCCGGAAGGCTTCGTGGTATTGCTCACCCAGCGCCGTCAGTATCCCTTTCCAGTCGAATTTCCCGAACCAGGCATCCACTTCCGGGATCTCTCGTTTCAGTTCGCCCGCGTAACGTTGTGACAGGCATCCCATCACGAACACGCGTTCAACGCTCCCCGTCCGCTTTCGCTCCACTTGCTCCAGTATCGTGTTCACCGACTCCTCCTTGGCATCCCCTATGAAGCCGCACGTGTTCACGACGACAACGCCCGCCGTCGACTCTTCCACGTCTATCTCTACCGCGTACCCCGCCTTCTCCAGTTGCTTCATCAACAGTTCCGTGTCTACCAGGTTTTTTGAACATCCCAGGCTGATGATGTTTACCGTTTGCCTCATCTCTCTTGATTTGCCCGCGAAGGTAACAATAGTTACCTTCGCGCCAAAAAGATGAACGACAAGGTATGGCTTCCCACGACCAAAAAGGAGGTGGAAACGCGGGGATGGACACATATTGACGTGATCCTTTTTTCCGGAGACGCCTACGTGGATCACCCCTCGTTCGGGGTTGCCGTGATCGGGCGGGTGCTCGAATCGCTGGGACTGAACGTGGCCATCGTGCCGCAACCGAACTGGAACGATGACCTGCGCGACTTCAAAAAACTCGGTAAGCCGGATCTCTTCTTCGGGATCAGTCCCGGCAGCATGGACTCGATGGTGAATCACTATACCGCTGCTCGACGACGGCGCTCCGACGATGCCTATACCCCGGGTGGCCGGGCAGGTGCCCGGCCGGACATGCCCACGATCGTCTACACGAAGATTCTCAAGCGGCTCTTCCCTGACACCCCGGTGGTGATCGGGGGAATCGAGGCCTCCCTGCGGCGCCTCACCCATTACGATTACTGGCAAGAGAGCCTTCGCCCCTCGATCCTCGCGGAGAGCGGGGCCGATCTGCTCGTCTACGGCATGGGCGAAAAGGCCATCACCGAGTTGTGCGGGTGGCTCAAGAAAGGCATCCCCTTCCACTCGCTCGCGAACATCCCGCAAACGGCGGTGCTCCGGGAGCGAGGCGAACGCTTCGCCACGAACCGGAAGTGGGAGAGCGTCACGCTGGCATCGCACGAGGAGTGCACGCGGGACAAACGGTGCCAGGCCGCCAATTTCCGCCGCATCGAGGAGGAGTCAAACAGCCTGCACGCCGCCCGCCTCGTGCAACCCGTCGGGGATCAGCTGGTCATCGTCAACCCGCCCTACCCGCCGGCAACGACGGGAGAGCTTGACGCGGTCTACGACCTCCCGTTTACCCGCCTCCCCCACCCTCGCTATCGGCAAAAGGAGATCCCGGCGTACAACATGATTCGCCACTCCATCACGTTGCACAGGGGCTGTTTCGGCGGCTGCGCGTTTTGCACGATCTCGGCCCACCAGGGGAAGTTTATCTCTTCCCGTTCCGAGGCATCGATCCTGCGGGAGGTGGAACGCGTGTGCGAGATGCCTGACTTCCGGGGAACCATCTCGGACCTCGGCGGGCCTTCGGCGAACATGTACGCCATGTCGGGCAAGGAGGCCGCCACGTGCGCGCGGTGCAAGCGACCGGCTTGCCTTTTCCCGTCGGTATGCGCGAACCTGAACACGGATCACTCCCCGCTCCTCCGGATCTACCGGCAAGTGCGACAACACCCGAAGGTGAAGCATTGCTTTATCGGCTCCGGCATCCGTTACGACCTCCCGATGCACCGCACCGGCATCCCCGCGGTGGAGGCCGCCAACCGGGAGTATCTCGAGACCGTGATCAAGCACCACGTCTCCGGTCGGCTGAAGGTGGCACCCGAACACACCTCCGACAACGTGCTCCGCTTGATGCGTAAACCCCCGTTCTCGCTCTTCGAGGAGTTAACCGCCCGCTTTCACGCCATCAATCTTCGGGAGGGCTTGCATCAACAGTTGATCCCTTATTTTATCTCCTCGCACCCGGGCTGCAGTGTCGAGGATATGGCCGAGCTGGCCGTCGCCACGAAGCGGCTCCATTTTCACCTCGAGCAGGTGCAGGATTTTACCCCCACCCCGATGACGCTCGCCACCGAGATGTACTATACCGGGTTACACCCCTACTCGATGGCACCAGTCGCGACAGCCAAAAGCGAGAGCGAGAAAAAGCAGCAACATATCTTCTTCTTCTGGTATAAAAAAGAGTTCCGGCAAGAGATCACGGAGTTGTTAACCCGGCTCAAACGCGCCGACCTGCTGCGTCGCCTTTATCCCGGGTGACCAGGAGACGACGATAGGCAAGCGGCCTCCGTCGTCAGGCTTTCGTTGGCCGCGTGGGGCTCTATCTTGGCTCTATAACGTTCCAGGCGGGTAAAATAAAACAACGCGTACCGTCGTCAAAAAATAAATAAGGTATAACAACCCCGGATAGGGAATAGACGATAAACGAACCTCATTCCCGCCTGATTTCCCTGACAAGACAAGCTCGGCCGAGAAAATACACGAACACTGGCCTCATCACCTCACGCCCGGGAAACTCTACCGGGCTCCAGGTAAACCTTGCCGGGCATCGTGACCTGGCTACACGAAGGACACCCCGCCCGCCTGGTCGGCAAAACAGGGATTTAAAGAAACATGACAAAAGCCCGCCACCTGATTCCCGGATTACCTGTCATTCATCGTGCTACCGGCCGGTGGCAACCGGTTGTCCCCGCGGGCGGAGATCAACAAAAACGCGTCTTCGCGCAACGCCGGACGTTATTCGAGGAAATAGCGCGGTTTTTCCGGGAGAATGACTAACTTTGAAGGATTATTTTTAACTGGATATTACGTATGCGATACCTGATCTGGATCATGGGGATTATCTCCTTCGCCTCGTGCGATCACTCGGCGGCCGTAGAGAGTAACAAACGGGCGTTGGAATGGATCAACCACAAGCAATATGAACAGGCACTGAAGGAGTTGAACGATGCCATCTCTCGCTCGTCCGGTTACCTGTCGGCCTATTTTAACCGCGCGCTCGTCCACGCCAATTTAAAGATGCCGCGGGAAGCCCTCCGGGATATAGACTACGTCATCGCGAACGCCCCGCGGTATGCCCTCGCGTATTACCACCGGGGGATTATCCACGAGAACCTCCGGGATGAACGAGCAGCGATACAGGATTACAGTCAAGCCCTCGCGCTCGACCCGCGCTTCTTAGACGCGTACCATTACCGCGGGATCGCGCGCTACAAGATGAAGGACCTCGAAGGGGCGCTTGCCGATTACGACGCGGCGATCGCCCTGGGCCTGCAATCCAGCGCCCTCTTCTTTAATCGCGGCGCCATCCTGCAACAACAGGGAAAACTCGATGAGGCCATCGCCAGCTATTCGCGCGCCATTCAAATCGACCCCTCTAACGCCAAGCCCTATTACAATCGCGCGATCTCGCGCATGCAACTCGACAACCGGCAAGAGGCCCTCCAAGATCTCGAGATTTCCCGGCGTCTCGGCCACCCGAAGGCCGCCGAGACGATGCGGAAATTATTAACCGTTACGCAAGTTTATAATCATTGATAGCCTTTTGCATCACTTAATTGCTTCTATCGGGTTTTCGCGACTTGTTCGATACACCTTTCCGCCTACGCAGACGACGACAGTCAACATCAGTGCAAGCAATATCGCGACATATACCCACGCGCTCATCGCCGTTTGCAACACATAGCCTTCGAGCCAGCGTCGCATCACGATGTACCCGGCGGGAAAGGCTATCGCGGCGCCGACGACAAGCAGGGTCAGATATTCCTTAAAAAAGAGGTCGAGAGTATTTTTCATCGTGGCGCCGTTGATTTTGCGGATGGCGATTTCCTTACGGCGTTCTTCGCAAGTAAGAGATACCATCGACACGAAGCCGAATACGCAAACAATGATGCAGACGAGCGAAATGACAGTAAGAAATTTGAGTAGCACGTCTTCGGATTTCAACAACCGGTCGTATCGTGGTTCTTCTTTGCGCAGATACACTCTATTTTCGGGAATATCGTATTTTTCCGTCATCATTTGTTTGATTTTGGCGTAACACGTTTCCCACGTACCTTCGCGGTATTTGAATAAAACATGCATGTGACGGCTTTGTTTATCCAGTTTAAAAACAGTAGGAACAACAGATTCTGTAAACGAATACCGGTGCATATCCTTTATTACGCCTTTGACGGTATATTGTCGTTTGCTGCCGGTTAACGACTGTCCGGCAGGATTTTTCCAGCCGAAGACCTTTGCCGCCGATTCGTTTATCATCACATATTCGTCGCCGTCGCTGTCGGTCAGCATATCGCCGTCGACGACTTTTAAGTCATACAGTTTTGCATATTTCTCTGTTATTGGCGTCAGGTGCATGTTTATCGGAGTGGCATCTTTGGGACGTTCGTTCCAGTCATACATTTCGTCCGAAAAAGCATAAAAAAACATTGATGTACCGATGACGGCTTCCTCGATTTCGGGGAACTGTTTTAATTCGTTTTCCAATACTTTCTCATCAATATCACATTGAACTAATCCCGTGTTCTTATACGTAAATCCGAGATCGGCATTATGAACATGATACATCTGTTTCAGGATTATCGCGGTGCAAAATGCAAACAGGATACTGATTACAAGTTGAGTGACGATAGATATCCGGCGAAACGTTCTACCGTTGCTGTTACGGACAGCAAGGTTCAACGTCCGGCGACGGAACAGATACAGTATGAGCAGAAATGTCAGCAGCGAAACCGTAATAACCGCGCCGATATACATCAGCGATTCGACGTATATAAACGACATTTCGATATTGACTTCCGACAGTGTTGTGAAATACGGCAGAATTAAATCAATCAAAAACGCGCCGAGCAAAAGCGAAATAATCAGCGACATGAGAAATTCTACCGACAGCAGCGTAAACAGCGACCTGTTCGACGCTCCGCAGACAACACGCAGTGCAAATTCACGCGTCCGTATCCTGAAACGACTGACGAACAGTGCAAGATAGTTGAACAGCGTACACAGAATCAGCAGCAGACCGGCGACCGCAAAGATTATGACATGTTCAAATTTAATCGCCCGCACGATATTCTCGTCTCTGTAATGCATTGATGTTATCGGTGAAAGAACGATCTTTTCGATATTGTCAGTGAAAGAGTGGAGTTCGTTTCCAATGCCTTGCAGAAACATTGTCGAGAGTTTGTAGTCGAGCGTCGCTTTGTGTTCGTACAGTTTTTCACGGAACAATTCGACGTCTATACCCGGAGCGAGTTCGACAAGCGCTTCCAACGCCCCGAGAGCCATATATTGGTCGCAAGCGCCAAGTATATCAAAAGGATAGTTGCTGTGGTTTGAATATCCGTTGACTATTGCGCCGATTGTGTATTCTAATGGTTGATTGTCGTAGTGAAGTTTTACGGTTTTACCAATTGGACTGTCGTTGCCGAACAGTTGCGCGGCTTTTTCCTGCGTGATAGCGATTTGTTTCTTTTCGTAAATCATAAAATCGCTGTTGCCTGCAAGAACTTTAACGTCGAACATCTGTAAAAATGACGAATCGGTCATAATGACGCGGATTTTGTTTCGTGTACTGTCGATTTCAATTTCGGAGTACTTCCATACTCCGACTTTGGTAGCATTTTCGATTTCAGGAAACGTGTTCTTCAGATGCCGATGTAAGGGCGACTTGATTTCGGATGTTAATCCGTCGGCATACAAAAGCAATTTATCGCTGATGCTGACGCGATAAATTCGATCGGCATTTTTATGAAAACCGTCGTACGTCATTTCGTAGCGTATCCATAAGGCGGATATTGCAAAACAG
>JAISNC010000020.1 GCA_031276355.1 Odoribacteraceae bacterium
GAAGCTCATTCCGTCCGATAAGCTCTTCAATGACATACATTTTGAAGTACTTCCCGTCCGTTGGTTTTAGCTTTTGAAATTTTATAGTCGTGTGGTTGTTATCAAGTAATCTTTGTCGCCCATAGTAAGTAAGAAAATCGTTTTTAAGCAATATTTGCTCTATCGAAGGAGTGATAAAATCAAAGCTAATGCTATTTAAGCCTGCTACAAATAAATCCAGTAGCGCCCCTAATGCCGCGCTCATGTTAGCAGTAAAGAATTTGCGCAGCCCAATATGTATCTCGTCAAACGATTTACTTTTGTTCTGCTCGTAAAAGGTTATCAGTTGCTGATAGCCTTCAAAGGTACTATTGATAGTGGATAATATCATTTTGTAGTCTGTTTCTCCATTCCCCATTGCCCACAAAGATAGTGAATAATAAATGTATTTTGTCTTGTTCGTTCTGCTTTTCCCGTTTGTTCTTTAATCCACTTCCTGTCTGGATCATATTCGTGTTGCCCTCCGGCAAGGGAGCATCGCCCCGGTTTTTAACAGAATCGCGTCCGGATGACAAATTTCACGCGCGTGTTTCCCCGCCCGGCAGAAATCATTACTTTCGCGACACGAATTAAAAACACTTATATATCATGAAAGTAGCAGTAGTTGGAGCAACAGGTCTTGTCGGGCGCAAGATGTTGCAGGTTTTAGAGGAACGGGATTTCCCCGTGACGGAGTTTCTCCCGGTAGCCAGCGAACGTTCCGTTGGCAGGGATATAACGTTCAAGGGGAAATCCTACAAGGTGATCGGCCTGGCGCAAGCCGTGGCTGCTCGTCCGCGTATCGCCATCTTCTCCGCGGGGGGAAGCGTCTCCCTCGAGTGGGCACCCCGTTTTGCCGCGGCCGGCACGACGGTGGTGGACAACTCCTCCGCCTGGCGCATGGACCCCACGAAAAAACTGGTGATCCCGGAGATCAATGCCCACGTGCTGACCCGGGAGGATAAGATCATCGCCAATCCCAACTGCTCGACGATACAGATGTTGGTGGCCATTGCCCCGCTACACGCGCGCTACGGGATAAAGCGCGTCGTTGTCTCCACCTACCAGTCCGTCACCGGCACGGGTGTCAGGGCCGTGCGGCAGCTGGAGGCCGAGCGGGCGGGCGAACCGGTGGAAAGGGTCTACCCGCACCCGATCGACCGGAACTGCCTGCCGCAGTGCGACGTGTTTACCGACAACGGGTATACGAAAGAGGAGATGAAACTCGTCAACGAGACCCACAAGATACTGGACGACTCGATTCGCGTCTCGGCCACGGCCGTCCGGGTACCTGTCGTCGGCGGTCACTCCGAGAGCATCAACCTCGAGTTTGAAAAGGATTTTGACCTCGAGGAGCTTCGCGCCATCCTCCGGGCGGCCGACGGCGTGATCCTGCAAGACGACCCGGGCAATGGTCTCTACCCGATGCCGCTGACGGCCAACGACCGGGACGAGGTGTTCGTGGGACGCGTCCGCCGGGATCTCTCCCGCGAGAACGCCCTGAACTTGTGGGTCGTGGCCGACAACCTGCGCAAGGGGGCCGCCACCAACGCCATTCAGATCGCGGAGTACCTTCACGACCACTCGTTGGTATAAAGGGCACCCCACTCCACCGCCGTGATAAGCGGCAAGCTCCCCGTCTCGCCGCACGTGAAGCAGGAGTAAGCCGCGTCGACCCGGCAAGGGTGAACGTGTAACGGGAGACGGGTATCCCCTTCGTACAAGGAGATGCCCCTCCCCCCTTTTTCTACCCGAAAGGCGGATAGCGGCCGGGTTAATCCCGTGCCAAGGTACTTCAGGAAACTCTCCTTGATCGCCCAGTAGTCTATAAACAAGCGTGCTCGTTCCTCCTCGCTGGCGGCGAGGAGCGTCGCGACCTCCCCCGCGTGAAAGAACCGGGAGGCGATCTCCATGCGGCCTCGCCCGTGCCGCTCGATATCGATCCCTACCTCTCGCTCCGAGAAGGCCGCCACCACGAGATCGCCCGAGTGAGAGATATTAAAGTATAATCCCTCGATCCCGGTCAAGTACGGTTTCCCTTTCTCCGCTCTCCGGATCTCGTGGTGATCGCCGTACCCCTCCTCGCGGGTAAACCGTCGCACCAGCGCCTCGCCCGTCAGGTGACGGAGCGCGACGCCCCTCTCCCGGTGGCCGGTCATCTCCCCCGTGGGGATCCGTGTAAACAGTACTTGTAACATGCCCCAAAGGTAACAAAAACGCGCGTGTTCGCGACAAGCCGGGATTCAAGCGGGGAATTACCAAAATCCACGCCTTTTTTATCAAAAAACGGGTTCCTCACTTCGCGTTAATTCCCTACTTTTGAAAAATCGTAACGGGTTGATTTTTCACCATAACACATTATAACCTATGAAACACGTCCTTTACACCATCATGCTACTATCACTGGCTACCGGCGGGAGCGCGCAACCGTTGGCCTTTCCCGGCGCGGAAGGTTTCGGGAAATACACCTCCGGGGGGCGCGGCGGGAAGGTATACATCGTCACGTGCCTGGACGACGAAGGCCCCGGCTCTTTCCGGGACGCGGTCAGCCAGCCGCACCGCACGATCGTCTTCGAGGTCGGCGGGGTCATACGGATCAAAAGCCCCATTTCCGTCTCGCCTAACATCACCATCGCCGGTCAAACCGCGCCGGGAGATGGCATCACCATCTACGGCGAGCGCGTCTCCTTTAGCAAGGCCAACAACACGATCTGTCGCTACATCCGCTTTCGCATGGGCGAGCACGGGAAAGACGGCGCGGATGCCCTCGTCGTGGCAGAGGGACATCGCATGATCTTCGACCATCTCTCCGTCTCCTGGGGCAAAGACGAGAACTTCTCCATCAGCTCGATGAAAGTGGTCGGCGGCCCCTCGGACATCACCGTCCAGAACAGCATCATCGCGCAAGGCCTGATGAACCACTCGATGGGAGGCCTCATCCAGTCTGACGGTGGTATCACCCTCTACCGCAATCTCTACATCGACAACCGCTCCCGCAATAATAAGGTAAAAGGCATCAACCAGTTCGTGAATAACGTCGTTTACAACTGGAGCGTGGGTGCCTACATTCTCGGCGGCTCCGCCTTCAAATCGTTTGCCAACATTACCAACAACTACTTTATCTACGGTCCCGACACCCGTTCCAAGGCCTTCACCCGCGGCAACGAGAACTTCGCCCTGTATGCCAAAGAGAACTACCTCGACGAGAACCACGACGGCACGCTTGACGGGCGCGTTATCGGGAAAGAAGAGTACGGCATCGTCAAGTGGTACGACCGTCCCTTCGATTTTCCCGTGCTACCGGAAACGAGCGCGCCCGAGGCCCTGGCGTGGATCGTGAAATATGCCGGCTGCACCGTCCCCGCCCGCGATCAGGTCGACCAGCACGTGATCGACGAGTTGCTCTCCCACGGGAAAAAGGGCAAACTGATCCATAGCGAGAAAGAGCTCCCGACAAAAGGCCCCGGCACGATCCGCAACGGGAATCCCAAAAAAGACACCGACCGCGACGGGATGCCCGACGAATGGGAAGAGTTGCACGGGTTGAACCCCGCCGACCCCGCCGATGCCAACGGTTATATCGTCAGTGATATCTACTCGAACATCGAGATGTACCTTAACAGCCTCGTCAGGTAAATGAAACTGGCCCTCCTGCTGCTCCTCTCCGTCGCGCTGCACGCGTGTGACGGCCCGCTCGCCGGCTCCTCCCCCGACGGGCATCGCGGGAACGTGCAAACACTCCGCTACCGTCCCGACGGGGAAGATTTTGTCATCGAGAACGGCAAGATAAAGTTCAACCGCGCCCTCTATGGCACCCAGAGTGCTTTCCGCGTCGAGGCGGGAGACCTCCCGGAGTTCGCCTTCTACCTGCCGGGCATGGGAGGCAACTGCCAGATCGCCATCACCGACGGCAAGCGGACCCTCTGGCTCGACGAGGCCGCCCGCGTTGTGGCTCGCTATCGCCCCGGGTCGATGATATACGAGATACGCGACCCGCTGTTGGGCAAGGGGGAGGTCACCCTCACCGTCCACGCCCTCGCGGGAGAGGAGGGCATGATCGCGCGGGCCGACTTCCGGGACACGCCGGCCGGTCTACAATGGATCGTCCTTTACGGCGGGGCCTCCAACGAGAAGTTCTCCCGGTCGGGAGACCTCAACGTCGATCCCCCGGATGCCTTTGCGCTCAAGCCGGAACGGTGCAAGAACAATCATTACCTCCTCCTCCCGGCCGGCTTTCTCCTCCTTCACGGTACCGACACGCTCACCCCCGACGGGGCCAGTGCCGTGCTGGAGCGGTGGAAAAACGGGGGAGGGCCGCTCGACGGCGACGAACACCCCTTCCGCGCGTGGTCGGGCACCTTTCCCGAAGGTTCCGGGATGGCCCTTGCCGAAGCCACTACCTACAAGCAAGACGGGAAGACGAGCGCGCGTCCCGCGCTCCCCGTCGTCACGGCCCGGGGTGCCATCAAGAACGATACTCCCCTCTACTTCACCCTCTACCGCCCGCGTCGCGGGTTTATCTCCCCCGCCGACCTGCCCTCCCTCCAGCTACAAGCCGAACGTGCCCGCGCCGCGCTCGCCGGGCGCGTGGTCATTCATACCCCCGACCCTTACCTTAACACCCTCGGCGGTGTCATCAGCACCGTCAGTGATGCCATCTACGAGTACCCCTCCTACCTGCACGGGGCCATCAGCTGGCGCTCCCGCCTGAACGGCTGGCGAGGAGCTTACGTGGCCGATGCGCTCGGGTGGCACGACCGGGCGCGGGCGCACTTCTCCTCCTATGCCCTCTCGCAACTCACCGCTCCCGCCACGGGGCCTGTCACGGCGGACACGGCTCTCCATCTCACGCGGGCCCTCGAGAAACTCGGCACGGCCATGTTCTCCAGCGGCTACATCTGCCGCGATCCCGGTGGTCGCTTCCGCCCGCACCACTATGACATGAACCTCGTCTTCATCGATCAACTGCTGAATCACCTCGCGTGGACGGGCGACCTGGAGTTCCTGGAAAAGATGTGGCCCACCCTTGAGCGTCACCTCGCCTGGGAAAAACGCCTCTTCGACCCCGACGACGACGGCCTGTATGATGCCTACGCCTGCATCTGGGCCAGCGACGGGTTGATGTACAACGGCGGCGGTGTCACCCATTCCAGCGCCTACAACTACAAGGCCAACGCCACGGCCGCCGCCCTCGCCGGGAAGATCGGGCGGCATCCCGCGCCCTACCGCCGCGAAGCGGAGAAAATTAAAAACGCCATCGAACGGGAACTCTGGCTCGCCGCCGACGGCTGGTGGGCCGAATACGTGGATCGCCTCGGCCAGCGCCGCGTCCACCCCGCCGCCGCTCTCTGGACCATCTATCACGCCATAGATTCCCGCCTTCCCGATCCTTACCAGGCGTACCAGGCGCTGCGTTATATCGACGAGCAAATCCCGCACATCCCCCTCGATCCCGTTGGCCTCGAACGCGGGGAGTACTACCTGCTCTCTACCACTAACTGGATGCCATACACCTGGTCCGTCAACAACGTCGCCTTTGCCGAGGTGATGCACGCCGCCCTCGCTTATTGGCAAGGAGGCCGCCCCGGTGTGGCTTTCACCCTCTTGAAATCCACCCTCCTCGATGCCATGTACTGCGGCTCCAGTCCCGGCAACATCGGGCAGATCTCCTTCCATGATGCCGCCCGCGGCGAGACATACCGGGACTTCGCCGACCCCACCGGCACGCTCGCCCGGGCCGTCACCGAGGGACTGTTCGGCATCCTCCCCGACCTGATGAATCGCCGCCTGGCCCTTCGTCCCGGCTTTCCCCCGGGGTGGGATCACGCCGCCATCCACCTTCCCTACCTTGATTTCGCTTACGCCCGTCAGGGTTCCACCACCGCGTACACCTTCTCCCCCCGCCTCGCCCTCCCGGTAGAGATCACGCTGGAGATCCCGGCCCACGCGGAACGCGTCGACACGCTCACCGTGAACGGGCAGCCCGCGTCCTACCGCGTCAATCCCGATGCCATCGGGCACCCCTCGCTCCTGCTCGATCTGCCGCCGGGGGAGAAGTATCACGTGAACATCGCGTGGGGAGGAGCGCCTTTCCGTGACACGACTTGCTCCATCATCGCCGCTATCAACGAGCTAAACGTGACCGATCTCGGGGACATCATCACGGGCATCCGCGATCCCCAGGGCCTCATCGAGGAGCAAGAGATCAGCGACTCCCACCTCCAGACACGCTTGTGCGGTACTCCCGGCGAGAAGACCTTCTTCGCGCGGCTCCAGCGCGGCGAGATGTGCTGGTGGCAACCCGTGCACGTGCACCTCGGCAAGAGCGTCGAGATCCTCCCCGCCGCGAACGAGTCCGCCCGCTCGCTTGATTTCCGCGTGCGCAATAACTCGGAACGCCCGTTGAAGGGCCGCCTCGTCATCAACCCCCGCGGCAACGCCCGTGAAATGGAGCTGCGCGTGCCTCCCAAGACAACTTCTGGCATCATCCGCGTTCCCGCTCGCCACGCCGTCAAGGGCACGAACATCGTGCAGGTGATCTTCAGCGGCAAACGCCACGAGGCACCGGTCGTGAATTGGGAACTACCCCTCCTCCCGTCCACCGTCGTGCCGGTGGAGATGCGCTCTTGTTTCAACGACCGCGTCACGCGCATCTTCGAGGAGGGGAAGTACCTCTCGCCCCGCTCCCCCTACACCACGCTGCAGCTCCCCGCGCAGGGCATCGGCGAGTGGTGTCACCCCCACCTCACCGCGCGTATCGACGACTCCGGCCTGCGCGGGCAGGCGATCGACGATCTCTTCACCACCCCCTTCGGCCTCCCGTTTATCACCCCGCGGGAGGAGGAGCTGAACGTCGCCTTCGTCTCGTTGTGGGATAATTACCCCGGGTGCCTCCGCGTGCCGCTCTCCGGCAACGCCTCGCGCGCCTACTTCCTGATGGCGGGATCCACCCATCACATGCAAAGCCAATTTGAAAACGGCACGATAGCGGTACGGTATAAAGATGGTGCCGCCGACACCCTCTCGCTACGCAATCCGGAAACCTGGGCACCCATCGAACGGGACTATTTCACGAACGGGCTTGCCTTCTCGTTGCGACAGCCGCGCCCCTACCGCGTGGTCTTGAAAAGCGGGCTTGTCGCCCGCGACCTGGAGCCGGTCATCACGGGCAAGGGGCTGGATCAACGTTATATAGACGGGGGCGCCGCCATTATCCTCGACCTCCCGCTGGATCCCGCGCGGGAACTCGATTACCTGGAGGTCGCCGCCACCGCCAACGACGTGGTCATCGGCTTGATGGCCGTGACCCTGGCGCGGTGAATCCCGCGGCGTTTTGCATCGCGTCACGCTGCAAACATGCCCGCGGCGAGCGGATCGTCCGCGCTCGATGGTGTTGTTATTTTATTGTGGGCCGGTGGCTGGATCGTGCTGTTGCAGGAACTCCACGGCCCGGTCGATGTCCCGGTACATCACGCGATCCTCGCTGTTAAACGGCACGAGGCGACGGAACGCGGCCAAGAACTCCTCCAGGTACGGCGATGTCCGCAGCGGCCGTTGCAGGTCGATGGCCTGCGCGGCGTTCATCAGTTCGATGGCCAGCACGCGCTCCACGTTGTCGATCACCTTCACGCACTTCGTGGCGGCGTTCCCCCCCATGCTGACGTGATCCTCCTGCTCGTTCGACGAGGGGATCGAGTCCACCGAGCAGGGCGTGCACAACTGCTTGTTCTGGCTAACGATGGCGGCGGCGGCGTACTGCGGGATCATGAACCCGGAGTTGAGCCCCGAGTTGGCAACGAGGAACTCCGGCGTTTTCCGCTGGCCGGAGATGAGGCGGTACGTGCGCCGTTCGGAGATGCTCCCCAGCTCGGCGATGGCGATGCTCAGGAAATCAAGCGCCAGCGCCAGCGGTTGCCCGTGGAAGTTCCCCCCCGAGAGGATCAGGTCATCGTCGACAAAGATGGTCGGGTTATCGGTCACCGAGTTAATCTCCCGTTCCACGACCGCGGCCACGTGGGCAACGGCATCCCGTGTGGCCCCGTGCACCTGCGGGATGCAGCGGAAGGAGTAGGGATCCTGCACGTGCGTCTTCTCGACCCGCTGGAAGCCGGAACCCTCGAGCAACGCGCGAACGTGCCGCGCCGTCTCCACCTGTCCCGGGTGTGGCCGCGCGGCGTGCACCTGGGGCAAGAACGGCTCGATGCGCCCGTCGTGGGCATCAAGGGAGAGCGCGGCGATGATGTCGGCCTGCTCGATGAGGCGGAAGCTCTTGAGCAACGCGCTGACGGCGTGGGCGCTCATGAACTGCGTGCCGTTGAGCAGCGCCAGCCCCTCCTTGGCCTGCAGCGTGACGGGTGCCCAGCCCAGCTCCCGCAGCACCGCCGCCGCCTCCCGGGTTACACCGTCGCGCGTCACCTCCCCCTCGCCGATCAGCGGCAGGAAAAGGTGAGCCAGCGGTGACAGGTCGCCGGATGCCCCCAGCGATCCCAACTCTCGCACCACGGGCAGGATGCCCTCGTTGTACATGTCGATGACGCGTTGCACGGTGGCCAGTTGCACGCCCGATTTCCCGAGCGCCAGCGCGTGGATCTTGAGTAACAACATCAGCCGCGTGATCTCCGGGTGGACGGGTGCCCCCTGGCCACAGGCGTGCGACCGGACGAGGTTCGCTTGTAACCGGCTCAAGTCCTCCGGGGAGATGGTGATCTTGCACAACGAGCCGAAGCCGGTGGTGATGCCGTATAGTGGACGGTTGGCGGCGGCGATCACACGGTCAAGGTAGTGCTTGCACGTGAGGATCAGGCGCTCGCTCTCCCCGGAGAGGGCCAGGCGGTGCCCGTCGCGTAAAATAGTTTTAATGGTGTCGAATGTCAGCGGTGCCGACGAGATATGGAATGTCATGATGGATGGAAAGTTTACGGTTTATACACTATGAATACAAGAACGCGCGCGCTATCGGGAGCATCCTGCCCCCGCGGGCGCCGTATAACCGCTCCCGTCAGGGACAACGGGTGTCGAAACCGTGACTTTCCAACGGCCGCAGGTCCTTTCTCGTATGGGATACGCGCACGCGCATGATTACTCGTTAGTCATGATCCTGCCACGCCGCCAGCTCGTTGGCCGCCAGCCCGCGTTGTTCGCCCGTCTTCATCTCTTTCACGACGACCGTCCCGTTCTTCATCTCCTCCTCCCCGGCGAGGACGACGAGGGGAATGCCTTTCTTGTCGGCGTACGCCATCTGCCTCTTGATCTTGACGGCCTCGGGGTAAAGCTCGGCGTTGTGGCCGCGTTCCCGGAGCGCGCGGAGGATCGGCAGGCAGTAGCGTGCTTCCCGTTCTCCGAAGTTGACGAAGAGGAAGCGCGTGGAGGCGGCGGTGTCGCGCGGGAAAAGGTCAAGTTGCGTCATCACGTCGAAGATCCGGTCGGCCCCGAAGGAGATGCCCACGCCCGAGAGCCCTTTCAGCCCGAAGATGCCGGTAAGATCGTCGTAACGACCGCCGCCGGTGATGCTGCCGATCTCGACATCGAGGGCCTTGACCTCGAAAATAGCACCGGTGTAGTAGCTGAGGCCGCGGGCCAGCGTCAGGTCAAGCTTGACCTCGCTCTCTACATCCAGCAGGCCCGTGTAGTCGAGCACCTTCTTTATCTCCTCTATCCCCTTCAAGCCGATCTCGCTCTCCCGCAAGATGGGTAACAGGCGCGCCAGCACCTCCTCGTTGCTGCCGGTGAGATCAAGAATGGGCTGCAGCCTGTCGATGGCATCGGGGGAAAAGCCCTTCTCGCGCAGTTCGGCCTTCACGTTCTCTCGCCCCACCTTGTCGAGCTTGTCGATGGCAACGGTGAGTTCGGTGAGTCTCCCGGGGCACCCGATGGCCTCGGCGATCCCGGCGAGGATCTTCCGGTTGTTCACGTGCAGGCGCACGCGGAGGTGCAGGCGACGGAAAACCTCGTTGACGATCTGTATCAACTCGACCTCGTTGAGCAGCGAGTCACTACCGACAACATCGACATCGCACTGGTAAAACTCCCGGTAACGGCCCTTCTGCGGGCGGTCGGCACGCCAGACGGGCTGGATCTGGTAGCGTTTGAAGGGGAATGTCAACTCGTTCTGGTGTTGCACGACGAACCGGGCGAAGGGCACCGTGAGGTCATACCTCAGCCCCTTCTCGCACATTTTACCGGTGAGCCGGGGAATATTTCGCCCCGTCAGCTCGTCGTCTGTCACGGGAGAGAGAAAGTCCCCGGAGTTCAGCACCTTGAAAAGCAGTTTATCGCCCTCCTCGCCGTATTTGCCCGTTAAAGTGGAGAGGTGTTCCATGGCCGGGGTTTCCAGGGGGAGGTAACCGTGACGTTGAAAAACGGTCTTGATGGTGTCGAAGATATAGTTTCGCTTTACCATGACATCGGGGGAGTAGTCCCGCGTGCCTTTGGGGATAGAGGGTAGTTGTGCCATGTCTCTTTACGTTAGCCTTTGATTGTTTTCATGCCGCGAAGATAGAACTTTCCACGGGTTTTACCTCCTCACCGGTAAATTGAGAGTGCGTGTCAAATTATGGCATTTCTACCAGGGATTCGACAGGGGGAGCCGTCCATAGCCGTCAAGCGTAGCGCAAAGTAATACATTGATTCACTGCCTTCTGGATGGCTTCCTGTTTGGCTTTGTGCCTCGCAACTCCTCAAATCCGGGAAGAGATACCGAATGATCGACTTCGTATGGTGTTACATGGTAATTTTATTGCATTTTCGGCTCTTGGACGAAAATAAATTACAGAGATCAACGGGTTAATATTGAATGATATGAACAGATACGGCAAGTGTCCGGTAAAGTTTTATGGAAAAAACTTTATCCATTCTTTGGAAGTTATGGATAAATCACGTTATCTTCGCGTCCGCTTTCCTGGCCTGGTACCGGGGGATGCCTGGATGTTGCTCGCCTTCGCGCGGGTCACGCCTCTCCTTCCTACCTTGCTTGCCGTGGATGGCATCATTACTTCAACAAGCGCGTTCTTAACAATACTGGGGAGAGATATAGCGAAAACGGGCGTTGTCTCGCGCCTGCCGTGACGGCATGGCGCGTTGGCGACGGCCTGGAGGGTCTACCGGCCGGATTTGGAACACGCCGCGCGTTCCCGAGGGGGCGCGCCGGCTTATTAACGGTAAAAATTTATCACGAAGAGTTTGATCCTGGCTCAGGATGAACGCTAGCGACAGGCTTAACACATGCAAGTCGAGGGGCA
>JAISNC010000109.1 GCA_031276355.1 Odoribacteraceae bacterium
TTTTCGTGAAAATGGTTACATTTGTTCGTTCATTCACTTTATTTCAAGACGATGAAGATATACACGAAAACAGGAGACAAGGGGATGACCTCGCTGGTGGGGGGCACGCGCGTGCGAAAGGATAGCCCGCGCCTGGAGGCGTATGGCGGGGTGGATGAGTTAAACGCTCACGTGGGGATGATCCGCTCCTTGGCACCGGGGGAAGAGGTGGCGCGGGAGCTGGTGGAGATACAGCGGACGCTGTTCGTCGTGGGGGCTAACTTGGCCACGGATGCCGGGGCGGTGGCGGACGCGCGACGGTTGCGCTGCTCCCCCGACGATGTCGCGTTCCTGGAGCGCGCGATCGACCGGATGGAGGAGGCGTTGCCGCGGGTCTCGTTCTTCGTGCTGCCGGGAGGAGACCCGGTGGTGGCCGCTTGTCACGTCGCGCGGACGGTGTGTCGCCGTGTCGAGCGGCACGTTGTCGCGCTGGAGGGGGAGGTCGACGAGGAGGTGGCGCGTTACATGAACCGCCTCTCGGACTACCTTTTCGTGTTGTCGAGGAGGCTTGCCCGCGACTTGAACGTGGAAGAGATCAAGTGGATACCTTAAAATAAACGCGATCATGAAACAGGTTTTTCAATTTTTAAGCGACCTCAAAGAGAACAACGACCGTACCTGGTTCCACGCGAACAAGGCGCGTTACATGGAGGCGAGAGCGATCTACGAGGAGTTTACCGGCAGGTTAATCGCGTTGCTCGCCCTCGCCGACCCGGAGATCGAGGGAGTGGAGCTAAAGGATTGTCTCTTCCGGATCTATCGCGACACCCGTTTCTCGAAGGATAAGATCCCCTACAAGACGCACATGGGGGCGTTCATCGCCCGCGGGGGAAGGATGGCGGCCAGGGGCGGTTATTACCTGCACGTCGAGCCGGGCAATTCGCTCTTTGCCGGGGGAATATGGTGCCCGGATACTCCCCTGCTCAAGGCGTTGCGGCAGGATATCTTCGATAACGTGGAAGAGTTCGAGGCGATCCTTCGCGCTCCCGGCTTCGCGCATCGTTACGCGCTGGACGAGGAGAGCAAGTTGCAGCGGGTGCCCGCCCCCTTCCCGGCGGATTCGCCGGCTGCCGCGTGGACGAAGTACAAGCGTTACACGGCGGCGTGCGGCGTGCCCGATGATTTCTTCGACGGGGACGATGCCGTGGAGCGGTGTGCCGATCGCTTGCTGCTGCTTCACCCGTTCAACCGGTTTTTAAACTACACGGTGGACGAGACGATGCGTCCCCGCGATACAGAACCCTAATCACCGCACTCATGAAACACATCACACAACATGCCGCGTGTCAATGGACACTGATTTTTCTCCTTCTGCTTGCCGGCGCGTGCGGGGGAACGAGACCGGAACCCGGCCCGGAGCCAGCGGTCGTCCCGGACACGCTCGCCGTCCTACCACCGGATGACAATAAACCGAAACCCCTGCCGGAACCCGTGCCAGGGCCTGTGCCGGAGCCTATCCCGGAGCCTGTGCCGCCGGGCACGCTTTTGACAGTGATGACCTATAACATCCGGTACGCTAACCCCGGCGACCTCCTCAATCATTGGTCATTTCGCAAAGCCGCCGCGTACAACGTGATCCGGGCGCAGCTCCCGGACGTGATGGGCACGCAGGAGGTGTTACACTCCCAGTTGCAAGACCTGCGGGAGGCGCTTCCCGGTTACGGGTACGTGGGAGTGGGGCGCGAGGACGGGAAGACGCGAGGCGAGTATTGCGCCCTTTTCTACCGGACGGAGCGCTTTGATCTATTAGAAGGGGCCACCTTCTGGCTCTCCGCGACCCCCGACAAGCCGGGGAAAGGGTGGGACGCGGCGTGCGAGCGCGTCGTGAGCTGGGCGAAATTGAAGGAGAAGGCCGGGGGAAAAATATTTTTTGCCTTTAATACCCATTTCGATCACGTCGGGAGCGTCGCGCGCAGGGAGAGCGCCACCTTGTTGAAGGAAGAAATACGAAAAATAGCCGGCAACGCGCCCGTGATCGTGACGGGCGACTTCAACGCCGTCGCCACCGATGAACCGATTCGCCTGCTCACGGGAGCCACGGATCCCGATCACCTGACGGATACCCGCGAGATCAGCCCCTTGATCGAGGGGCCTCGCTACTCGTTCCACGACTTCGGGAAGGTGGCGGAGGCGAAGGGGAGGCTGATCGACTACATTTTCGTGAAAAACGTGAGCGTCGTCACCCGCGTGCAGGTGCTTGACCGCGCGGTAACGGGCAGCTATATCTCCGACCATTACCCTGTGTTGGCGGTCATCGAGTTGTAATACCGGCGACGGCTTTCCCGCTTCCGTCGATCAACCTTTCCCGCGCGCCCCGTAATGCCGCTTGATGAGGGGAAGGGCGGTGGGGGGGACGAGTCGAGAGATCTCTTCGCCGCGGGCGATCTTTTCCCGGATATCGGTAGAGGAGAGGGGAAGGAGCGGGGCATCCGTGAGCGTGACGGAGGGAGAGGGGGGAGGGGGAAGGAGCACGCCCGGCCGGGGATAGACCAGCAGCGGGTAGCGTAGTAAGATGGCGCGATATTCTCGCCACTCGTTGAAATGAAGAAAGTTATCGCCGCCGATGATCAACAGGAAGGGGCGGTCGGGATGAAGAGAGGAGAGGCGTTCCAGCGAGAGGTACGTGTAGGAGGGCCGGGGCATCGAGAACTCGATATCGCACGCGCGCATCCGCGGGTCGGCATCAATCGCCGCTTTCACGATCTCTAAGCGCGCCTGTTCGGGCAGAAGATCCCGCTCCTCCTTGAGCGGGTTGCGGGGGGATACCACGAACCAGACCTCCTCGCAGTGCCCGGCATCCAGCATGTAGCGGGCGATCGCCACGTGTCCGTTATGGATGGGGTTGAACGAGCCGAAGAAGAGGCCCGTGGCCGGCGGATCGCTGTGTGTTCGCATTTATCCGTGCAGGAAATCGCGTACCACTTGTTCTGCCTCCGCGAGCGCCCGGGTCAGGTTGTCATTCACGATCACCGCGTCGAACTGGCTGGCGAACACCATCTCGTACCCCGCCCTGGCCAAGCGTTGCTCGATCCGTTCCGGGGTCTCCGTTCCGCGGGCTACCAAGCGTTGTCGCAACGCCTCCACGGAGGGCGGTTGCACGAAGATCGCGAGTGCCTGTTCGTTGAAAACGCGCTTGATGTTCATCCCTCCCACGACATCTACATCGAAAAGGACGGTGGCCCCGCCCGACCAGATACGCTCTACCTCGGCGCGCGGCGTCCCGTAGTAGCACCCCGCGTAGACCTCTTCCCACTCGAGAAATTCACCCGCGTCGATGCGCCGGCGAAACTCCTCCGTGGGCAAGAAATAGTACTCCTTCCCGTGTCGTTCCCCTCCCCGCGGGGCACGGCTCGTCGCGGAGATCGAGAACTCCAGGTGCAGGTCGAGTGTCAACAGGTGGTTGATCAGCGTGCTCTTGCCCGACCCGCTCGGTGCCGAGAAGATGATTACTTTCCCCTTTTTTTTCATTTATAGTAGGTTGAGCGTTTGTTCTTTGATCTTCTCCAGCTCGTCTTTCATGTTCACCACGAGTTTCTGGATGTCGTGATCATTCGCCTTCGCCCCCATCGTGTTGATCTCCCGCCCGATCTCCTGGGCGATGAAACCCAGCTTGCGCCCGGGAGCCGCTTCCCCGCGGGCCGTCTCGATGAAGTAGCGACAGTGTTGCGCGAGACGGGTCTTCTCTTCGGTGATGTCGAGTTTCTCTAAGTAGTACACCAGCTCCTGTTCCAGGCGGTTCTCGTCGATGTTCTTCACCTCGCCCCACTCCTTCATCTTCTCCAGCAACCGTTGTTTGATCACCTCCACCCGTCGCTCCTCGAAACGAGGCACTTCGGCGGCGAACGTTTCGATCAGGGATATCCGGTGAAGGATGTCCTTCATCAGTGCCTCTCCTTCCTGTTCCCGGAAGTGGTTCAGCTCCTCCAGCGCGGCCTCGATCCCCTCCCTCAAACACTGCCACTCCTCCTCGGAGAACTCCTCGCTCTTCACTTGCAACGCGTCGGGCAGTCGCATGATCGTTTGGAGTATCTCGCTCTTGTCCGGTTGCACGTCTAACGTCGCGGCCACCTCCAGGGCCTGGCGATAATAGTGCGCGATCACCGTGTGATTCAACGCCATCTCTCTCGCTTCTATCGCGTTGTCAAAATAGATGGCGAGGTCGATCTTCCCCCGCTCCAGGCGATCTTTGATGATCCCGCGTATCTCTATCTCTTTTTCCTTGTACAGGCCGGGTAGTCGTGTGGTCAGGTCTAATTGTTTCGAGTTGAGGCTTTTTACCTCGATTACCACCTTCTTCTCCTCGTGTTGCACGGTGATTTTCCCGAAACCGGTCATCGATTTTATCATGCTCTATGTATTAACTGTTCTCCCGCGAAAGTAGAGCTTTTATTCGAGAGGATAGCCGTAATTCGATATTTTGATATAATTTTGCCCGCGAAAGAGTTGTCTTATAAATTATAAAACGGGATATGCCTTCAATGAAACATATACGGAACTTTTGCATCATCGCGCACATCGACCACGGGAAGAGTACCCTTGCCGATAGGCTGCTGGAGATCACCGGCACCGTCGTCGGGAAGGATCTGCAGGCCCAGGTGCTGGATGACATGGAGCTGGAACGGGAGCGAGGGATCACTATCAAAAGCCATGCGATCCAGATGGAGTACGTGTACCGGGGAGAGCCACACGTGCTTAACCTGATCGACACGCCGGGGCACGTCGACTTCTCGTACGAGGTCTCTCGTTCCATCGCCGCGTGCGAGGGCGCGTTGCTCATCGTCGATGCCACCCAGGGGATACAGGCGCAGACGATATCCAATCTCTACCTCGCGGTCGAGAACGATTTGGAGATTATCCCCGTCCTCAACAAGATGGATATGCCGAATGCCATGCCCGAGGAGGTGAAGGATCAAATCGTGGAGCTTGTCGGTTGTAAACGGGAGGAGATTATCGAGGCCAGCGGCAAGACGGGCTTGGGCATCGACAAGATCTTGGAGGCGGTCGTCGAACGCGTCCCTCCCCCCTCGGGTTCCCCGGCCTCGCCGCTGCAGGCGTTGATTTTTGACTCGGAGTTCAACTCGTTCCGGGGGATCATCACCTACTGTCGCGTCGTCAACGGTAGCCTGAAGAGCGGAGATAGGGTGAAGTTCGTCAACACCGGCCGGGAGTACACCGCCGACGAGGTGGGGGTGTTGAAGCTCGACATGGAGCCGCGCGGTGAACTCACCACCGGCGACGTGGGCTATATCATATCAGGCATCAAAAACTCGACGGAGGTAAAAGTGGGGGATACGATCACCCACGTCAGCCGCGCCTGCGACATCGCTATTGACGGTTTCGAGGAGGTAAAACCGATGGTCTTTGCCGGCATCTACCCCATCGACGCGGAGGATTACGAGGAGTTACGCGGCTCTATCGAGAAGTTGCAACTCAACGATGCCTCGTTGACGTTCGAGCCGGAATCGTCGCTGGCTCTCGGCTTTGGCTTCCGTTGCGGCTTCCTCGGCATGTTGCACATGGAGATTGTCCAGGAGCGCCTCGACAGGGAGTTCGACATGAACGTGATCACCACCGTGCCCAACGTCATGTACATGGCGCACACCACGAAAGGGGAGACGGTCGAGATGCACAACCCGTCGGACATGCCCTCGCCGACCACGCTGGATTATATCGAGGAGCCGTACATCAAGGCCCAGGTCATCACCCCGACGGAGTACATCGGCGCGATCATGACACTCTGTCTGGGCAAGCGAGGCGTGCTGTTGAAACAGCAGTACCTGACCGGCAATCGGGTGGAGATCAATTTCGAGATGCCGCTCTCCGAGATCGTGTTCGACTTTTACGACCGCCTCAAGAGCATCACCAAGGGGTACGCCTCGTTCGACTATTTCCAGGTGGGGTATCGCCGGGCGAACCTCGTGAAGTTGGATATCCTGCTGAACGGGGAGCCGGTAGATGCCCTCTCGGCCCTGATTCACTTTGATAACGCGTACGCGTTCGGTCGCCGCATCTGCGAGAAGCTCAAGGAGCTGATCCCGCGCCAGCAGTTCGATATCGCCATACAAGCCGCGATCGGCGCGAAGATTATTGCCCGCGAGACGATCAAGGCTGTCCGGAAAGACGTGACGGCCAAGTGTTACGGCGGCGATATTACCCGGAAACGGAAACTGCTGGAGAAACAGAAGAAGGGAAAGAAACGCATGAAACAGATCGGAAACGTGGAGGTGCCGCAGAAGGCCTTCCTCTCCGTGCTTAAATTGGATTAACGCGGGATTTGCCCGGCAAAAAACGGCCTAAATTAAAATCTATATATGAATTACGGAGGATTAGACGACAGCTACACCCTGTACAATGGGGCGGAGATCGCGGTACTGCCTGTCCCCTACGATGGTACCAGTACGTGGATCAAGGGGGCAGACAAGGGGCCGGATGCTATTCTCGAAGCGTCGGCCAACATGGAACTTTATGACATCGAGACGGACTCGGAGGTCTATACGCGAGGGATCGCTACCCTGGATCCGGTCACGGAGAGTGCCTCGCCCGAGGCCATGGTTGCCGCGGTGGAACGACGGGTGGAGGCGGTGTTGAAAGAGGGGAAGTTTCCCGTGATCCTGGGGGGAGAACACTCCGTGAGCATCGGGGCTTTCTACGCTTTTTCTCACCACCGCGCCCCTTTCTCGGTGTTGCAGTTAGACGCTCACTCCGACATGCGCGACAGCTACGAGGGATCGCGCTTCAACCACGCTTGCGTGATGGCGCGGGCGAAAGAGGTGGCTTCCGTGGTGCAGGTGGGCATCCGCAGTTCCGCCGCCGAAGAGAGAGAGAACATACTCCCGGATCGCATCTTCTACGCCCATGATCTCCACGAGGAGCAGGGCAATTGGATGTACGAGGTGTCGAGAAAGTTGCACGATAATGTATACCTCACGATTGATCTCGATGTTTTCGACCCGTCGATTATGCCCTCCACCGGTACCCCCGAACCGGACGGTCTCTCCTACCGGCAAGTGATTAACTTGATCAAGCTGGTTAACGAGCGCCACAACATCGTCGGCTTAGACATTGTAGAACTCTGTCCCAACGAGAAAAACAAGGCTCCCGATTTCCTCGCGAGCAAATTAATATACCAGATATTGAGTATTAAATACCACAAATAATCACCCTGTAAAAACTTGAAAATGGAAAAAAGAGAGCTGCTAAAAGAGACGATAAAACATGTCGACATCACCGCCTACGACTCGACCCCTCTTATTGATGCCATGCGCGACATGTCGTTTACCTCCCGCGACACGGCGCGTGCCGCCGACATCCTGACGATGATGACGCGCGACCCGGGATGCACGAATATCCTTACCCTGGCGGGGAGCACCAGCGCGGCCGGCTGTATGCAGGTGTACGTCGAGATGGTGCGCCACAAGATCATCGACGTGGTGGTGGCCACCGGTGCCTCGATCATCGACATGGATCTGTTCGAGGCGCTGGGATTCAAGCACTACAAGGGGCGCACCGACGTGCCGGACACGTTGCTGAGGGAGCTATACATCGATCGGATTTACGATACTTTTATCGACGAGGAGGAGTTGCAAGTTTGCGACAACGTGACCTACTCCCTCGCCAACACGCTGGAGAAGCGCCCCTACTCTTCGCGCGAGTTTATCTGGGAATTGGGGCGGTGGTTGGTGCAAAACGCTGTCAAGAAAAATAGCCTTATCCAGACCTGTTATGAGTGTGGCGTGCCTATTTTCTGTCCTGCCTTCTCGGACAGCAGTGCCGGTTTCGGGCTTGCCAAGCACCAGTGGGAGCACCCCGATCACCACCTCTCCATCGACTCGGTGAAGGATTTCGTCGAGTTAACCCGGATCAAAATCGCGGCCGGCGACACGGGACTTTTTATGGTAGGTGGCGGCGTTCCCAAGAACTTCACGCAAGACACCGTTGTCTGTGCCGAGATCCTGGGCCACGAGGTCCCCATGCACAAGTATGCCATTCAGGTCACGGTGGCCGATGTCCGCGACGGTGCCTGTTCCTCTTCCACGTTAAAGGAGGCCTGCTCGTGGGGGAAGGTGGACGTTACGTACGAACAGATGGTTTACGCGGAAGGTACCACGGTCATTCCCCTTATCGCCAGTTATGTATACCACGGGAACGAGTGGAAAAAACGCGACTATAAGCGCTGGGCCCACCTGTTCCAAAAATAGGGCGTTCTAAACCATTGAACGGGTTGTCCGGGGACGATGGGGTTGTCTTAAGGATCGCACCACGAGGCTGTCTCGAAAGCCGGTTTTTAACACACCCTCACCCTCCCGCAAGGGAATGCGTACGCCTCCAAGTCCCGCGGGGACGACACTTGCTTAACCGTATGCTTTAGCTCAATGTCATCCAGTTAAGAGGCAAGAGGGGGACGATGGCCTACGCCGGGTTTTGCGGCGATTGCCCGTGGGGCAATCATATCAATAGAGAAACGGCCTCCCTTCTTGTTCCCAATTCCCCGAAGGGGGATTCATAAAAAGCGCCGAAATGGAAGCCCCACGGGCTATTGGCGATACGGGGGGGTATCTTGTTTTTCTATTGATATGATTCCCCTCTGGGGAAGCGAAACCCGGCGAAGCCAATCGGAGCGAAGTTCGCTACGGCCAATCGTTCTCTCTTAACTGGATGACATTGGGCTTTAGCTTACGCTAACAAGGAGACACATCTATCACTAAGTCCCTGCGGGACGACACTCTATTAACCGTATGCTTCAGCTTACGGTCGATAGGGAATACATCCACCACCAAGTCCCGCAGGGACGACACTTGATTAAGAGGGTGTGTCAAAAGTCGGTTTTCGTCATTGCGATCCGCGTGTCCCGTCATCGCGAGTGGGAATATTTTTCAAATAAACAAACAGTAATGACGTGTCTTCGCGTTCCAATGGCTTATGTAGAGGCCGGGGCAGGTGAAATATCAACAACAGCTTGTACAACGAGAATTGAAATCGCTCCAAAAACTGGCCATGAAACATAAATTCCAACCGGCTGAACACTAATAGAGTAAGGGAATCTCGTCATTGGTAGTGGGAATATTTTTCAAATAAACAAACAGTAATGACGTGTCTTCGCGTTCCAATGGCTTATGTAGAGGCCGGGGCAGGTGAAATATCAACAACAGCCT
>JAISNC010000006.1 GCA_031276355.1 Odoribacteraceae bacterium
GGAATCGTGATAGAAGTAAGACTGATACAATTCTGAAAAGCACCATATCCAATCCTTGTCACACCGTCGGGAAGCGTGATGGAAGCCAGACTGCTGCATTTGTAAAAAGCCCGATCTCCAATACTTGTCACGCCGTCGGGAAGCGTGATGGAAGTCAGACTGCGGCATTTGTAAAAAGCTATCTCTCCAATACTTGTTACACTGCTGGGAATCGTAATAGAAGTCAGACTGCTGCACTCGAAAAAAGCCCAAGCTCCAATACTTGTTACACTGTTGGGAATCGTGATGGAAGTCAGGCCGTGGCATTCATAAAAAGCCCGAAATCCAATACTTGTCACGCCGTCAGGAAGCGTGATGGAAGTCAGACGGCTACAACCGGAAAAAGCTCGCTCTCCAATACTTGTTACACCATCGGGAATCGTGATAGAAGCAAGACCGCGACAACCGGCAAAAGCCCACCCTCCAATACTTGTCACACCGTCGGGAATCGTGATGGAAGTAAGACCGCTACAACCTGCGAAAGCAGAACTTTCAATACTTATCACGCTGTTTGGGATCGTATAATTTCCAGTTTTCCTTCTGGGACAAGAAAATAATGTCGTTTTATTCTTATTAAATAGGATGCCGGCCGCGGAAGAATAATTTATATTCCCATTCTCTACCCGGATCGCCGTAAGACTGCTGCAACCCCCAAAAGCAGAATGTCCAATACTTGTCACGCCGTCGGGAATCGTGATAGAAGCAAGAGCGCTACAACCGTAGAAAGCCTCATCTTCAATACTTTCCATACAGCCGGGAATCGTAATGGAAGTCAGGCCGCTACATCCGTAAAAAGCCTGCTCTCCAATACGTGTCACGCCATCGGGAATCGTGATGGAAGTCAGGCCGCTACATCCGTAAAAAGCCTGCTCTCCAATACGTGTCACGCCATCGGGAATCGTGATGGAAGTCAGGCCGCTACAACC
Source organism: Odoribacteraceae bacterium (assembly GCA_031276355.1). Lineage (GTDB taxonomy): Bacteria > Bacteroidota > Bacteroidia > Bacteroidales > Marinifilaceae > JAIRKS01. Next base: position 966 of record JAISNC010000006.1, read on the forward strand.
GTAAAAAGCCCAATCTCCAATACTTGTCACGCCGTCGGGAAGCGTGATGGAAGTCAGACTATTGCAATCCTCAAAAGCCCAATCTCCAATACTTGTCACGCCGTCGGGAAGCGTGATGGAAGTCAGACTGTCACAATAGGAAAAAGCCTCATATCCAATACTTGTAACACCATCGGGAATCGTGATGGAAGTAAGACTGTGACAACCGGAAAAAGCCTCATCTCCAATACTTGTTACTCCCTTTTCAATTACAACCGTGGTAATAGAAGAACGATACGAATACCAAGGGGCAGAATCAGGATGCGAATAATCCGGCATTTCCCCCGTCCCGCCAATCGTCAGCGTGCCATTCTCCAGCGTCCACGCCAGGTTTTCCCCGCATGTTCCGCCCTGTGCAAAACCTGTTGCCAGGTTCGTCAGCAACAGCACGCTTGAAATTAAAATCCTTGTTTTCATGTTTTTACTAATTATGGTATGAAGCGGATGGTATTTGCCGTCGCCGGGGCGGTGATGGCCTAAGGCACGTGGGCCGTGATGGTCCCGAAGTTTTTCCAGACGGCGGCGGCCCGGTAGGCCGCTATCGCCCCGGCAGGAACATATAGCGTCATTTTGCTCAAGTCGATGCCACGGAATACATCGCTTGATACCTTTTGCGGCATCGGATTCAAGTTGGTGAATGAAGTCAATCGCGTGCAACCGGAAAAAGCGTGCCATTCGATACTCGTCACGCTACCCGGGATCGTGATGGAAGCCAGGCCGCTACAATCCTCGAAAGCATGCGACTCGATACTCGTCACCCCGTCGGGAATCGCGATGGAAGCCAGGCCGACACAACCGGAAAAAGCGAATTGCCCGATACTCGTTACACCGTCTGGAAGCGTGATGGAAGCGAGGCCAACACAACCGGCAAAAGCGAATTGCCCGATACTCGTCACGCCTCCGGGAAGCGTGATGGAAGTAAGCCCGACACAATCATGAAAAGCGTTCGCCCCGATACTCGTTACACTGTTGGGAATCGTGATAGAAACAAGCCCGCCACAACCGGCAAAAGCACCCCCTTCAACCCGCGCGGTTCCCTCCCTTACATTAATCACCGTGTTGGCCGACATGCTTCCCTTGTATGTGTACAATATTTTCCCGACGTAAATACACCCGTCGGGCTGTTTATCCAGCCACCCGGTACCGTGAAAAACTCTCCCCCCGATACTTGTCACGCCATCGGGAATCGTGATAGAAGCCAGCCTGCCGCAACCCTCGAAAGCAGAACTCCCGATACTCGTCACGCCGTTGGGAATCGTGATGGAAGTAAGACCGATACAACCATAAAAAGCCTCATTTCCAATCCTTGTTACCCTGTTGGGAATCGTGATGGAAGTCAAACCGCCGCAACCGGAAAAAGTCCCATCTCCAATCTTTGTCACGCCGTTGGGAATCGTGATGGAAGTCAAACCGCCGCAACCGGAAAAAGCCCCATCTCCAATCCTTGTCACGCCGCCGGGGATCGTGATGGAAGTCAAACCGCCACAACCCTCGAAAGCAGAACTCCCGATACTCGTCACGCCGCCGGGAAGCGTGATGGAAGCCAGGCCGACACAACCGGAAAAAGCCCCATCTCCAATCCTTGTCACGCCGCCGGGGATCGTGATGGAAGTCAACCCGCCGCAATCGTAAAAAGCAAAATCTCCAACACGCGTCACGCCGCCGGGAAGCGTGATGAAAGCCAGGCCGCGGCACGCGCAAAAAGCCCGGTATCCAATACTTGTCACGCTGTTGGGAATCGTGATGGAAGTAAGAGCGCCACAATCCTCGAAAGCAGAACGCCCGATACTCGTCACGCCCTCCCCGATCTTGACGGTGGTGATCGAGGAACGACACGAATACCAGGGTATATGATCAAAAGAAAAATAATCCCTCATCGCCCCCGTCCCGCTAATCGTTAGTGTTCCATTGTCCAGCGTCCACGCCAGGTTTTCCCCGCACTTTCCGCTTTGTGCAACACCTGTTGCTATACTTACCAGCAACAGCACGCTTGAAATTAAAATCCTTGTCTTCATGTTTTTGCTAATTATGAGATGAAGCGGATGGCATTCGCCGTCGCCGGGGCGGTGATAGCTTAAGGCACATAGGCCTTGATGGATCCGAAGTTTTTCCAGACATCAGCGGCTTTGTAGGCTGCACGAGAAGCGGCAGGAACGTAAAGCGTGGCCTTTCTCAATTTGACGTTGCTGAATACATCGCTTGATACCTTTTGCGGCGTCAGATTCAAGTTGGTGACCGAAGTCAGACTGCGGCAATCGTAAAAAGCACTAACTCCAATATTTGTTACACCGTCGGGAATCGTGATGGAAGTCAGACTGAGGCAACCGGCAAAAGCCTTATCTTCAATACTTTTCACCCCGTCGGGAATCGCGATGGAAGTCAGACTGAGGCAATCGGTAAAAGCATCTTTTCCAATCCTTGTCACACCGTCGGGAATCGTAATGGAAGTCAGACGGCGGCAACCGGAAAAAGCCCAATCTTCAATACTTGTCACACCGTCAGGAATCGTATAATTTCCGGTTGTCCCTCCGGGACAACAAACTAATGTCGTTTTATCCTTATTAAACAGGATGCCGGCTTCGGAAGAATAATTTACATTCCCGTTCTCTACCCGGATCGCCGTAAGACGGTCGCAATCGTAAAAAGCCTGTTTTCCAATACTTGTCACACCATCGGGGATCGCGATGGAAGTCAGACTGCGGCAAACGGCAAAAGCACCATCTCCAATACTTGTCACACCATCGGGAATCGTGATGGAAGTCAGACTGCTGCAAGCAGAAAAAGCCCAATCTCCAATACTTGTCACACCGTCTCCAATCTCAACAGTAGTAATCGAGGAACGATACGAATCCCAAGGAGACGTATTAAGAATAAACAAATAATCCCTCATCGCCCCCGTCCCGCTAATCTTCAGCGTTTTTTCATCTTCGCTCAGCGTCCACGTCAGGTTTTCCCCGCATGTTCCGCTCTGTGCAAACCCTGTTGCCATGTTCGTCAGCAACAGCATACCTAAAATTAAAATCCTTGTTTTCATGTTTTTACTAATTATGATATGAATAAATCAAACTCTTCTCTTGCCCGGAAGCCCGAAGGAGTTGCCTAAACGAGAGCACGACTTTTAGTTTTTAGATCCGCGTTTCGAAGGAACATATTTGGCAATCGTCCCGAAATATTTCCAGACATCGGCGACCCGGTAGGCCGCTATCGCTTCGGCGGGGACGTATAGCGTCATTTTGCTCAACTCGATACCGCTGAATACAGCGCTTGATACATTTCGCGGGGTCGGGTTCAAGTTAGAAACCGAAACCAAACTCATGCAACCGGAAAAAGCCTCATTTCCAATACTTGTTACACTGTTGGGAATCGTGATGGAAGTGAACCCACTGCAAAAGGAAAAAGCCCTCGCTCCAATACTTGTCACGCCGTCGGGAATCGTGATGGAAGTCAGATTGCGACAATTGTAAAAAGCAACATCTCCAATACTTGTCACGCCGTCGGGAATCGTGATGGAAGTCAGAATGCGACAAAGGTAAAAAGCATAACCTCCAATACTTGTCACGCCGCCGGGAATCGTGATGGAAGTCAGACCGCTGCAATCGTAAAAAGCAACATCTTCAATACTTGTCACGCCGTCGGGAATCGTGATGGAAGTCAGATGACTGCAGCCGGAAAAAGCACCCCTTCCAATATTTGTAACGCCGTCGGGAATCGTGATGGAAGTCAGACGGCGACAACCGGAAAAAGCATAATCTCCAATACTTGTCACGCTACCCGGGATCGTATAATTTCCGGTTTCCCTCCCGGGACAACAAACTAATGTCGTTTTATCCTTATTAAACAAGGCACCGGCCGCGGAAGAATAATTTACATTCCCATTCTCTACCCGGATCGCCGTAAGAGTGCTGCAATCGGAAAAAGCACAATCTCCAATACTTGTTACACTGTTGGGAATCGTGATGGAAGTGAACCCACTGCAAAAGGAAAAAGCCCTCTCTCCAATACTTGTCACGCCGCCGGGAAGCGTGATGGAAGTCAAACTGCTACAACCCCAAAAAGTCCCCTCTCTAATACTTGTCACGCCGTCGGGAATCGTGATGGAAGTAAGACCACTACAACCGGAAAAAGCGCTCCATCCAATCTCTGTTACACTGTTGGGAATCGTAATGGAAGTCAGACTGCTGCAAGCGGCAAAAGCGTCCTCTCCAATACTTGTCACGCCGCCGGGAATCGTGATGGAAGCCAAACCGCTGCAACCACGAAAAGCCTTGTTTCCGATACTTGTCACGCTGTTGGGAATCGTGATAGAAGCAAGTTCACTACAATCCTCGAAAGCCCTCTCTCCAATACTTGTAACGCCATTACCAATTACAACCGTGGTAATAGAAGAACGATACGAAGACCAGGGGGCATCATTACCTTCTGGATAATCCGGCATCGCCCCCCTCCCGCCAATCTTCAGCGTTTTCTTATCCTCGCCCAGCTTCCATGTCAGCGCGTTTCCCGGCTCGCAACCGGGAAATAATATGGCTGTAATCAACAGTATGCTTAAAATTAAAATCCTTGTCTTCATGTTTTTACTAATTATGATATGAATAGATATGTATTTTTCATAAACTCTTTTCTTTTTCTCGCCCGGAAGCCCTTCGGATTTGCCTCGCGCTACTCTTGGCTCTTAGTTTAAAAAGATCCACCGGTCATTCGCGTTTCGAAGGAACATATTCGGCAATCGTTCCGAAATCTTTCCAGACATCGGCGGCCCGGTAGGCCGCAAGAGAAGCGGCGGGGACGTATAGCGTCGTTATCTCCCAATTGACCCATCTGAATACATCGTTTGATACATTTTGCGGGGTCGGATTCAAGTTGGTGACCGAAGTCAGACCACTGCAACCGGAAAAAGCCTCATCTCCAATACTTGTCACGCCGTCCGGAATCGTGATGGAAGTAAGTCCACTGCAACCGGAAAAAGCCTCATCTCCAATACTTGTCACACCGTCCGGAATCGTGATGGAAGTAAGTTCGCTACAAGAGGAAAAAGCCCGACCTCCGATACTTGTCACGCTACCCGGGATCGTATAATTTCCGGTTTTCCCCTCGGGACAACAAAATAATGTCGTTTTATCCTTATTAAACAGGATGCCGGCCGCGGAAGAATAATTCACATTCCCAATCTCTACCTGGATCGCCGTAAGACTGTCGCAACCGGAAAAAGCCCACTCGCCAATACTTGTCACGCCGCCGGGAAGCGTGATGGAAGTAAGACCGCGACAACCCCCAAAAGCACCCGCTCCAATACTTGTTACCCTGTTGGGAATCGTGATGGAAGTAAGACCGATACAACCGGAAAAAGCATAATCTCCAATATTTGTTACCCTGTTGGGAATCGTGATGGAAGTAAGACCGTTACAACCGTAAAAAGCATAATCTCCAATACTTGTCACGCCGTCGGGAATCGTGATGGAAGTCAGGCTGCTGCACCAGAAAAAAGCATAATCTCCAATACTTGTCACGCCGCCGGGAAGCGTGATGGAAGTAAGACCGCTACAATAGGAAAAAGCATAATCTCCAATACTTGTCACGCCGCCAGGAATCGTGATGGAAGCCAGACCGCAGCAACCGGAAAAAGCCCGATTTCCAATACTTGTCACGCTACCCAGGATCGTGTAATTCCCAGTTTTCCCCCCGGGGCAACAAAATAATGTCGTTCTATCCTTATTAAACAGTACACCGGCTTCGGAAGAATAATTTACATTCCCATTCTCTACCCGGATCGCCGTAAGACTGCTGCAACCGGCAAAAGTGCTAGATCCAATACTTGTCACACCGTCGGGAATCGTGATGGAAGCCAGGCTGCTGCAACCGGCAAAAGTACTCATTCCAATACTTGTCACGCCGCCGGGAATCGTGATGGAAGTAAGACCGCGACAACCGGAAAAAGCACCTTTTCCAATACTTGTAACGCCGTCGGGAATCGTGATGGAAGTAAGACCGCTGCAACCGAAAAAAGCATCATCTCCAATACTTGTTACACTCTTGGGAATCGTGATAGAAGTAAGTTCGCTACAATCCTCAAAAGCACTCTCTCCAATACTTGTCACACCGTCCGGAATCGTGATGGAAGTAAGACCGCTACAGTTGGAAAAAGTATGACCTTCAATACTTGTCACGCCGTCGGGAATCGTGATGGAAGTAAGACCGCTACAAAAGTAAAAAGCCCAATCTCCGATACTTGTCACGCCATCGGGAATCGTGATGGAAGTAAGACCGCTACAACCGAAAAAAGCACCCCATCCGATACTTGTTAGACCGTCGGGAATCGTGATGGAAGTAAGACCGCTGCAACCGAAAAAAGCATCATCTCCAATACTTGTTACACTCTTGGGAATCGTGATAGAAGCAAGTTCGCTACAATCCTCAAAAGCACTCTCTCCAATACTTGTCACGCCCCTACCAATTACAACTGTAGTAATAGAAGAACAATACGAATACCAAGGGGCATAATTACCTTTTGAATAATCCGTCATTTTCCCCGTCCCGCTAATCGTTAGTGTCCCATTCTCCAGCGTCCACGACAGGTTTTCCCCGCATGTTCCGCTCTGTGCAAAACCTGTTGCTATACTTACCAGCAACAGCACGCTTGAAATTAAAATCCTCGTTTTCATGTTTTTGCTAATTATGAGATGAACAGGCATGTATTTTTTTATAAACTCTTTTCTTGCCCCGCCCGGAAGCCCGAAGGAGTCGCCTCGCGCCCTTGTCACTCGTAACTGTCGCCGCGCCCGTCAGCGCCGAGTCAAATATTAGAGGAGAAAGTCTATATAATTCTGATTTTTCCATCATTTCTGTTCGCATGAAAACGACACAAATATAATGCTTTATCCTGGACGCGCAAATAGCCGGGACATTTTAAATGGTCGCCGGAAGGGCATCCTTGACGGGATGTTTTCGCAGCCGGGATAAGACAATGGACGCGAAATGTTAATCACTCCCCGGGTCGCCGGAAAAACGGCCCTTTATTTGCCGGTTGGAAAATTACCCGTACTTTCGCGGTACTTTTATCCGTGGTTTAATCGGGTTATTTTGATTTTTTCATAGATAAATATCAACATGAGGCATCACATGGAACGAAAAATTATAAATGAATTAGTTGCCTGGAAAAACAGGGGAAACCGCAAGCCGCTGATCTTGAATGGAGCGAGGCAGGTAGGGAAAACCTACATCCTGAAAGAGTTCGGGGCGCGACATTACTCCCATTTCGTGCATTTCAACCTGGAAACAAACGCGAGCGTTCGTGCCTATTTTGAAGACGATTTAATCCCTGAACGTCTTATCCGGATGTTGGAAATTTCGGCAAAAAGTAAAATCAAACCTGCCGAAACGCTGATTATCCTGGACGAAATCCAGGCGAGCGAAAGGGCGCTGCTTTCCCTGAAAGTGTTTTGTGAAGAAGCACCTGGATACCACGTCGTGGCGGCAGGCAGTTTACTCGGCGTGGCGATGAACCGCGAAAAATGCTCGTTCCCGGTTGGCAAAGTCGACGAACTTTCGCTTTTCCCGATGGATTTCGAGGAGTTCCTGTGGGCTTTGGACATGCAGTCGCTTGCCGAAGAGATCAAAGAATCATTCGCGACCGACACGAAAATGCCCGTTTCTTTGCATAAAACGGCTCTCGAGATTTTCCAGCATTACCTGATCGTCGGTGGTATGCCGGAAGTTGTCGGCAATTATGTTTCCACGAAGAGCGTGATGGAAGTTGCCGAGATCCAGCAAAAAATCATCAACGAATACGTTGCCGACATGGCGAAATATGCCGACAAAACCACGAGCGTGAAAATACGCGCGTGTTACAATTCCGTGCCCAACCAGTTGGCGAAAGAAAACAAAAAATTTCAGTACAAAATTGTTCAGAAAGGCGGCACGACAACCATTTTCGGCGAGGCAATCGAATGGCTGAATTTCGCGGGAATCGTGCTGAAATGTCAAAAAACGGAACAGGGAAATGTCCCGATCGCGGTTTATAGCGACTTGTCTGATTTCAAACTGTACATGGGCGACGTCGGTATTTTGACCATGAAATCGAACACGCCGTATCAAATTATTTTGAACGAAACGGAAGACAATACTTACCTCGGTTCGTTGACGGAAAACTATGTAGCCCAGTGTTTCGCGGCAAACAAGATCCCGCTTTTTTACTGGAAAAACGACAATTCCGCCGAAATTGATTTCGTGTTGCAAATCGGCGCGAGTTCCGTGCCGGTGGAGGTGAAAAAGGGCAGGAACACGAGGGGTAAAAGTTTGGGGATATTCGTGCAAAAATACAAGTGTCCTTACGCTATCCGCATCTCGCGAAAGAATTTCGGTTTTGAAAACGAGATAAAATCGGTTCCTCTTTACGCGGTTTTCTGTATCGAAATAAAAACAAATGGACTGTTATCCGTGGTTTAATCGGATTATTTTGATTTTTTCATAGATAAATATCCTTCTCGTAACGGCAAGTTCCATCACGTCACCATCTCCCCGCGGCTTGACGCGGCGCTGTAAATTCAATAGCAATATTTGCGCATTAAAAAAACTATGGCTACCTTTGCCGGGCAAAAAAAAATGATAATCCTCACGGGGCACGCCAAGAGGAGGCAACTCCCGCCCCACGGTTTTAACTTAAAAGTGACATTAAAATGTATGCTATTGTAGAGATTGCGGGACAGCAATTCAAGGTGGAAAAAGATCGGAAGGTCTACGTTCACAGGCTTGACGCGGAAGAAGGCGCTCAAGTAGAGTTTGACAAGGTATACCTGCTCGACAACGAGGGACAGGTAAAGGTAGGCACCCCGCTGGTAGAGGGCGCGTCGGTATCGGCGAAGGTGTTGTCGCATCTAAAAGGCGACAAGGTGATCGTCTTCAAGAAAAAAAGAAGAAAAGGGTATACCAAGAAAAGAGGTCATCGCCAATACCTGACACAGATCCTGGTCGAGGCCATAAACGGGTAACTTCATTCTGTAACTTCTAAAATTTATACGATATGGCACACAAGAAAGGAGTCGGTAGTTCGAAAAACGGCCGCGAATCGGAAAGCAAACGGTTAGGAGTAAAACTCTTCGGGGGACAATTCGCGAAAGCCGGGAACATCATCGTTCGCCAGCGGGGCACCAAGCACAATCCCGGCGCGAACGTGGGCATCGGCAGGGATCACACCCTGTTCGCGTTAGTCGACGGGAACGTGCTCTTCACCCGGAAACGGGGCGACAAATCATACGTCTCGATCGTACAGCCCACCACCACGGGGGAATAAGCGTGAAGAGAAAATTAAAAGGCTCTCGGTTCCGGCAATCGAGAGTTTTTTTTATTTTTACGCCCGCGAAAACGAATACTTTTAGACACATTTAATCCACACGGCGTATGCTAAGCCTTAAATTCATTCAAGAGAACAGGGAAACGGTCATCCGGAAGCTGGCCATCAAGAACTTTGACGCTACCGGGTTAGTAGAACAGATCGGCCTGCTGGACGACCAACGAAAAAACCTCCAGAAAGAGGCCGATGACAAATCGGCAGAGATGAACGCCCTCTCGAAACAGGTCGGGATCTTGATGCAAGCGGGAAAAAAGGAAGAGGCAGAAGAGGTGAAATCCCGCGCGGCCCGCCTGAAAGAGACCATTGCCACGCTGAATGGCCAACACGCCGGCACGCTGGCGGCGTTAAACGACCTGATCGTCCGCCTCCCGAACTTACCCCATGACAGCGTCCCCCCCGGGAAGGGCGCCCAAGACAACGAGATCGTGAAGGTAAGCGACGCGATCCCCTTGCACGAAGAGGGGCAACTCCCGCACTGGGAGCTGGCCCGGAAATACAACTTGATCGATTTCGAGCTGGGGGTCAAGATCACGGGGGCGGGATTTCCCGTTTACAAAGGAGCCGGGGCCAAATTACAGCGAGCCTTGATCGCGTTCTTCCTCGAGGAGAACATCCGGGCCGGTTACGAAGAGATCATGCCGCCGCTCGTGGTCAACGAGGAGTCCGGTTTCGGTACCGGGCAGCTGCCTGACAAAGAGGGACAGATGTACTACGTGCCCGAGGATAAGCTCTACCTGATCCCGACCGCCGAGGTGCCCGTCACCAACCTCTACCGGGACGTGATCCTGGACGCGGAGGAGCTACCGGTGAAAAATACCGCCTACACCGCCTGCTTCCGTCGCGAGGCCGGGTCGTACGGGAAAGAGGTGCGCGGGTTAAATCGCCTGCATCAATTTGACAAGGTCGAGATCGTGCACGTCGCCCACCCGGGGGCCTCCTATCAGGCCCTGGAAAGCATGGTGCGACACGTGGAGAGCCTGCTGGTCAAGCTGGAACTCCCCTACCGCGTTGTCAAACTCTGCGGTGGAGACATGAGTTTCACCTCCGCCCTCACCTACGATTTCGAGGTATATTCCAAGGCACAAGACCGCTGGTTAGAGGTCAGCTCGGTATCCAACTTCGAAGAATTTCAGGCCAACCGGCTGAAATTGCGTTTCAAGAGCAAGAGCGATAAAAAACCTACTACCGCCCACACCCTGAACGGCAGCGCCCTCGCGCTCCCCCGCGTCGTGGCGGCGTTGCTCGAGAACAACCAAACGCCGGAAGGCATCCGGCTTCCCGGCGTGTTACGCCCCTTCATGGGCACGGATATCATCCAGTAGATGCGTATCGTGTACAACATCACGTTCCACGTGAACAAAGGGATCGAGAAGGAGTGGGTAGCGACAATCTGGCGCACGTATATCCCCTTCGCGAGAAGCGTCACCTCTTCTCCCCCGCTTTTCACCCGGATCAAGAGCGCGGAAGAGCCTGACCCCTCTTTCTCCCTTCAACTTTTTTTCGATAGAGAAGAGGCATACCGGTATTTTGTCGAGAAGAAACTCGAGGCGAGTTTATCTCTCCTGTCACGACGTTTCCCCGGCGATTTTCTCTATTTCTGCACCACGCTGGAGGAAGTGAGCCATGAAGATTGAGCAAACGCCACCGGAAAAACGGATCATGGGCATTGATCCGGGAAGTAACTGCATGGGATACGCGATTATCCGCACGACAGGAAAAAGTAATAAACCGGAACTGATCGTGTCGGGAGTCGTGGTGATGAAGAAATTAGAAGATCCTTACCTCAAATTAAAACGGGTGTTCCAGCGCACGCTGCAAGTCATCGACACGTACCACCCGGACGAGTTGGCCATCGAATCCCAGTTTTACGGCAAAAACATACAGTCCATGCTCAAGCTGGGACGCGCCCAGGGAGTGGCCATCGCCGCCGCCCTGCAACGTGACCTTGCCATCTTCGAGTACGCCCCCCGGAAGGTGAAAATGAGCATTACCGGCACGGGTAGTGCCTCCAAAGAGCAAATCGCCGTGCTACTGGGCAAATTCATGACCCTACCCGCTACCCTCTCCACGCTGGACGAGACGGATGCCATCGCCATCGCTTTTTGTCACCACCTGCAAGGAGAAATAGTCCCCACGGGGGATGCCAAATGTAAAAACTGGGCGGATTTCGTCAGGCATCATCCCGATAAACTGGTATAAATAAGTATATATACCTAAAATCGCGCCCGGATCTCATTTACGCTTAAGACGTCTTAAACTTGTTAAGATTTTATTTATACCTTTGCCCTGTATTACCATTACATTGATACCATGGAAGATAAAATAAAACCGATATACATCAAGCCGCTGTTTAAAAGCAAAAACCCGGGATTAGCCCGCTGGATACCCTCGTTCGTGTTCGCTTGGCTGGAGAAGGTAATACACCAAAACGAGATTAACCAATTTATTTCGATGTATGGCGAGAGGAAAGGGCTTGACTTCGCTCGCGGGATTCTCGAGTACCTGCACGTCGATTTTCACGTCGAGGGCGAGGAGAACCTTCCTGATCCCGGGGGGAGATACATTTTTGCCTCCAACCACCCGCTTGGAGGGCCTGACGGGATCATCCTGATTGCGTTCCTGGGAGAACGATTCCCGGATTTGAAATTTCCCGTGAACGACTTATTAATGAATCTCAAGAATTTAAATAATATATTTCTGCCCATTAATAAACACGGTGGACAAGCGAAAGAGGCCGTCTCCGATATAGAAAAGGCGTTTGCCTCGGACACGCAAATCATCACCTTCCCGGCAGGAATGGTGAGCCGCAAGTACCACGGGAGGATCAAAGACCCGGAGTGGCAGAAAAATTTTATCGCCAAAGCCATTAAGCACCACCGGGATATCGTTCCCGTGCACGTGTCGGGCAACAACTCGCCCCTCTTTTACCGGGTATTCCGCTTCAGGCAACTTTTCGGGATCAAGTTGAACCTCGAGATGATGCTGCTTCCACACGAGACGTTCAAGAAAAAAGGCTCCACGTTTACCATCAAAATAGGCAAACCGGTTCCCTGGCAGTCGTTAGATAAAAGCAAAACGCCTAAAGAGTGGGCAAGGGAAATTCAAGAGCAGGTGTACCAAATGTAACAAAGATCCAGATACTTCAACTCATTCCGTATGAAACCAGTAATATATCCCGTCGAGAAAGAGAAGCTCGTGGCCGAGTTAACCGAGGATAAATTCCTCCGCAGGACGAACAAGGGAGCGAACGAGATATACTCGTTTGACGCGTTCGAGGCTCCTCACTTGATGCGAGAGGTGGGACGTTTGCGTGAACTGACTTTCCGTTCGGCAGGAGGTGGCACAGGCAAAGAGGTGGACATTGACGAATTTGATGTCGACGAACAACTGCCTTACCAGCAACTGATCGTGTGGGATCCCAAAGAGAAAGAGATTTTGGGAGGATACCGCTACATTCTTTGCGATAACCTCCCGCTGAACCAAGAGGGAGAACCTAACTTGGCCACGACGGAACTGTTCAGGATGTCGGAAAAGTTCAAACAGGAGTACTTGCCGAAAATGATTGAACTGGGCCGATCGTTCGTGCAACCCCTTTATCAATCTACCCGGATGGGGCGAAAGTCCCTTTTCGCGCTGGATAACCTGTGGGACGGGCTGGGAGCGCTGACCGTCGAGAACCCGCGCATGGAGTACTTTTTCGGGAAAGCCACCATGTACACGAGTTTCAACATTGAAGCGCGTAACGTGTTGCTCTACTTCCTGACAAAATACTTCCGGGATACCGAGGAGCTGGTGCAACCGATCCACCCGCTGGAGATCTACCTCGACGAGGCGAAGTTTAACCGCGTATTCCACGGGACAACTTACGAGGAGAATTATAAGATTTTATCCCGCATAGTACGCGATCACGGGGAGAATATCCCCCCGCTGGTGAACGCTTACATGAGCCTCTCCCCTTCGATGAAGACGTTCGGAACGGCTCTCAATCCAACGTTCGGCGGGGTCGAAGAGACCGCCTTGCTGATCACCATCGCGGATGTCTACGACACTAAAAAAGCGCGACATGTCTCCACGTACATTCCCCGCATCCTCCGCCGCAGGCGGTGACGCGATCGCGCCGTTTTCGAAAAAAAGATTACCTGTAAAGTGAAAATATCCCTCTCCAGATGCCGGAGAGGGATATTTCATGCCCTACGGAATTGCGAGAAAGTACCTCTCTTTACCGTTAATAAGGTTAACGCACCATCAGCAACCACGCGTCGTGATATTCCGGGAAAATATGACGAATGCGCCTTAGCTCCTCGCGGGCAGAAAACTCATCATCAAATCCGGAGATACTCACGCGGTTCATGTTAGACTCGTTCAACATGATAATGCTGACATACCCGGCACTATTCAACTTATCACGTAACTTGATAGCGTTAGTCTCGTTGGAAAAACTGCCCACGATCACGTGATAACGCTTCGTCGAGGTGCCATATCTCATGGTAACCCTCTCTTGCTGCACGCGAATGGGCGCTTCTTGAGACTGGGTTGCCGTTTGAACCGGCCCCTCTTGAGCGCGATCTTCCACGACCACGACCACCTCGTCCTCTTCGTTTTCGAACGGGGCTGCATACATTTTTCTTTTCGAGTTACAACTCGTGGCAATCACTGTGACTAAAATGGCCAATGCAATAATCTTCATATTCTCTGTTTTAATAGTATACTTGGTTTATTCCCGGACAAAATTAGGCATTTTATCGTACACGAGGCTATTTTTTTCCTGATATTTTCTAACGATCCCGGATTTCGAATTAACTTTGTTGACGCTATCGCGTGTCGAACAGTGAACGCGTGACCGCCTCTCCCGGGTGTACAAGTGAACAAGCAACCAGCACACCGGGAGATATAATTAACTAAACGATAATGTTATGAAACAATTTTTTTTGATCATCGGGGTGATATGCTCCTTGTCGACAAGCGCCCAGTCCATCGACGAATGGCTGGTACTCTCTCCTCTCCCGCTTGTCCCGCCCGCCTTTAGCGAGACGAAAAATGTCGATAACAAATCCTTCTCCTCTGCCGGATTGCTCCAACACTCCGCGGTGAACGTCACATCGCTGGTGCCTGCCCCGGACTACACGGAGCAGCAGTGGAAAGGGTTGACGTGGCGCGTTGCCCCGGGGGAGGCCTTCCACCCCGACACGCTGGAGAAGAAGAACCTCTTGCTGTTCCACGCGGTTTACCTAACGAATAACGACTGGATGAAGGGGACGCTCCTCTTCACGTTTCGCGTGGACGCGGAGGTCTATGTCGATGGCGTAAAACGCTTGACGCATAACGCCGATGGCGGACGGAAACCGGTGGAGAAGAGGCTCGCGACCGACTGGGAACCGGGGAAGCACGCGATCATAGTGAAGAGCGTGGCCACGCCCGGCGACAGGACGCTCTTTTCGGCCACGTTTCAAGCCGACTCGGCCTTCAAGGACTCTCCCGTGGCCTTCTCCCTCTCCCCCAAACGGGGTAAGCGGGTGCTGGACGTGCTGAACGGCAGGCGCGTGAACGGGGTAGAACTCTCCCCCTCGGGTCACTACCTCCTCGTCGATAGGTCAGAGACAATAGAGGGAAAGAGTAGCCGCGGTATGCACCTCTACCGGATCCAAGGGAAGCAGGTGCTATACTCCCTCTACGGGCAGGAGGCTTCACACGCGCGGTGGCTACCGGGTACAGAGGATCGCCTCTCCTTCCTTGTCAAGGAGGGCGATGGGTACTCCTTATATATATACACGCCGGAGAACGCCCGGCTGGAACGGCTATTTCGCTCGGAGCAACAACTCTCCAATTACCACTGGCTGCCCGACGGCTCCTCCCTCCTCTATACTGTCTCGGAGAATTACAGCGACCGGGAGTGGGAACTGCGCAAACTGGCAGGTATCGAGGATAGGCAACCCTATTTCAGGCACCGGTCGTTCCTCTGTAAACTTGACCTCGCCACCGGGCTGCATACCCGCCTGACGTGGGGCAACCTGACCACTTCACTCATGGACGTGAGCGGCGACGGGCGGCGGATTCTTTTCGCCACGAGCCGGCCCGACTACGGCGAGTATCCCTTCCGCAAGCAGTCAATCTACCTGATGAACCTCGACGACCACCGCGTGGACACGCTGTGGCACGACCGCCTCACCTCGATCTCCTGCTCGTTCTCGCCCGACAACGCTCACCTGCTCGTCAGCGGCCCCGCGCACGCGTTCGGGCCACTCGGGATGGCCATTGGCAAGAAACAGATCGTGAACGGGTACGACACGCAACTCTACCTCTACAGCCTGGTCACGCGGGAGGTGACACCGATCACCCGGACATTTCAGCCCTCCGTCACCCATGCGCGGTGGCACCGCGACGGGAGTGTCTACTTCACGGCTGAAGACACCGATTACCTTCGACTCTTCCGTTATCACGAAGGGAGCATCGACCAAGTGCCCTGCTCCGGCGACCTGGTGCAGGCCTTCTCGCTCGCCCGGAACGCAGATAAGGCTGTCTACATGGCCTCCGGCGTACAACATGCCCCGCGCATCTACACGCTTGACCTGGAGACCCTGGCTTCCGAGACATGGGACGACCCCACCGGCGAACAATACCGCAACGTCGAGTTCGGCGAGGTGCAAGACTGGGATTACCGCTACAAGGGGAGCACGATTGACGGCCGCTATTACCTGCCCGCCGGCTTCGATCCCGCCAAGAAATACCCGCTGATCGTCTACTATTACGGCGGCACCTCTCCCGTGGAACGCACCTTCGGTGGCCGTTGGCCGTTCAATCTCTACGCTGCCAACGGTTACGTGGTCTACATCATGCAACCGTCCGGATCCACCGGTTTCGGCCAGGAGTTCTCCGCGCGCCACCAGAATAACTGGGGCATCACCACCGCCGACGAGATCATCGCGAGCACGAAGGCCTTCATCGCGAACCACCCCTTCATCGACCCGCGACGCATCGGGTGCATGGGTGCCTCCTACGGCGGCTTCACCACGATGCTCCTGCAAACGAAGACGGACATGTTCGCCTGTGCCATCTCCCATGCGGGAATCTCGTCCATCGCCAGCTACTGGGGCGAGGGATACTGGGGATACAGTTACAGCACGAACGCCACCGCCCACTCGTACCCCTGGAACCGGAAAGATATCTACGTGGAGCAAAGCCCCCTCTTCCGGGCCGACCGTGTAAAGACACCTATATTATTACTCCACGGGACGGCCGACGTAAACGTGCCGACCGGCGAGAGTATTCAATTCTACAACGCGCTGAAATTATTAAAGAAGGATGTCGAGCTGGTGCTAATCAAGAACGCGGATCACGCGGTGGTTGATTACCGGCAACGTATCTTGTGGCACAACACCATCCTGGCCTATTTTGCCAAATACCTGAAACGACAACCGGCCTGGTGGGAAAACATGTATAAAGAGAAAAACCTGTAAATATCATCAACACATGAACAACATCCTTAATAGGGCAGCGGACAACATCCGCATCCTTGCCGCGGCCATGGTAGAAAAAGCCAAGTCCGGACATCCGGGCGGCGCCATGGGCGGCGCCGATTTTATCAACGTGCTGTATGCGCGATTCCTGAACTTCGACCCGGACGATCGCGCGTGGCCCAACCGCGACCGCTTTTTCCTTGACCCGGGCCACATGTCGCCCATGCTCTACGCCGTCTTGAGCCTGACCGGGGCCTACTCGATGACTGAGTTGGCCGCCTTCCGGCAATGGGGTAGCGTCACCCCGGGCCATCCCGAGAAGGACGTAACGCGCGGCGTGGAGAACACTTCCGGACCGTTAGGCCAGGGCCACACGATGGCGGTGGGTGCCGCCATCGCCGAGCGTTTTCTCGTCGCTCGCTTCGGCGAGTGGATGGCCCACAAGACATACGCTTATATCTCCGACGGGGGAATACAGGAGGAGATCTCGCAAGGTGCCGGCCGCATCGCCGGGATGCTGGGCCTCTCCAACTTGATCGTCTTCTACGACGCGAACAACGTGCAACTCTCCACCCGCGTGGACGAAGTCACGTGCGAAGACACCGCCATGAAATATCGCGCGTGGGGCTGGAACGTGATCACCATCGACGGGAACGATCCCATCGCCATCACCCGTGCCCTCGGCGAGGCCCACGACGAGAAGGAACGGCCTACCCTGATCATCGGACGCACGTTGATGGGCAAGGGGGCCCTCGGCCCGAACGGCGAGGATTTCTCCAACAAGGTCTCTACGCACGGCCAACCGCTCTCGGCCGCCGGTGCCTCCATCGAGCAGAGTATCGAGAACCTGGGCGGCGATCCACGGCAACCCTTCACGATTTTTCCCGACGTGGCCGCTTATTACGCCGGGGTACTCGAGGAGAAAAGAACACGGGCCCGCGAGAGGAAAGCGGAGCAGGCCGCCTGGGAACGTGACAATCCGGAACTGGCGGACAAGTGGCACCGCTTTATCTCCGGCCGCGTTCCCGACATCGACTACCGTGCCATCACCCACAAGCCCGACATCTCCACGCGGGCGGCCTCGGCCAACGTCCTGCAGATACTCGCCGGCCAGGTGGAGAACATGATCATCAGCTCGGCCGACCTGAGTAACTCGGACAAGACCGACGGCTTCCTGAAAGGGGGGGCACGACCGCTCGCGAAGGGAGACTTCAGCGGGGCATTCCTCCAAGCGGGTGTCTCCGAGTTCACGATGGCCGTCATCTGCAACGGCATCGCCTTGCATGGCGGCATCTTCGTCGGGTGTGGCACCTTTTTCGTCTTCTCCGACTACATGAAGCCGGCCTTCCGCATGTCCGCCCTGATGGAGTTACCGGTGAAATACATCTGGTCGCACGACGCTTTTCGCGTGGGCGAGGACGGTCCCACCCACCAGCCCGTCGAGCAGGAGGCCCAACTGCGCCTGATGGAAAAATTACACAACCACTCCGGCCGGATGAGCCTGTTAGCCCTGCGGCCTGCCGACGCGGCCGAGACGACGGTAGCGTGGCAAATGGCGATGGAGAACACCCTCTCCCCCACCGCCCTGGTGCTCTCGCGCCAGAACATCCCGGATCTGCCCGACAAAAGCTACGAAGCCGCCGCGCGGGCCACGCGCGGGGGGTACGTGGCGTTCGAGACCGGTGAAGATCCCGACATCGTGTTGATAGCTTCCGGTTCCGAGGTCTCCACGCTGGTGGAGGGGGCCCGGTTGCTCATAGAGCGGGCAGGGATCACGGCCCGCGTTGTCTCACTCATCTCCGAGGGGCTTTTCCTTGAGCAGGAGGCTACATACAGGGAGAAAGTACTCCCCCCCGGCAAGCCGCGCTACGGCCTTACCGCCGGGCTACCCGTCACGCTGGAGGGCATTGTCGGCTCCGAAGGGCACGTCCATGGAGTAGAGCACTTCGGCTACTCAGCCCCCGCGCACGTGCTTGACGAAAAACTGGGCTTCACCGGCGAAAACGTCTTTGCCGGGGTATGCAAGTTGCTGAATAAATAAAAATCGACGAGGCCGCCCGGGAAGAGGCGGCCTCGCTTTTTGAGGCATCGTCGTTCACTTTCTCACCCAGGCACCCGTGATCTTACCGAACACGAGCTTGTGATACTCCTTCACCTCCTCGTGAGCCTTCACGACAAATGATCTCCCCTCCTCCGAGTAATAATCAGCCGGCTGCACGGTGGTGATCTCTGTCAACTCACACTCGATGATCAATTTGGCCTCCTTGTACGCGACACTTCCAGCGGGTGTTTTCACGGCGCTCAAGGTATGCTTTTTCATCTTGTCGCTATCACGGCCGGAAGAGGTGCCAAAGAGCATCACCTGATCGCGATACGGCTCATCGAAATAGGTCATCGTGTACCTTTTCTCTCGCCGGATATACTCCAGCGTGTAACGATTCGCCCGGAGGAAACACCAGGTGGAAGGCTCGTTAAACAAGATCCCCCATCCGCCGTAACTGGCCGTCATGGAGTTATAATCCTCTCCCGTCCCGGAGGTGATCACCGTGTAATCCTCCCCCACCAGCCTGAAGACATTCCCGACGATGTCCCGCGGCGCGACGGGTGTGAACAACTCGTCAAATGTCTTCTCCTTCACGTTCTCCATCGCTTGGGAAGTGCCCTGTTCGTTCGCCACTTTCCCCTCGCCCTTCGGGGCCGGGGTGTTACACCCCGCCAAAAGCCCCATCAATACAATCAAACTGTGCTTCATGATCATCAGATTTAAATATTAGATATGCTCGTTTTCTCGATAGACCTCTCTCTGGATGCGCTCCACGAACTCCGCCAGGCGGGCCGGCACCTCGTTCCCCATGATCCACATCGGACATCCTTCCCGCTTGCCGTCGTACGAGGGCTGCATGTAGTCTCGCGTCAACACCCGGTAACCATTCCGCTCGTAATAGGCCACTCGCCGCTCGCTCGCCGGATCCGCGGGCGGCTCCACCTCCAGCAGGCGTATTCCCACCAGGCACCGCGCGACCTCCTCCAGTACCCGTGTCCCGATCGACCGGCCACGATAGGCCACGAACAGGGCCAGGTGCTCTATATAATAAAAATCCTGCAAGTCCCAGTAAGCGAGCAGTCCAACCGGTTCCGCTCCCTCCACGATCGCGTTAAAATAAAGGTTCGTCCTCTTCTCGATGACCCGTTGCAACTGCCCCGCATCCCGTCGCTCGACAGGCGGGAAAGCCTCCTCGTACAAGGGAATTACCTGCTCCAGGAGTCGATCATCCGGGGTCTTTATCCTACGCCATGTTATCATGCTCGCGCGTTGTTACGGGTGATAAAGGTAAGAAGGAAATGGATGATCCCGATAAGATTCGACGGGATTTTTACTTTGTAGAGGGAAAAAAGGATCGCGATGAAAAAAAAATCACGATATAACAACTCTATTATCATCCGGTTAACAGGTACCGCGTGACTATTTCAAGAAAAACTTCCCGCGATAATTTGGAAGGGATCGTTTCAAAGCGTACCTTTGCAGCCACGAAACAAGAGTTCGTTATCGTTGCGGGATGGAGCAGTTGGTAGCTCGTTGGGCTCATAACCCAAAGGTCGTCTGTTCGAGTCAGGCTCCCGCTACAAGGAAGAGAGGCTAATCTCAGCGAGAGATGGCCTCTTCTTCTTTTATAGAACCAGGTTACGGCTTAACAATAGGTATCGTTCTTCAGAAAAGTTGCATTAGCTACTTGAATTTGCCCTGCCAATTCCACTCCCGTATCATGATAAAAACAAGAATAATTTCTATAAATTTGCCTGGCCGGATAGTCGGCAGCATTTCGAAAAATCATTTTTAAAACTTAACTGAATTAGCCATGTTAAAATTCTACTATTTACTGTTGTTATCGGTGTTCGCGCTCTCCATGCAAGCGCAACAACCGGCGAACCCGCAAAGGGGACAGGGGAACTTCCCGGAGAGGCCAGGCGCGCCTGCCGGGGCAGGGAAAGCCAACGCGCCCAAGCCTTACGGGGAGGTGATCACCGCCACGGCCGTGACGGACGCGGGGATGTTCACCGTTCATCGCGTCGACGACCGCTATCTCTTCGAGATTCCCGACACGTTGTTAAGTCGCGATATACTGATCGTGAACCGGATCGCCAAGGCACCCGAGGGGATAAGAGAGTTGTACGGCAACGACCAGATCGGCGAGATCGTCGTCCGTTTTGAAAAAGGGAAGAACGACAAGGTGTTCTTGAAACGGGTGTTACACGTCGAGCGCGCCGACAGCCTCGAATCCGGCATGTACCGCTCGGTGAGCAACTCCACGCTGCCCGCCATCCTCGCGAGTTTCGCGGTCAAGGCCTACGGCGGTGATAGCCTTGGCGTGAGGACATCGGTGATCGACGTGACCGATCTCGTGCAGGGTGACAACGAGATCCTCCACTTCTCCGCCTCGGCCAAGCGCAACGTCGGCGGCTATCAAGGAGACAAGTCGTACATCGAATCCATCAAATCGTTCCCGATCAACATCGAGATCCACACGGTGAAGTCATACACGCGCGCCGCCGCCCAGCGTGGGAACATGCCCAACGCGATGCCCACGCCCTCCTCTAACTTGCCGGTCACGTTCGAGTTGAACAGCTCGCTGGTCTTGTTGCCCAAGACACCGATGAAACCGAGGTACGCCGATGCCCGCGTGGGTTACTTCTCCCAGGGGTTCACCCGTTTCGACGCGAACAAGGTGGAAGACAAAGCCTACATCGCCCGCTGGAGGCTGGAACCGAAGAACCCGGCCAAATACAAGCGGGGAGAGTTGACCGAACCGGTGAAGCCGATCGTGTTTTACATCGATCCCGCCACGCCCGCCAAGTGGGTGCCCTACCTGATCCAGGGGGTAAACGACTGGCAAAAGGCGTTCGAGGCCGCCGGCTTTAAAAACGCCATCTACGCGCTGCCCGCGCCGCTCAACGACTCGACGTGGAGCATCAACGACGCGCTCCACAGCGTCATCGTCTACAAGTCCTCCACCATCGCCAACGCCAGCGGGCCACACGTGCACGACCCCCGGAGCGGCGAGATCATCGAGACGCACGTCAACTGGTATCACAACATCCAGCAACTGGTGCATCACTGGTACATGCTTCAAGCGAGCATGATCGATCCCGCCGCCCGCGCGATGCAATTCGACGACGAGCTGATGGGGCAGTTGATCCGTTTCGTCTCCTCCCACGAGGTGGGGCACACGCTGGGGCTACGTCACAACTTCGGGTCGAGTTCCACGGTGCCGGTCGAGAAGTTGCGCGACAAGGCGTGGGTAGAGAAACACGGCCACACCCCCTCCATCATGGACTACGCGCGCTTTAACTACGTGGCGCAGCCGGAGGACAAGATCGGGCGCGCCGGCATCTTCCCCCGCATCGGGGACTACGACGTGTGGGCCATCGAATGGGGCTACAAGTGGTTGCCACAGTTCGCCACGCCGGACGATGAAATTCCCTACCTGAATCAATGGATCATCAAAAAACTAAAAGACCCGCGCCTCTTCTTCGGCCACGAGATGGAGTCTTACGACCCCCGTTCGCAGAGCGAGGACCTGGGGGATGACCCGGTGCTGGCCAGCCAGTACGGGATCAAAAACCTGCAGGGTATCCTGGCGCAACTGCCCCGGTGGACACGCGAAGAGAACAAGGGCTACGAGGCCTTACAAAACATGTACAAGGAGTTGACGGGCCAGTACGGGCGCTACATGGGCCACGTGGCCAAGGTGATCGGGGGCAAATACCACACGCCGAGGAGCGTCGAGGAAAAGGGAGTGCTGTATGATCCGGTCCCTTATGAAAAGCAAAAGAACGCCTTGAAATTCTTGAACGAGAACCTTTTCAACACGCCCGCGTGGTTGCTGGACGAGACGATCACGCCATACATCAGCTTTGACCCCGTTTCGGCGCTGGGAAGCACCCAGTCGTCCGTCTTGTCGAGGCTACAAAGCCCCGCGATCTTGACAAACCTTATCAAGGACAAGCAATACGATGTATTTGAATACCTGGATGACCTGAAACGGGGTGTCTGGACGGAGTTGTATACCCACCAGGCGATAGGGATGCCTCGGCGGGCTTTACAAAAAATGTACGTGGCAAATTGTGCCAAGGAGTTAACGCCCACTCCCCCTACCGGGAACGTGAACCCGATGGCGGCACCCGCTCAAACGCTCAATGACGCGAGCACGATCTTCCGCGGTCACCTGACGGGACTTTTGGAAGAAGTGACCGGCGCGATCGACCAGGCGAACGACAAGATGACGCGCTATCATTTGAAAGAGATACAGAAACGCATCGAGAAGGCGTTAGAATTGGATAAAAAATAGAAGTGCCGCGCACGCGGGGGGCAAGCACGTTGCCCCTCTTGTCCCCCGCCCGCCGCGGCAATCATACCGGGAGAAGCATGTCACACGTCAATGGTGGCATACGTGGCGTTCTGCTCTATAAATTGCCTCCGTGGCGGCACATCGTCTCCCATCAGCATCGAGAAAATATGGTCTGCCTCCGCGGCGTTTTCGATGGTCACCTGCCGCAACGTCCTCCCTTCCGGGTTCATCGTGGTATCCCACAACTGCTCCTCGCTCATCTCTCCCAGCCCTTTGTAACGCTGGATAGTTAAAGCGGACTCCTTTCCCCCGCCCAGCTCCTGTATCAGGTTCAAGCGTTGTTCCTCCGTCCAGCAGTAACGCCGTTCTTTTCCCTTCATCACGGAGTAAAGCGGCGGGGTCGCGATGTACAGATAACCGTTCTCGATGACCGGACGCATGTAACGGAAAAAGAGGGTCATGATCAACGTGGCAATATGGGCCCCGTCAACGTCGGCATCGGCCATAATCACGATCTTGTGATAGCGTATTTTTTCCAGGTTGACGGCCTTGGAGTCTTCCGCCGTACCGATGGTCACGCCCAACGCCTGGAAGATGATCTTGATCTCCTCGCTCTCCCAGATGCGATGGTACATGGCTTTCTCCACGTTCAAGATCTTACCGCGCAACGGCAGGATGGCCTGAAAGCGCCGGTTGCGTCCTTGCTTGGCCGTACCGCCGGCAGACTCCCCCTCGACAAGGAATATCTCGCAGTTCGCGGGGTTGTTGTCCGAGCAGTCCGCCAATTTGCCGGGCAGGCCCGAGCCGGAGAGTACCGTTTTCCGCTGTACCATCTCCCTCGCCTTACGGGCGGCATGTCGAGCCCTGGCAGCCAGGATTACCTTGTCGACAATCGCCTTCGCTTCCTTGGGATGCTCCTCCAGGTAGTTCGCCAACGTGGTGCTCACCGCTTGTGCCACGGCCGTTCCGACTTCCGTGTTCCCCAGCTTGGTCTTGGTCTGTCCTTCAAATTGCGGCTCCTCCACCTTCACCGAGATAATGGCCGTCAGGCCCTCCCGAAAGTCATCACCGTTGATCTCGATCTTCTCTTTGCTCAACATGCCGGAAGTATCCGCGTAATTCTTCAACGTCTGCGTCAACCCGCGACGGAAACCGGCCAGGTGTGTCCCCCCTTCGATGGTGTTGATATTATTCACGTAAGAGAAGATATTCTCCTTAAACTCCGTGTTATAGCGTAACGCCACCTCCACGGGGACTCCTCCCTTTTCGGTGGTAATATGGATCGTGTCCTCGATCAACCTCTCCCGGTTGGCATCCAAGTACTCCACGAACTCCCGCAACCCGTGCTCCGAGTAGAATATCTCCTGCTTGTAGCCCTTCGTCTCTGGGTCGATTACCCGTTCGTCTTTCAAAGAGAGGCGAATCCCTTTATTCAGGTACGCTAACTCGCGCAGGCGGGCAGCCAAGATATCGTATTTATACTCGGTGACGTAAAAAATGGTCGTGTCCGGTGTAAAGGTGATGGTCGTTCCGGTACGGTCTGTTTCCCCGATTACCGCCACGTCAGCCAAGGGCACTCCCCTTGAATACTCCTGTCGCCACACCTTGCCTTCCCGGTAAACTTCCGCGATCAACCGCGTGGAGAGGGCGTTCACGCAAGAGACCCCCACGCCGTGTAACCCACCGGAAACCTTGTACGAGCCTTTATCGAATTTTCCCCCGGCATGCAATACCGTTAATACAACCTCTAAGGCCGAACGATTCTCCTTCTGGTTCAGCCCGGTCGGGATCCCGCGCCCGTCATCCGTCACGGTAATCGAGTTATCCGCGTGTATCGTCACGTCTATCGTCTGGCAAAATCCGGCCAACGCCTCATCAATGGAGTTGTCCACGACCTCATACACCAGATGGTGTAACCCTTTCGAGTTGACATCCCCGATATACATGGAGGGGCGCATGCGCACCGCCTCCAAACCTTCCAACACTTGTATACTATCTGCTGAATAATCCGATGCCTGTTGGGCTCCATCAACATGCCCCGACGTGGAGGCGCACGAATCTACTGGATATTCAGATGTTTGCTTTACTTCTTCACTCATAGTTTCATTATAAAAAAACATACAAATGTAAGCATTAAAAAGCAAAGAAACGAACGATTGATCCGGCAAAACAGGGCAAAACTATTTTCACTCCCCCTCGATCGTCTCGTGACAGGTAATCTCGGCCACAAAACGGGTGGCCTCGTTCACGGGTGTCAGTGGAAGATAACCCGATAGGATACGCCCCGCCTCACCACGGAACGGGGCCTCTTCCGCTCGTGCCCGACAGATCCGGTACGCCTCTCCCGCCCGAGGCGAATAGCAGATCCGAAATATCCCTTCACTCCCCGGTGACAAATAGCGCTCATATAAAAATAAAGCCACGATTCCCATGTTATAACGTAAATTAATCTCCACGCACGGGTGCACCCGGCACACCCCCTCTTCGTCGCGGTAGAGCATCATGTCTACCCCCAACGGGCCACGGTAGCGTGCGCCCAACAACTCCCGCAACGCGCGCGTAACGGCCACCCGCACGGCTTGCAAAGGAACCTCCCCGGTGTAGCGCGTGATCGCTCGTTCGACACGGGCCTGGGGAGCGACGTAATTACCCCTGTAATCCCCCCGTTCTCCCGTGAAAAATGTCGACAATCCCATGTAACGGATATCTCCCGCTCCTTCCATCCAAAATTCCATCGCGAAATCAATCACCTTGTTCAACCTGTTCTCCACCATCACGTATCCCTGCTCCCGCAGAACGCCCGACAATCGCTCTGTTTCTTTCCGATCCATCTCCCTTCCCTTCGGCATCAAGACCCCCTTCCCGGAAGAAGACCAGGGGGCTTTAATCACGATGGCTTGCTCTCTCGCCCGGGCCATCACACCTTCAACGCTCTCCGCCACGCGCGGGAAGATGATATCCGGTAATCCCAGCTCCCCGCGCATCCTTGCCAGGAGTGCCCGTGCGGTCGCGCGACTATACAACTCCTTCTTATCCAGTGTCCATGCCCCGGGAGGCCCCTCATCGAAGGGGATCTCCTTGAGTAAGCCGTGCACACGCGGGCTCCATCCCCAAGGTCGCGGCGCGCCAAAATGCACTCCTTTCGCCTCTTTCAAGGTGATCACCCGGGTTGTCATTCCCAAAAGTTCTCGACGCTCGTTTAAAAATAGCGTATCCGGCATCTCCTCCATCAGGATACAATCCTCTTTTTCGGCCAAGTATGCCGGCAAATAGCCCAAGTCACGCGCCATGCGGACGATGTTGGCCGGGGGCATGTACCCCACTCCCCCGTGGGCAATCGCCATCTCGTTATCGGGATTGAAATAATAGAGGTTCATCGCGCAAAAAAAAGAGGATGTCCCAGCAGGACACCCTTCCTTTCACCACGTGTTGACTGTTAAATATTGCCAGCCAACTCGGTACCTGCCTTAAATTTCACCGTCTTCTTGGCTGGAATCTGGATTTTCTGCCCGGTCTGAGGATTTCTTCCACTTCTCGCGCTCCTCTTGGAAACCGAGAAAGAACCAAAACCGACTAAAGCGACCTTGTCATTATTCTTTAGCGATTCACTTACCGTAGCGATGAAAGCCTCCAAAGCCTTTTTCGCGTCCACTTTACTTAAACCAGCCTTTTCGGCAATGGCATCGATCAATTGAGTTTTATTCATAACTATGAAATTAGGGTTACATGAACTATATTATATCATATAGTCAGGCAAATGTAAGTAAATTCCTTTCCAAAAAAAATATTCTAATCAAAAAAACAGGAGGCGAGACACTTTTTTAATTAATAGAAACTAAACCAGCATGTTCGAGGCGGGATGATTAACCGTTTTCATCGGAAATAGGAGCCTGTATGTCCATTTCTTCCTCGCCATAGCTGCCTTTTTCTACTGTTTGCTACTCGTTCTCACGCGTTATTCGATAATCGAGGCAACACGCTCTCCATCCATCGCGGCAGAAACGATCCCCCCGGCGTACCCGGCTCCCTCGCCGCATGGATAAAGACCGGTAACCTCAGGGTGTTCCAAGCGCGTCTCGCCGCGCGGAATACGGAAGGGAGAAGAGGTACGCGTCTCTACACCCAACAGGAGGGCCTCAGCCGTGACGAAGCCCCGCGTTTTTCGCCCGAAGTGCGCCAGTCCGTCGTGTAAACGCTGACGGAGCAAGGGAGGAAGCCACTCGTGAAGCGGGGAAGAGACAACTCCCGGCTTGTAGGACGCGCGCGGCAGGTGGGGGCTTAACCTCCCCTCTAAAAAGTGCGACAAACGCTGGGCCGGGGCCAGCAAGCCCTCCCCTCCCCGCTTCCAGGCTTCTTCCTCCAGCCACTCCTGGAACTCCATGCCCCCGAAGAGACCGGGATAACGCAGGCTTGTCAACTCCATCTCCCCGATGGAAGTGACTATGGCCGCATTTGCCCAGCGGGTATTCCGACCCGAAGAAGACATCCCGTTCACTACTTGCTGCCGGGGAGCCGTGCTGGCCGGTACCACCACACCACCGGGGCACATGCAAAAGGAGTATACCCCTCGCCCGTCTACTTGTACGGCAAAACTATATTCGGCCGCAGGAAGAAAATCGCCTCGCCCGCCTGACTGGTGATACTGGATCCGGTCTATTAATTCCTGGGGATGCTCCAGGCGCAGGCCCACGGCAAACTCCTTGGGGAGCATCTGGATCGAGTGCCTCCATAACATTCGATAGACATCTCGCGCGGAGTGGCCCGTGGCCAAGATCACCCGCTTCGAGAGAAACTCGTGCCCGTTCGCGAGCACACCGGCAACGCGACGATCCCTAAGAAGCAGATCCGTGACTCGATGGCCAAAATGCATCTCGCCACCACATTGCTCGATGGTATGCCGCATGTTTACCATGATCCGCGGCAAGCGATTACTACCGATGTGGGGATGGGCATCTACCAGTATGGTAGCAGGAGCACCGTGATGTACCAATATTCCCAGCACGCGACGGAGATCACCTCGTTTCCCCGAGCGGGTAAAGAGCTTTCCGTCGGAAAAGGTACCGGCTCCGCCCTCCCCAAAACCATAGTTAGAGTCCTCGTCCACCTGCCCGGTGCGATAGAGTTGCTGCAAATCGTGCCGCCGCTCTTCCACGCGCTTGCCCCGCTCCAGCACGATGGGGCGAAAACCACGTTCGATCAGGCGTAATGCCGAGAAAAGTCCCGCCGGTCCCGTCCCGACGACGATCACCGGTTCACCGCGCGTCACCTCCCGGTAGGTAGGGACGAAAGGGGGATCGCCCGGCACGACCTCGTCCACGTGTACCTCCACGCGCAGTTGGATCATCACTGGCCGGTGACGCGCGTCAATGGATCTCCGCACGAGGCCCACGTGCACGATCCGTTCCGGGGGCATACCCAACACCCTCGCAACCGCTTGCCGGACGATCTCCTCGTCGCGATCCTCTCCCGGGATCACCCGGATCTCCACTATCTTGTGCATTTTTTCCGGCGAAAGTAGGAATTTCATTCCTAATTACGCCTTCCATCCCGTGAAAAAACTACCTTCGCGAAGGATTAACACGAACAAACGATGGGTAACAAGATAGCTTTCATCACCGGGGCAACATCCGGTATCGGAGAGGCAACGGCAGAGATACTGGCGGGAGCCGGTTTTGACCTTATTATCACCGGAAGACGAGCCGAAAGGCTATACGCTATAGAAGAGAGGCTGAGGGAACAGGGAGTAAAAGTGCTCGCTCTCTGTTTTGACGTCCGGGATCCGGCGGAAACACGCCGGGCCGTTGAAGCCTTACCCGCCGCGTGGAAAAATATAGCGGTGTTGGTTAATAACGCGGGATTGGCGGTGGGCACGCGGCCGCTACAAGAAGGGGTCATCGACGACTGGGAACGGATGATCGACACAAACATCAAAGGGCTGCTCTACGTTACGCGGGAGATAGCCCCCCTCATGATCGAGAACGGAGGCGGGCATATCTTTAATATCGCCTCCATCGCCGGTAAAGAGGTGTACCCGGGTGGGAATGTTTACTGTGCAACAAAACACGCCGTGGATGCCCTCTCCCGCGGGATGCGCGTGGACATGGTGAAACAGGGCATCAAGGTCACCAATATTGCCCCCGGCATGGTGGAAACGGAGTTTTCCATCGTACGCTACAAGGGGGACGAACAGGCCGCCGCGGACGTGTACGCCGGCTTAAGGCCCCTTGACGCGCGGGATATCGCGGAAGTGATCCTCTTTGCCGTCACGCGCCCCGCGCATGTCTGCCTGAACGATATCGTGATCATGCCCACGGCCCAAGCAAGCACGAGGGACGTGCGCCGAGATCCGGTATAAATAGCAGAGACGCGAAAATCTTCCGCGTCTCCCCTTTGTTAAACCCAAAACGTATAATTAATAATCACTGAATTATCTCTGTATCCGCGTAATTCTCGTCATCTCCTCCCGGTCCTACCTCTTCGCTCTCCAACGTTACCGTTCTTCCCGAGGCTATCTTCCAGTCTAACGGCAAGAAGTGTTCGCTTCCCTCCAGGCCGTAATATTTGATCTTCAACTTAAGCGTGATCTCATCCGGTCGTTCTTCCGGTAATTTCACGTGATCCAGGATACTCTTTAGCGGGAAGGCAACGACGCCACGGCAATGCCTCACGTAAGGATCCTTAAACGCGTTGTGCCTGAACTCCACGAGGCAATCGGCATCCCGCGAGGTGGCCGACGTGTCCACCGCCAGGTTCACCATGTGCTTCAGCCCCGGCTCTCCTCCCCAAAAGGTGAAGTCCACGTTCAAGTAGCCGTGACGAATCCAGACGCGGTTTACCTCCACGGGATCACGCCCGAGGCTGTCGGATATGGCCTCCCTTAACACCAGCGCGTCCTTCGTCAACACCTTATAAATACTATATAGGCCGATTTTATATTCGGTATCTTCCAACTCTTCCCTGACTATAAAATCCACGATCACGCGTTGATTATTCTCTAAGCCGGTAACAGCGGCACTCTTGGAATCCGTGTAGAGCGTCAAACCGCCGTCCGTCAAGAATGAAACCTTCGCGTCTTGTTTATTCACGACCGCGTACCTGCTGTAATAGGGTGTCGAGTCGTTATCAAGCCAATCACCGCACGAGATGAAAAATATACCCGTGCAGACAAATATCAGAGACAGCCCGAGGCCGTTTCTACATTGCGCGAGCAATCCGTTTTTCATTGTCTTTTCTACTTTTCTTTCCATGATTTTTTCCCGTTTTTATTACTTAATCTTTCGATATTCAAACCACTTGATAGATGCAAGAGAAGCGAAAAAGTTGCGCGGGCGAAATTAATTTCCACTTTATTTTTATTTATTCTGAATAAGCTATATCTTCGCAACAAAATATTCAAACATGAAACATTTGTTATTTTCCGGGAAACAGAAGTTATCTGACCTGATCCACGCCAACTACAAGTTATTAATGGTATTGCCCCGGTTTAATATCAAGCTGGGGTTCGAGGATCAAAAAGTGAACGAGGTGTGCGCGCGGTACGACATCTCGTTGCACCTCTTCTTGATGGTGTGCAACGTGTGCACGTTCGAGGCGTACATTCCCGACAAAAAAGAGACAGAACAGGTGGATATCAACGGCTTGATCCTCTACCTGATCCGCTCACACCAAGATTACAGGAGCTACCGTATCCCGGTGATAAAGGAGCAGTTAAACCGGTTACTCGGTTATTATAACGCGCAAGAGGGGAAATCGGTCAGGCAATTCTTCGACGGATATAGCGCCGAAGTGATCAACCACCTGCATTACGAGGAGCACACCGTCTTCTCGTATATCTATAATTTGAAACGAGGCATCAAGAGCGGGCAATATCACATTAAACAGTTCGAAAAGAACCACAGTAATATCGAGGAGAAGTTGCACGACCTGAAGAATATTATCATCAAATACCTGCCTGAACAAGGGGAAACGGAACTCCGGAACCAGATCTTGTTCAACTTATTCTGGCTGGAGGAGGAGTTGAATAGACACGCCATGCTCGAAGACCGGATCTTGATTCCCTTCGTGCAGCAATTGGAAGAGCGATTGAATGTCACCGGCAGTCATGAATAGTCTATAACGATGAAGGCGAAAAAAAGATACAAAATAGCAGTGATCGAACCCTCCATTCTACTCGCGGAGGGACTGAAAACGATCTTTCGCGCGCATCCCGAATTTGAAATCGTATCCTGTACGGATAATATCCCTCACTTTTTTGAACGGCCCACGGCCACGCCCCCGGAAATTATCCTGATTAATCCCATGGTCATTGATTTCCAGCGGCAAAATCATGTCAAGTCCATCTTCTCCGCCTATCCCGGCACGTTATTGATGGCCATCGTCTACCAGTTTATCGACCAGGACGTACTAAAGCAGTACCACGGCTCCATCACGGTGTTTGATGATGCCAACAAGATTCAAAAAAAGTTGAATTACGCGATCAATAGCTCGCACAACTCCCCGGAAACAATCGATAGCTTCGATCTCTCCGACCGGGAGACGGAGATCCTCGTGTCGGTGGTGAAAGGGCTACAGAATAAGGAGATCGCGGACGCACACAACATCTCCATCCACACGGTCATCTCTCACCGGAAGAACATCATCCGGAAAACAGGTATAAAATCCGTGGCCGGGTTGACCGTTTACGCCCTGCTTCACCACTTGTTAGATCAACACGAGATCGAATGATCCCCATGAATAGGGATCCTGTTTTTCACATTTACCTACAAATAGGGATTGACCGGCAGACAACGCGAACGTACCTTTGTAACATGAAATTTAGAACACGATCATTCTAAATATTCGTAAGCCCATTTATTTAGTTAAAAAACTGTCTGGCTTCAGCAATCAGACAGTTTTCCTTAGAAATAGTTATTGTACAGATTATAGATTATGGTTTTTTAAGGTGTTTTTGTTGACGAGGCTGTCTCAAAAGAAAGACAGCCTCGTTTTTTGTCTGCTCAACCCCATCGTTGACGACCTTGCTATCGACCGCGCGGATCGCGATGACGTTAGGGTGGGGCTGTCTCAAAAGTCTCGAACGAATGTCATGACGATCCGCGTGTCCCGTCATCGCGAACCCGAAGGGTGAAGCGATCCAGGGATGGAGCGTGTTCTGGATTGCTTCCCGCTCCGCGGATCGCAATGACGGTCATTCGTAATGATAAAAACCGACTTTTGAGACAGCCCCATCGTCCCCGCCGTTTCCCCTCTTTCGCCGCGCTAAAACTTCCGTATAATATCATAATAGCGAGCGACCTGCACGAAAAAAGCGACGCGGGTGAAAAAAAATGGCTAATTTCGTGTCTCGCGTTATTTATTTTCCTACTTTTGTACCAGAAAATTGCGGCTCGATGATTCGCGGGCCAACGAACGGTAAAATTACA
>JAISNC010000025.1 GCA_031276355.1 Odoribacteraceae bacterium
AGCAAGGGAACGCGCACACCTCCAAGTCCCGCAGGGACGACACTTGATTAACTGTATGCTACCAATGACGAGCTTTCCTTACTCTGTTAGTGTTCAACCGGTTGGAATTATGTTTCATGACCAGCTTCTGGAGCGATTTCAATTCTCGTTGTACAAGCGGTTGTTGATATTTCACCTGCCTCGGCCTCTACGTAATCCATTGGAACGCGAAGACACGTCATTTCTTTTTGTTTATTTGAAAAATATTCCCACTCGCAATGACGAAAACCGCCAGAACATCTCGGCCGGGACGCGAGGTACTCCCTCCGAAAACCGACTTTTGACACACCCTCATACGAGACTCCCGTACAACGATACGGGACCCCCGTACAACGATACGAGACTCCCGTACAACGATACAAGACTCCCGTACAACGATACGAGACTCCCGTACAACGATACGAGACTCCCGTACAACGATACGGGACTCCCGTACAACGATACGAAACCCCCGTATAGCGATACGAGAACCCCGTACAACGATACGAGACTCCCGTACAACGATACGAGACTCTCGTATAGCGATACGAGAACCCCGAATCGCTATACGAGACCCGCGCGCGGTTTTTATCGTTATCTCTCCCGCGCGCCCCGGTCACTTGAAGTCGGCCAGGAAGTACTCTCCATACTGCGCCGCGTTGATCACGAAGGCGATGATGTTTTTCATGAAATTCCTCTCATCGGTATTCATCTCGCTGAGAATATTCTGATCCGTTCCGAATATCTCCACGTTCCCGATAAAAAGGAAACGCTTTACCGGGTCGATGGCCAGCTCCACGTGGCCGTTGTTGTTTCGTTGCAACAACGGCACCGTCGTGGCGGGGCGGGTATCATCGAGGCGCGCGAGATAGGAGTCGGTCGAGCGAATCGATATATTGGCCGCGTTCACCGGCCCGAACGGCCCGTCGCGCAGGATGTAATCCCACACCTTGCGCGCGGGCGTTCCGGCCGCCGGGGGCGAGGTCGCGACATCGCGGGAGCTACTATTCCCGGCATAATCGGCTTGATAGCAATCAACCCCCAGCACGGCCTTCACCATCTCTCGACGCTGGTTGGCATCCGGGTAGTCATCCCCGATCAGTATCATGAAATTCGCGGGGGCGTTATGCAACGGCGCGATGTTCTTGTTCAACCACGCGTGAAGCGCGGGTATATCACTCGTGTAATTCCTCATCGACAAATTCATGGTAAAGATCCCGTCCACGTTCGTGTCCAGCGTCCCCCCCGTGGTAGTCGTGAAGTTCGTGCTAAAGAGAAGATGGCCGTTCGTCTGCACCGTGTACGCGTCACCGGGGCCAAACAAGGTCAAGCTTCCGGGAGTAGGGGCCGTCCGCACGCTGCCTTCGGGTAGATTATGGATAGCCCAGTAAAAATAATCGAAATTATCGAATTTACTCGTGCTCGTGGGCCCGTTAGGAGTAAGCACCCCGTCTTCGTTATCGTAATACGTCTTGACGGTGAGCACCCGCCACGGTGCCGCGGCTTGCGGGACGGTAAAGGTGTTCGTGACCCCCGCGGCCGTAACGGTGACGGTGGTCGTTGCCCCCTGTCGCGCGCGCTCGAAAGGCAACCTCCCGTAGGAGAGCACGATCCCTTGCGACACGTTGCCGGACGCGGTGGAGGTGCCCGGGGTCGTCCCGAAGTAGGCGGTGTTACCGTCGCTCGCGGTCACCGTCGCCGTCCACGTGGCACCCGTCCACTCCGGGGAGAGCGACACGATGACGGGGGACGACGTCGACCCGCCCGTGGCCGCGATCGCGGTTACCAGCGTGTTCTTGAACGAGAGGATAAAGCGCTCTTGTTTGACGGGGATAGCCTGCTCGGAGTCCGGGTTCTCCGACAGGACGACCTTCACCTGGGTATTGATCACGTTGCCCGTCGTGTTGACCAGGGCGACGATCTCGAAAGAGCCGTGGCCAAAAAGCGAGGTGGCCGCCGGCCGGTAAACGCCGTTCGCGTCGTAATAATGCACGAGAAAGTGCTGCGCGTGCTCGTCCGGGACGATCACCTTCCACATGCCGTCTCCCGGGCCACCGACGCGCACCTCGTACCTCTCCCTCCCGCCGACACGCGTCCCCAGGGCATTAAACACGAGCGCATCGGCCGGGAAATTCAAGGCGGGATAAAACTCGTAAGAGGTCTTCCCGTCCTGCGCGAGGATAAGCAGTTGATGCACCTCCGGGTCCTCGTCCAGGTAGACCGAGACGAAGGCGTACCGCGGGTCGAGGAAAGGATTCGTCCCCAGGGAGGTGATCGTGAAGGACTCCCCCGAAGCGTGGTGAAACACCTCCACCGGGCTCTCTTGCGCGGTGCCCCGGAACTGGAAGGTAAATCCCTCCCCGTATATCCTTGCCGACCAAGGCCCGGAGCTGGTGACCCGCACCTCTCCCTTCATCTGGAATATCCCGTTACCGGGGAAAGCGGGGAGGTCGTGGCGGCTCAGCTCTATGTACTTGTCGAGCTTGCCGGTCTGCTTGATAGAAACGACCACCTTCAGGTTCTCCACGCGCAGCTCGATGAACCCCTCGCGTTCCGCCTCGTTCGCGGTGACCGTCACGGTGAGGGTATGTCCCGTCAACCCCGCCGTGATCCCGGCGGGCAGGTGGGAACGCGAGAGTTCAAGGGTTCCTGGCCCGGCGGCGTAGATCGCGTAACTTCTCGACTCGGCCGCGGGGGTAAAAACGATGTTACGCGCCGGGACGGCCAAGACATTCTCGCCGTCCGACAGGACGTTCCCCTGATCATCCAGGTTCCACTCGTTGACCGTCATGTCGAGCAGGAATTTGCTACTCGTGTAAGCGTCCAGTTCGCACGGCTCGCCCGCCCCGTGAATGCCTTTCACGTTGAGATGATAGACGTTATTGCGCTGCAATCGCTGGCCGAGGCCGGTCACGTTCACGTTAGCGCGGTAATAGTAGACGGTATCGTTCTTCGTGAAACCGAGGATAACACACGTGGTCACGCTATCGTTCCGCGTGCTCGCGGAAGTGCAGTTCTCGAAAGCGTAGAGGCGCCCGACGATCTCCGGGGCGGTCGTCGTGACACCGTAGAGACGAGGAACGCGCGGCGACTTGTAGTCGGTCAAGAGGTTTTCCCAGGCCGGGGTAGTCGGGTAGGCGTTCCAGATGGAGGCCGAGACCAACTGATAGCCGGAGACGCTGCTCCTGATATCCACGCGGCACACGGAGCGCCGCAACTCGACGCTCACCGCGCTTTGTCCAGAAGCGCGCTTGACCCGGGCGCTCATCGGCAGGTTGTCCCGCTGGATGGTGTGGCCGTTATCCCGCTCGTCGGCCGCCCCGCACACCTTCAAAAGGCACGCGCTCGACACGGCGTTCTCGCTCTTGCCCTGCATCCCCGCTATCCACGCGAGCGGGCTTACCCCCGCGTCGAGAAACCCGTCCACGTTCGCCACGAGGAGCAGCGAGTAGACCCCGCCGGGGGTGAAGGTGACGGGCTGCGCGGCCAGGGGATTCTCCGTCACCTGTATATTCTTGAAATCTACCCGTACCCGCCCGCGCGAGGAGAGGGGGGCGGGATTGCCCTGCGCGTCGGTCGTGGGGACCTGGTAATACCCCAGGAAACTCCCCGTGCCGCCCGACGTCTCCTGGAAGAAGAGGACGTAGAGGTTGTTGATCTGATCCTCGCCCGCCTCCAGCGGAACGGTGCCATACGTGGTAACGCGGGAGGGAGGTACCGTGTAATCAATCACGAAACCTTCCGGGGAGGGATCTCCCCCGGGCGTCGCGACCTCACCGCGCTGGCAAGTCACGGAAAAGAGGCCCAATCCCCCGATCAAAAGTGTGAAAAACTTGTTCTTCATGCTGTTTATTTTATGTTGTTACCTTGCTCGCTTATTGAAACTGCTCCAAGAATAGCTCCCCGCACTGCGCCACGTTGACGATATAGGCGAGGAGGTTGTGCAGGAACTTCCAGTTGTCGCTGTTTTCCGCGAACAAGTGGGGGGCTTGCGCGGAGAACATGTCCATGTTACCGATCAGAATCAAGTTCTTGATCGGGTCGATGGCCAACTGAATGTCACCATCCACGGTGAGGAGCGGGATCAAGGACGAGGGCGCGTTGAAGATCGTGCCGTCAACCATGTCGTGGCGCGGGCGTAAGTTAACCTTGTCCGGGTCCACCGCCCCGAAGGGCGCATCGCCCCCCACCAGGTAGTTCCACAATCTATCCCGGCCCGCGACGCTGCCCCCGCCGTTAGTCGGTTTGGCGAAGCGTTGCTTACTATTCCAATCGCTCTCGGTAAGCCGCGGGTCTCC
Organism: Odoribacteraceae bacterium; assembly: GCA_031276355.1. Lineage (GTDB taxonomy): Bacteria > Bacteroidota > Bacteroidia > Bacteroidales > Marinifilaceae > JAIRKS01. The sequence goes on from JAISNC010000025.1 coordinate 4,317, forward strand.
TATCCTCAGGGTAGTATTACCATAAATGGCGCGCAGCAAACTCTCGGTATCGCCCTGCCCTATATCGAGCAGGCAGATGAGCATGTTCCCCGGGTGGATACTCCGCCACGCGACGACGCTGTTGCGTTGTGTCGCGTTTAGCCCGTCATTGACCAGGAAGATGGCCGAACTATTCGATACCGTGGCGTTGCGCGGCCAGGAGAGAAGGCTGTTCGCGGCCGTTCGCGTCGTGGCCGTCTCGGCCGGGCCGTAACGATGCCGGTCGCGCAGGGCGTCGCCTACCGCGCTGAAGTAATTATAGGACGATCCCGTGATGTCCAAGCGCCCGTAAGTGGCATGGCTCGTTTGCATCGTGATCACGCGCGGCTGGTAGGCTTGCTGGCTCGCGGTCACGGTAGCCGTCAACCACGGGTAATCCTCCATCTGGACGGTCACGGTGGCCCGCGGAAGGATAAAGGGGAGCGTCAACCGCGGGAAGGTCACGGTCAACGCGCCGCCCAACGGTTGTCCGGTAATCTCGGTGACGGCGGGCGTCGTAGCACTCAGCGAGGCGGGTTGCGCGGTAGCGTTCACGAGGGTCGCCTTCCACTTTTTCCCCGTCGCGGAAGAGTATACCGTGATATCCGGCGTCGTTCCTCCCGTCGCGAGCAGCGGGGCAACGGCGTGCGGCGTGATCGACAACACGTGTTTCGCTTGCGCGAGCTTGATCTCGAATTTCTGCGTACCCAACGTGACCGTTACCACGGCACTTAACTCCTTGTCGCGCGTGTTGTCCGATGCCTTGATGGTAAAGAGACCATCCCCGGTGTGCGGCGACGCGAAGGGCGCGTGACCCCACTGATCTCGTACCTGGAAAGCAGCCGCGTCGCTCCCGGAGAGGGCTATCGACCACGTATCGGCCGGATCGCTTGTCTTTACCGTGAAAAGCTCTTTGTTGGAAGCCCCCGGGAGCGGCGCGCCCGAGGCATCGAAGAGCAACTGTTTCTGCTGGCCTTCCAGCGTGAACCCGCCTACCGGCTTCTGGGTAAGCATGAGCACCTTCCGGACGGTGGGATCCGCGTCTAATTGAATCATCAAGAAGGAGACGATTTCCGTCGGCTCCGGTGGGTTGCCCACGGTGTAGCTATTTTGGCCGGTAGTAGAGACGGTAAAGGTTTGATCATTCGTGCCGCTTTTCGTTATGTCGGTGCTTGTCGGGAGACCGAAGGCGAACACCGGCCGCGGGCCGGCAAAAGCGTAAGTCACATTGTAGAGTTCCGCCGTCCACGGGCCGGAGCTATTCACCCGTACCGGGACGCTCGCGACACCCGTGTTACCGGCGAAGAGGGGGATGGAGGGGGGAGTTAGCTCGATGTATTTCGTCGCGGCAGCCGCCTGGTTCACGTTGATGATCCCCTTCAAACTACCGAACGCGATTTCGATGTAGCCACCGCGGGGGGCCGCTCCCCCGGCCGCGGCCTCCAGGGTCAACAGGTCGCCGACGAGGGTCGCGCTCAAGCCCGCGGGCAGCGTGTTGTTAGAGATGGAGAGCGTGCCCGCTCCCTGCACGTGCACCTTATAGTCCCGTTTTTCGGCGAAGGCGGTAAAAGATACCAGCGAAACGGGAAGGAGTAAAACACTCTCGCCGTTGTAAAGCATCTCGCCGTTTTGTCCCATGTTCCACATATTGATGATCGTCTCCAGCAGCACCTCCTCGCTCTGGTACGCCTCCAGCTCCGAGTCGGCACCGGGCGCGTTGACCCGATGGATCGACACGCGGTAGACGTTGTTCCGCTTCAACTGTTGCGGCGTCTCGTACGCGTTGATATTCTGTCGATAGTAATAAGTCTTGTTCCCGTCGGTTAAGCCGATGATCAAACAGGTCGTGACGTTGTCGTTCACTACCGGGCTTGTCACGTAATTCTCGAAAGCGTACAAGCCCCCGGTCAGCGCTTGGGGGGTCGTGGCCTTCTTCCCGTAGAGACGCTGCAGGCGCATACCGGAATAATCAACGCTGTCGCGCTCCCAGAGCGAGATCTCCGGGTAAGCGTTCCAGATGGATACCGACTGCAATTCGTAGCCCGTATCGTGAAGTTCCACGTCGAAGCGGGAGACCAGGCGATTTAACGCCAGCTTCACGGTCGACACCCCCACCTCCCGCGTGGCCCGCGCGCTCATCAACAGGTTACCCTGGGTGAAGAGCGCGGTCGTGTAATCCGACTGCTGGCTGACCCCGCTACTCCTGCTCTCGAAGGAGTTGTTGATCACCTCCTCCTCCGTGAAGGAGGCGAACGACGCCAACCAATCCGCGAGGGAACTCCCCCACACCGTCTTCGTACCGTCGCCGGGCGAGAGCACGTTCGCGATGGCCAATATCGAGTAAGCGGTTGACTTATTCAACGGGGAGTTATTTGTAAACTTGATGTTCAGTGTTTTTGTATTTCTAAAGTCGACGCCTGTTAATTCGGCAGTCGGTATCTCGTGGTGCGCTATAAATTGCCCCTTCCCTTTCGCGTCGTGCTCAAAGAAGAGCAAGTAGAGAGAGTTCACCACGTGTTCGTCCCCCACTGAAGGAACCGTGGCGTACGTCAGCAAGCTCTTTCCCGGCACCGATAACTCCAGCCGGAACCCGTTGTCGAGTTCAGGCAACGCGCCCGGGACAGGGGTATCAAGGGGCCGACCGGGAAGCTCTCCCGAACGCTCGCAGGCCGCGGCCAGCAAGGTCATCAGCCCCAGGAGCAGTGATACGCCCCTTTTCAGTACGCGATCCTTTTTATCTATCTGTTTCATGATTTTTCCATCTAATGGTTACAAATCCTCAATATCTTCTCCTCCCCCATCGTCCCAACCATTTTGACTCTGGTTGAGCTGTTCGATGGAGAGGGTAAATTTCACGCGCCCGCCAAAGGTGACCTCTACCGCGTCGGTCGCGTGGGAGGCATCGTAGTTTTGCAACGCCGTAACGCGGAAGGCCACCGGGTTGCCCTCGTTATTCAGCACCTTCTCCACCTGAAACCAGTCGTTCCGTATGCCATTCGCGACGTCGGTTTGCGCCCCGTTGGTGCCGGACAGGAGTGTCATCTCTAATTGAGCGGCGGGGATGTTCGAGCTGACCGCGATCTCGTCTTGCGCGTTCGCCTCCTGGTAGAGCCAGGCTTCCCGCCGCGCCAAGCTGATGTAGTAAGGCCCGTCAACGATGATCTCCTCGTGTACCTGGTTCCACTCGATCACGCTAATACCCATGTTAATAGGGTAGTTCTCGGAGGCGATTTCGGGTGTTTCATATCCCGGCCCGCTCACCTCGACAATGTTAAAAAGATACTTCCAGTTGCGATTGATCTTGCGATACGTATCGTGTGGCGCGGGAAGCGTCTCGTGCTTGATAAAATCGATCGGATAGTAAGAGGTCGGGCTCCAGTCGGCATCCTTCTTGCCCTTGAACTGGCCGCCGACAATCACGCGCGAACGTTGTTTCTCGCTATTGTCGCGGGTATTATAGGCGTTCTCGTACAGATAGAGTTTCGAGAGAATCTGATTACGCGCGTCGGCCTCCACCGCGCTGGTCACGAGGGTCGTTTTCATGGTGCCGGGCACGTAGGGATCGGTGTTGTAAGCCGGTGCCACGGGGATCGCGGTATAGGCGATATACCCCCGGTCGGGGGCAAAATAGAGACACGCCTCCTTCAACCTGAACGAGTCCCTCACCGCGTGGGCATCCAGATCCACTGAGGCCACGCCGCGCAGCATCTCGATGTTGACACGCGTCACGACATCCTTCTGTATGTCAATATCGGCCACGGTTCCCCACATGGGGAGGGGCGTGAAACCGGAAGCGGGCGGCACAAGGCGCGCGGGGAGATCGATCAACTCCTCGCGGATCGCGCTCCACCCCGTTCCTACCGTCAACAAGGGGCCGCCCCCCCTCTCCGGATCCTTGCCATCCAACAGCGCCTTGCAGTTCGCCAAGAGGTGAAGCGTGTACTCCTCTCCCACCGGCATGGTAGCCCGGTAAATGTGGATGTAGCCATAGTTCACCGGCAACTTGTAGGCCCGGCGACGCCCCACGTACTTCTGATTTTTATCAAACAGTAACACGTCTAACTCATCAATAGCATCCTCTTCCGCGGTTCCCGCCACCGGGGTGGGGGTACGCGTGGTGCCGGCCGTATTCAGGGCGATCTCCACCTCGGAATCCTGAAGAGCCGTCGAACACACGACTACCTCCTTTCGTTCACACGCGAATAACACGTATACTATTGATACAAATACATATAATCTTTTCATACATCTCTTTTTTTAGCTTGATATACCCTGCTGTTTCAGTTACAATTCACGTTTATCTGTCATCGCAAGAGAGGAAACCTACAACTCCACTCCTCCCTTGATAGTATACCAATCGTTCATTTTCAATTCAAGGATTTTGAACCCGGCGTCCAACACGACCGTAAGATCATACTCGTCCTCTTGGGCCAATTTCTCGTTCGTGTCGTAAGGATGAGAACCATTATGCAACGTTATACCCTTCAATGCCTCAACAATATGAATGGTATCTGCCCGCGCCGTGTAGGGGCCTGTCTCGTGGACGAGCAAGGTGAGCCTATCGGTAGTTCGGAAATCCATCGTTTCAATCTGGTAATGATACTCCTCTTGGATCACTCGCGAGACGACCGGGGCCATATAGGGGAGATAAAGACGACGCGTCGACTTGGCATTGAGGTAATCAAATATCCCGTTATTACCGTCAATGGCAACGAACAAGGCGTTCTCCTTCGGCAACTTGTAGTCATCCAGCCGTACATACACGTTAAAATGGACCGTGCTTTTATAGAAATAGATCGTATCATACTCGAAATGTTTCGGTTTCGAATACACCATACCCTTGTGAGCGTAGAAGAGATCGGAGGGCTTGCGCGCAATCGTGTCGGCCCGGTCGGGTTTTAAAATAGTACGGAACGTCGTCAACGCCTCTGCCCCCGCGATCTCGTAATGCTGCGCCGAGGGGTTCAGGAGGGCAACGACCGAGTAGCTCCCGGAGTCCTGTAGCGGCACCAGCACCGTGTAGTCATTGGCCACCAAGTAGGTCGTGGAAAACCGGAAGGTATCCACGAGGTCACCCCGATGATCGTACAAGTACAGCAACAGCTCCCGCGCCACATCCTCCACCTTGTATTTGTGCACGGCACTCCTCAGGCAAATATATTTACCATACGGACAATCTTCCAGGCTATCACGGACGCAATTACTCAACCCCAACCCCACGAGCACCAAAAATGTGGGTATATATTTTATCATTATTATAATTCTTTTTCAACGCAACACTCGTTCGAATAACCCCCTTGCCCACTTGCCGGGCTACATATAATTCGCTCGACAAGTGGGGTCTAAAAATCAAAAGGGGCGAGAAGAAACCCTTTACAAGGTTACATTATCCGCGATCTTAAACCAAGGTTTGATCGTTACGGACAACTCGATCTCCGTGTCGGTCGGTACCGGCTCGATCGGATTTACCGTGTCGGTATAGGAACCTAACGACAAGATATCCGTCACCTTGTACTCGTAGTAGGTGTTACGCAACACCGAATACTTCTGCACGGAGGAGCTTAGGGCCGGATCATCGTCGTAGATAGCGAACTTATGGTAGTTCCATCCATTCGCGTACTTGTGGTAGGTTTTGGTTTGATCAATCTTCGGGTCAAGCGTACCGACGGCGGTGGTCGGGTCGATGCCCACGATGACCCGCGTCATGTCGTTCAGTTGCACCGTCCAGAAATCCCCGTTCGAGGCGAGCGACAATTTCTTGCTCAAGTCCGTCGGGTCAAGTACCTCGGCCGCCGCCGGGGTATACTTCGTCTTCACCTGCACGTAACTCGTGTTACCGTAGTAAATATAACCGAGCGGATCCTCTTTCGTGGTGTTTTCGGGAACATAGAAGGCCGCGGTCGGGCTTTTCCACAGGGCGGTATACTGAAGGAAAGCCGCGCTATTATAAGTGCCGGGAGTGCTCTCCGCTGCCTCGTCGTGCACGGCGCTAAATGCCGTCCACTTGCCACCTGCCGCGGGGGGCATCGTGCCGGCCGGCGCGCCGGCGGCAAGCGTGTATTGCCCCACGACATACACTTTCTTCGCGAGCGACCCGATGCGATAAGAGGGAGACGAGAAAGATCCCGCCATACCCGTTCCGGCCTGGTCCTTCACCTCGGCCACATTGACCTTGGAAACAGCGCGACCGACGCTCAACGATAGGGCTACCGGGGTCGTCACCGTCCCCCCTCCGGCCACAATGTGAGCCTCGCCATACGCGGTACCGATCAAGAAGCTATTGTCCGCGGCAATGTCCGGAAGAGAAGTCGTGGCGTCGAAAGCGACCTCAAAAACACTCTTTTCGAACTGTGCGCGCGTTTTACCGCTACCCGACGGGATATCATTCCGGGTAGCGTCGTTGAAAAAGACGTAGAGGTACTTCGTCCCGGCACCAAGCGTAAAGTGGTCCGTGACATAAGGCCCCGTTCCCGTCAAAGGAAGGGCTACCTCTTTTTCAAATGTTCCGTCTGTTTGGAAAACGATCACTTTCGCGGTACCCGATACCGCCGACTCCGTGGCTGACGCGGTCTCCGTGTCACCCGTTCCACGCGTCGGGCGTTGGTCATAGATCGTCAATCTGACCACGCTCTCTTGCCCTTTCGTTGCTTCACTCGACATCTCTTTGCCTTTGTCGCAACCAGCCACGCCCCACCCGAGGAGGGCCATGGCACACCATGTTAATCCAACATTTACTTTCATCTGTCTTGAATTTTTAAAATTTAACTTTAAAATTTACATGTAACTCTATTTCATCTTTAATCTTATTTTCATGTTACTACTATTACTCAAGCCCCACACCGTCTCTATCACTCCCAGACGCACGCGCTCCGGCGATATCTCTCATAATATGCTCTCTCAATTAATAGGAACGTACATTCGTACCTTCCATCCAATTAATATACGCGGTATTCACCACTTTATTCCCCCCCGGCGTGGGATAATCACCCGTGAAATACCAGTCCCCGTCGTTTCCCGCGCACGCCTCGTGCAGGTTATCGACCGTCTGGAAGACCACTTGCACGTCGGCCTGCACGGACGCGTTGCGCACCATCCGGGCAACCTGCGCGGAAATCTCATCATCGGTGAAGGGGGCATAAATAGCCTTCACGTGATTCACCATCTCCTCCTTCGGTAAGCCCTGCTGCGCCTTGCACTTCCGGTAAACCTCCTCGATCAGGGAGGCCATGCCTCGCTCCTCTAACAGCGCTATCGCGGCATTAAAGGCGATAAACTCACCCATGCGCGTCATATCTATGCCGTAGCAATCGGGGTAACGAATCTGGGGAGCCGAGGAGACGATGACAATCCGCTTCGGGTGCAGGCTATCCAAGATCCGCAGGATACTCCGCTTGAGCGTGGTACCCCGGACGATCGAGTCGTCAATCACCACGAGCGTGTCGCTCTCCCTGACAGCCCCGTAGGTAACGTCATACACGTGGCCCACCATCTCGTCGCGGCCCGCGTCGGAAGTGATAAAGGTACGCAACTTGGCATCCTTGATCACGACCTTCTCGACGCGGGGTTCCCCGATCCCTTGCTGTTGAAGGCCCTTGATCATCCCGTAAAAGGATATTTCAGCCGTATTCGGAATATACGAGAAGACCGTGCTCTCCAAGTCGCCGTCGATGGCATCGAGGATCTGCGGGACGAGCAACTCGCCCAAGCGCTTCCGCTCCCGGTAGATATTCCGGTCGTTGCCGCGCGAGAAGTAAATCCGCTCGAACGAACAACTGCTCCTGCGCCTCGGCTCGCGTACCATCTCCTCGCGAACAGATCCATCTTTCTTGATAATCAAAGCGTAGCCCGGCCGTATCTCTTTGATATTGGTATCATCCACGCGGAAAGCGGTCTGGATCACCGCCCCCTCGGAAGCCACCACCACCGCCTCGTCGTCCTGATAATAATACACGGGCCGTATGCCCCACGGGTCGCGGGCCACGAAAGCATCCCCGTGCCCCAGCACGCCGGCCACGGCATAGCCTCCATCCCACTCCGCGCTGCTTCGCGCCAACACCTTCGCCAGGTCTATGTTTTTCTCGATCAACAACGAGATCTTCTCTCGCTCGTACCCCTGATCGCGGTAGAAACGGTACATGTCCTGCACCTCGTCATCAATGGCATATCCCACCTGTTCGAGCAAGGTAACCGTATCCGCGTAATTGCGGGGATGTTGCCCGGCGCGTATCAAGCTCGCGAACAACTCGTCCACGTTCGTCAAGTTGAAATTCGCCGCCAGGGCCAGGTTCCGGCTTCGCCAGTTACTGGCCCGTTTCAGGGGATGTACGTAATCTATATTGTTTTTCCCAAAGGTAGCGTAACGCAGATGTCCCAGGTAAACCTCCGAGATAAAAGGTAGATGTTGCTTGGCCCACTCCGCCTCTTGGCTCCCGTTCTTTTCCAAACAGATCTCGCCGTGAATCCGGTCGAAGACCTCCTGTATCGGGTTGGCCTCGCACGAACGCATCCGATCCATGTATTTGCAACCCGGTGCCATATCCAACTTCACGCTTACCACCCCCGCTCCATCCTGGCCGCGGTTCCGTTGCTTCTCCAATAACAAGTACAACCTATTTAACCCGTAGAGAAACGAACCATATTTTTCTTGATAAAAAGCCATCGGTCGCAACAACCGGACCAACGCTATCCCGCACTCGTGATTAATAACATCGCTCATATCGACAATCTATACTAACATCTGTTTATTTACCGCCACAAATGTAGGGGAAAATATCGTATCTTTGCACGGTAGTTTTAAGAAAATATGCATGAGCAAGATCTTTTTTTTCATCCTGGGCGCGCTCCTGCTGGCAAGCGGAGCTGTTTTTACCTGGAAGTTATTAGAAACGAGCGAGAAGGAGAACATCACGCGGGGAGGCACCACCACCCTCCAGGTGCTTAACGAGAGCATTCACCTGGGTACATTTCCCTTTGCCGAGCAACGGGAGGGGGTTTTCAAGATGATCAATGCCGGTAAAAAACCGCTGATCATCCTCGAGGCGACCACCTCGTGCAACTGCACGGAGGTGACCTGGCCGCGCGAGCCGATCGCCCCCGGCGACACCGCGCGCATCCATATCACCTACACGCCCAACGCCCGCGGCCGTTTTGCCAAGACAATAGACCTCTATTGCAACACCGTTCCCCCGGTCACTATCCTCCGTTTCGACGGCTCTATCGAGTAATCGCCATGCTTTACCATCGTCTCACGCTCCGGATCATTTGCCTGATAGGGCTATCAGCCTGGGCAGGGAGCGCGGTGGCCCAGCGTCCCAAGGTGGGAGTGGTACTAAGCGGCGGTGGAGCCAAAGGGATCGCGCACATCGGGGCCCTCCGCGTGCTGGAAGAGGCCGGCATCCCGGTAGATTACATCGTGGGCACCAGCATGGGGGCCATCGTGGGCGGGCTATACGCCATCGGGTACAGCGCCAACGCCTTAGACAGCATCGTGAGACGCCAAGAGTGGTCCTTCCTGCTGAGCGATAAGGTGTACCATTTCGACCTCTCCCCGCAAGAACGTGGCGAAGAGGAGCGATACATCCTCACCCTCCCCTTCGACAAGCTCAACGCGCGCACGCGCAGTCCCCTCGGGTTCGTGAGCGGCCACAACATCTTTAATATCTTCACCGAACTGACGATCGGCTACCACGGCGACACGGATTTCTCCCGCTTCCCGATTCCCTTTCGCTGCGTGGCCGCCGACATCAAGAGCCGCAAAGAGGTCGTCCTCGACCGGGGCGACCTCGCCCTCGCCATGCGTGCCAGCATGGCCATTCCCGGGTTTTTCACGCCGGTGGCGTTAGACACGCTCTTGCTGATAGACGGCGGGATAGTCAACAACTTTCCGGCCGACGTGGCGCGAGCCATGGGGGCAGAGGTCGTGATCGGCGTGGAAGTAAATGCCGAACTCATGGGCACGGAAAAGTTATACTCCATGACCAACACGCTCCCGCAACTGATCAACTTGCTGTGCCGGAACAAGTACAAGGAGAACGTGCAGTTAATCGACCTGATCATCCGCCCGGATTTGCAGGAGTATTCCGCCGCGGACTTCCACGCGCGGGCCGTCGACTCGCTCCTGACGCGGGGCGAACGGGCCACGCGGCAACAATGGGAGGCGTTGATGCAACTAAAAGAGCGGTACGGCCTTGACAAGAGGAGCGATGAAACGCCCCGGGAGAGCCGGTTGACGCACGTCACGCGCTTTCACGTCCGGGAGATCCTGTTACAGGGTGTTACTCCCCAGCAGGAGCAGTGGTTGCGCCGGAAAATCTCGCTGAAAGAGAGGAGCGACATCTCCATCCAGGAGATTCACCGGACCATTAACATGCTCTACCGCACCAAGGCCTTCTCCTCCGTCAACTACCGCCTGACGGGCGGCCCGGAATACGACCTGGCATTTACCCTCACCCCCCACCCGATGAACTACTTCAACATCGGTGCCCGCTTCGACTCGGAAGAGATGGGGGCGCTCCTCTTTCATACCACCATCAGTAACAGCGTGGTGCGGGGTGCCCAGGTAGCCCTGACCGCCCGATTGAGCAGATACCCCTACCTCCGCGCCTCGTTTTCGCTGGAAAACACCCCCTTGCGTCGTTTCAACTTCACCGGGGAGATCCGCTTTAACGACATAGACATCTACACGCGCGGGAAAAAGGGAAGTAACGTGACCTATCGCTACTATTTAGGCGAGTTGAGCATCTCGAATCTCTACTTCCGCAACTTCAACTTTCAAGCAGGGCTACGTTACGAATTTTTCGACTACAACGCTTTTCTCTTCGCGAACGACGACGTGACCGAGAAGGTACGCCCGGCGGGCTTCTTCAACTACTTCGGGAGGGTACAGGTGGAGAACCTCGACAAGGGGTATTTCCCCAACAAGGGCATGTCGCTGCAAGCCGAATTTTCCTACCACACGGACAACTTGTTCACCTATCAAGACGGGACACCTTTTTCCGTTCTCACCGTGCACCTCCAGAAAATCTTCTCCATCTCCCCGCGCCTGAAGCTGCTCCCCACCCTCCGCGGCAGGACACTGATCGGCCACGGTTCGGCCTACCCTTATTACAATAACATGGGGGGCATCATGCCCGGGCGCCTCTCCTCCCAGCAACTGCCTTTCTGGGGAATCCAGCGGATGGAGATCTTCCACAACTCGCTCTGGAGCGGCCAACTGCAACTGCGGCGGCGGATACAAGGGGTAAACTACCTCTCTCTCACGGGCAACGTGGCCCAGCACGACGACCACTTCGGCGACATGTTCGTCCAGCCGCTGATCTGGGGTGGCGGCATCGCTTACTCCCGCGACACCCGGCTCGGGCCGGTGGACGCGATACTCTCCCTCTCCAACTGGACGAAACAGGTAAACTTCTATGTTAACTGGGGGTTCTACTTCTGATCAACGCGTGGCCCCGTACCAGGAGGTGGCGCGATACCCGGCATTGATGAAGGGAAATTCCGGTCGCTCCACGTACGTCGTCAACCCGCCATGACGCGTGATCTCGAAACCATTCTCGGGATTCTCCGGCCCGCCCGCGTAGAGCAAGAAGCGGGCGCTGTGCCCCTCGTAAAGCACCACCCGCGCCAGCACCTCCCGGAACCGCTCGTACCCCGCGGGCGAGGCGATCTGTTCGACATACTGATCCAGGTCAAAATAACGGGCCAGGGCCGGGGTATCACTGTACTGCCCCGGACGATCGAACCGCTGCAGTTTCTCAAAATCGGTAAACGAGGGGGCCTGCCGGTAAATCTCCCGCGTCACGCTCGCCAGCTCGTCCAAGGCGGCGGTATGAATCACGCTGATCGTGGCCGAAAAGAGATACCGAACGCTCCCGCTCGCGTGGTGAACATACCTCTCGGCAAAAGCCCCGAGGTGAGCCGCCAGCTCCCCGCGGGTGGCCAACAAGTGCACCAGCGCGTCCGGGTAGAGCGGCGTGAAACCCGGCGAGACGATCTCCGCGGCGGAGGCGACGATGTACTCGGCCTTGCGACGCAACGCGTGCACCAGCTCGACGTTCGCCGTCAGGCACGTCTCAAAGACAATAAAATCAAACATCCCGTCCGGCAGGGCCGCCGCGAACGCGGCGAGTTCCATCTCCCGCCGCGCCCCCTCCCCGTCGTCGACGATCAAAGAGCGGGATAGCCCCGCGAGCGGCTCCTGCAACGTCCCGGCAGGTAACCACCCGGAGGCGTGCGAGAAGAGCAACAACCCGTAACCGCGCGCGGGGAAACGCTCCCGCACCTGCTCCACCACCCGCCGCAATACCGCGGGAGAAGCCGAATTTTCCTCCTCGTACACGGCGAGGGTATCTAACAGAGGGGCCTCGGCATCTCCCGCGAGGCGCAACAAGCAACTCCCCCGCGCCCGGGCGTCATCCACGTAGAGGATCACCGGGCCATCGCCCGCTCGTCGTCCCGCTTGCAACGCCTCGATCTTCGCCGGCACCTCCCCGGAGAGGTTGGAATCCCCTCCCAGGTAAACAAGCAGCACGCGATCCACCACCCGCCCATCTTCCGGCCCGCCATCGTCCCGGCAAGAGGAGAACGCGAGCAAGAGAAAAAACGGCATAAACGAGCTTAGAGCAGACGCTGTTTTCATGATAACGATCTATTTCAAAAATAGGGGAAGCAATCCAGGATTTACCGGGCTCTGGATTGCTTCCCGCTACGCGGATCGCAAGGAGGGGATACAAGGGGGACGCCGGGGGGCGTTTCTCACAGTTGCGGGCCGGCAGCGACCAAGGCTTTCCCGTGCTCGTTGCCGGTGAACTTGTCAAAATTCTTCACGAAGCGGCCGGCCAGGTCCTTGGCCTTCACCTCCCACTCGGCAGCGCTCGCGTAGGTATTGCGCGGATCCAGGATACGCGTCTCCACGCCCGGCAACGCGACGGGCACGGCCAGGTGGAAGAACGGGATCGTGATGGCCGGTGCCTTGTCGATGGAGCCGTCAAGGATGGCGTCGATGATCCCCCGCGTGTCCTTGATGGAGATCCGTTTCCCGGTGCCGTTCCAGCCGGTGTTCACCAGGTAGGCGGTGGCCCCGGCGGCTTCCATCCGCTTCACCAGCTCCTGCCCGTATTTCGTCGGGTGCAACGAGAGGAAGGCCGCCCCGAAGCAGGCGGAGAAGGTCGGTGTCGGTTCGGTGATCCCGCGCTCCGTGCCGGCCAGCTTGGCCGTGAAACCGCTCAGGAAGTAGTATTGCGTCTGTTCCGGGGTCAACCTGGAGACGGGGGGCAACACGCCAAACGCGTCCGCCGTCAAGAAGATCACCTTTTTCGCGTGCCCGGCCTTGGACACCGGCTGGACGATGTTGCGTATGTGGTGGATCGGGTAGGAGACCCGCGTGTTTTCCGTCCGCGAGGCGTCGGCGAAATTGACCTTCCCGTGCTCGTCCACCGTCACGTTCTCGAGCAGCGCGTCCCGCTTGATGGCGTTCCAGATGTCCGGCTCGTTCTCCTGGCTCAGGTTGATGCATTTCGCGTAGCATCCTCCCTCGAAGTTAAATACCCCGTCGTCGTCCCAGCCGTGCTCGTCGTCGCCGATCAGCTGACGTTTCGGGTCCGTGGAGAGGGTCGTCTTGCCGGTGCCGGAAAGCCCGAAAAAGATGGCCGTGTCCCCCTCCTTTCCCACGTTCGCGGAGCAGTGCATGGAGGCGATCCCCTTGAGCGGCAGCCAGTAGTTCATGCAGGAGAAGAGGCCCTTTTTCATCTCTCCCCCGTACCAGGTGCCCCCGATCAGCTGGATCTTCTCCGTCAGGTTAAACACCACGAAGTTCTCCGAGTTCATCCCCAGCGCCTTCCAGTTGGGGTTGGTGGTCTTCGACCCGTTCAGCACCACGAAATCGGGTTCGCCGAAGCGGGCCAGCTCCTCCTTCGTCGGGCGGATGAACATGTTGGTCACGAAGTGGGCCTGCCAGGCCACCTCGCAGATGAAACGCACTTTCACGCGGCTATTCTCGTTCGCCCCGCAAAAGGCGTCGACCACGTATAGCTTTTTGCCGGAGAGTTCCCGCGCGACGATCGCCTTCAACTCGCTCCACGCGGCCGGGGAGAGCGGCTTGTTATCGTTCTTGTACGCGTCGGAAGTCCACCAGAGGGTCTCCCGCGTCGTTTCGTCCAGCACGAAGTACTTGTCCTTGGGCGAACGTCCCGTGAACTCGCCGGTAAAGACGTTCACCGCCCCGAACTCGGTCAAATACCCTTTCTCGTACCCGGCCAGGGCAGCGTCCGTCTCGTCTTTAAAAAGTTGCTCGTGGGAGGGGTTATAGATCACCTCTTTCACGTCTTTAATGCCGTAAATGTCTAATTTCAAATGGGTCATAATTCTTGCTTTTATATGGTTACTTTTATTATCACGCGTGATCTCGCGGCTACGAGGGGGCCGTCACCGCTATCAGGTACTGCTCCACCAGCTCAAACGGGGCGTCCTTCAGGAGCACCGTTTTCTCTTTATCCAGCAGGTAGAGGGAGGGAATCGCCCGCAGGCTGTAGAGTTTTTGCTCCCGCAGGGCCAACGCCTCGTCATAGCCGTTGAGCCACTCCCCGGGGATCAGGGGGCGATACTCTTTCCACCCGGCGAGATCCTCGTCGGGGTAGATGGCCACCACCTTGAGCCGGTTTTCCCGGATCAGCCGCGCGAGCATCGCCGAGGCGCACATGGCATCCCGGTACAGCTTGCACGCCTGGCATCCCGGGTTGTTGAAAAACAGCAAGGTGTACTCCGTCTTGATGTCGTGCAATCGCATCTTTTTTCCCGAGGCGAGGGTGAACGAGAAGTCGGTCGCCCGGCTACCCAGGCGGTTTTTTAGCGCCATCTCCAGCCGGTGCACGGCCCGCGCCTGATCCGCCTCGTCGAAGGCACCGGAGCCAACGATCGTCTCCAGCACGGGAATGTAGAGTTCCTCGTTCATCACCGGCGAGTTCGGGTCGTAGAGATACTTCTCGTACAGGCCCGCGAAGTAGTGAAGCACGCGCCCCTCTCTCCCCGCCTCTTCCAACATCTTCTTGACGGAGGCCGCGGCTTTCGCCCTCGGGACGGAGGTTAACGCCTTCATGTAGCCCGCGAAGGCTTGTTCGGTGACCTCCGGGAGGTGGATGAAGGCCGTGTCCGTGAAATCGAAGTGATCCCAAAAATGGGCCGCGAGATACTCCGCCCGTTGCCGGGGATCGGTATACGTCAGGGGTACCGTGACCGGCGTAAAGACGTGCGCCCGGGAGGCCGCGGCCTCTTTTTTACCTCTCTCCTTACACGCTATCGCCAGCACCAGCAACAGCATCGTCCCCGCCCATTTCCATGTTTTCATGATATCTTCTCGTTTAGTGACCTCGCGAATATACATGAATTTTTCCGATTTCCCGCTGCCCCTCCCCGCAAAACGAGCCAGCGCAAGCGCGCCCACGCCGGGACGTTTTGTACAGGGTCCGTGTTCAGCGTTGTGCCGCGTGAGTGATCGCGTTCCCCGCGTTCCGTCATCGCGATCCGCGTAGCGGGAAGTAATCCCGAAACCCGTAAATCCCTGGATTGCTTCACCCTCCGGGATTCGCAATGACGAAATCCGACTTTTGGCACACCCTCTTAATCAAGTTTCATCCCTGCGGGACTGGGTGGTAGACGTGTTCCCCGGCTGCCGTAAGCTGAAGCATACGGTTAATCAAGTGTCGTCCCGCAGGGACTGGGTGGTAGATGTGTTCCCTGGCTGGAGGCTGTCTCAAAAGTCGGTTTTCGTCATTGCGAATCCCGAAGGGTGAAGCAATCCAGAAACCCGTGAATCCCTGGATTGCTTCACCCTTCGGGATTACCAATGACGAAAACCACTCAAGTATCCCGACTGGGATGCGAGGTGCCCCACCGAAATCCGACTTTTGAGACAGCCCCTTAATCAAGTGTCGTCCCGCAGGGTAGGCTGTGCAAAAGATACAAAATTTCTCTTGCGAAAATTGCTTTTTTTAATCATCTAATATTCTATAAATGAATTTATTACAAGTGAGATATTAAAAGAATTTTATTTCAGAATAAAATTATTCTATAAATTTGCATGTTGTCAATTTGTATTTACTTTATCTATAAGTAATTAATCATCTTTTCTCATGTAAAAACAAGCAGAAAAAATTACACGGGTTTGAACAGCCTACCCGCAGGGACTGGGTGGTAGATGTGTTCCCTGGCTGGAGGCTGTCTCAAAAGTCGGTTTTCGTCATTGCGATCCGCCTAGCGGGAAGCAATCCAGAAACCCGTGAATCCCTGGATTGCTTCACCCTTCGGGATTCGCAATGACGAAAACCACTCAAGTATCCCGACTGGGATGCGAGGTGCCCCACCGAAATCCGACTTTTGAGACAGCCCCTTAATCAAGTGTCGTCCCGCAGAGACTGGGTGGTAGATGTGTTCCCTATAGGGTGTATCAAAAGTAAAAATAAGTCTCTAATTTGAATATCTGGCAACAGCCTCAGAATAGACCCGAAGAAAAAGTACTAAAAACGGGGGTGTTCAGACTTTTGATACACCCTCCAGCGGGGGGACGCGTGCGCCAGTCCCGCAGGGACGATATTCTATTAACCGTATGCTTTAGCTTACGGCGGCGAGGGAACGCGCACATCACTCAGTCCCGCAGGGACGACACTTGATTAACCGTATAGCCTTCTATACGAGATCAGTATAGCCTGCTATACGGGTGCCGTATAGCAGGCTACATTCGAGATGCCCCATTTGAAACGGTCGTCCCCGGGGGGGCGTTACCTCGTTAACGTTCCCTCGATGCGGTAGCGGGTGCTGCCGCTCTGGTAGTCATAGCGGAAGGTGAAGGTGTCGTCGACGAGGGTACACTCTCCCTCGTGGAGCACGAGTGCTCCCCAGCTCCCGACGGTGAAGTTGTTCTCCGCGCCGCGGGTGAACGTGACGCAGTAGTTATTCACGGCCGCGAAGTAGGCCTCGTTGCTGGCATAACCGCCCCGCGTCTCGGCCCTCGCCTCGTTGAAGAAACGGACGCTGTTGGCATCGACCGCCTTGAGGGTGCGGGTGGTGCTGTACGTCCCGTCGTAGACGGCATCGGTGCCGTTCATCCTGTAACGGGTGGCGGCGAGCTGGTAGGTGCCCGCGTAATCGTTGACGAGGTTGAGGTTGAGGATGAGCGCGGAGTCGACCTTGTTCGCCTCGTACGTCGACACGGATTCGATCGCGAACGTGACGGCGTAGAGCGAGTCGCAATGGAGGCCGCTCGTGTTGATCGTGAAGGGGAGGCGGGCGTAGACCTCGCCGGCCCGGATCGTGGTCTCGAGCGAGGGAATCAAGACGCGGGCGGGGTCGAGCTTCTGGTATGTCACGGGGGCATCGTAGAGGTACTTGTTATTGTACCACTCGATGGTCGCGTCGTTGTGCCGGAAGCGGACGGCGACGTCCCGGTCGGGGAGCAAGGATCCCCCGACGGCGGTGACGACGTACGCGGCTTGTGGCTCGTCGCCGTAGGCAACGTCGAAGGCCCAGACGACGTCGGCGGCGCCGACGATGTATACCTGCTTGATGTATTGCTCGGTCTCGAGCACGTTGACGTCCTCGCAGGCACCCGCCCCGAAGAGGAGGGCGACGAGGAGGAAGGCGAGGTTATATGTTCCGTGTTTCATGATGTTTGCTTTTAAAGATTCGTTTCATGTTTACCAGCCCGGGTTCTGGACAAGGTTGGCGTTCTTGTTGATGACCGACCGCGGGATCGGGCAGAAGAAGTTCTTGTAGCCGAAGGAGCGCCGGGCCAGGCGCGGGTAGACGCTGCTGAGGGGGGTGATGGCGTAGAAAGCGGGGCGGTCGGTGGTACGGATCTTGACGTTCATGCCGGTGACGGGTTTGTTGTAGGCGGCGTTCGCGTCATCCCACCCCCAGCGGCGCAGGTCGTGGTAGCGGCGGCCCTCGCAGGCGAACTCGACCTGGCGCTCGCGCTTGATGAGGTCGCGCATGGTGGCCTGCTCGGGGAGCGAGGTGAGGCCGGGAAGGCCGGCGCGGTAGCGGATCTGGTTGAAGGCGGGGAGGATCTCGGCGGCATCGCGGCCGGTGACGGTGATGCCGGTGGCCTCGTCGGTGTAGCTCCCGTTCAGCTCGTTGAGGGCCTCGACGTAGTTGAGCAGGATCTCGGCGTAGCGGAAGATGGGGAAGGACTTCGCGCGGACGGAGCCTCCCGACACGAGGTTATCTTCCGGGTGGATGTACTTCTTGCAGGTGTACCCGGTGCGGTTGTAGTCCTCGGGGTAGTTCTGGTTGGGGGCGGCGGTACCGTCGGAGTAGTAGGTGACGAAGACGTTCCTGCGGGAGTTGTCGCTACCGGTGTAGGAGGTGCCGGGCCAGAGGGTGTAGCAGAAGCCGATGGAGGCGTAGAAGCGCATCTCGCGGTTGGCGTACATGCGGGCCGTGTTGGGGCTGAGCTGGTAGCCGGAGAAGGCGAGGTTCTTGTTAAAGAGTTGATTGACATCCAGCGCGCTGGACGATTCGGCGGTGCCGGGTTGCGGGTAGGGGAACTCGGCGCTCGACGCGTTGATGGGGTTCCCGTCGATCATGTAGAAAGCGTCAACGATGTCCTGCGTGAGGTTCAACCCGTTGCCACCGCCGAGCTGGAAGGGGGCGGCTATCCAGAGGGGCGAGTCGCCGGAGGTGGCGGGGGTGCAGGAGTAGATGATCTCCTCGTTGAGGAGCCGCGGCACCTCGCCGTTAAAGAGGTAGGTGAAGGAGCGATAGGGGTCGATGTTGCCGATGCCGTCGGGGAAGGGGGCCGTCGAGACGTTCGCGGGGAACTCCGGGGTATCGCTCTCCTTGGGAGAGGTGTAGATCTTGTACGTGCCCAGGTTCATGACGCGCTTGGCGGCGACGGCGGCCAGGCCCCACTTCTCGTTCTTAGGCTCCTGGCTGATAAAGTAGGCGTTGTCGCTGTCGCGGCGCCAGTCGGAGTAGAAGAGGTTGCCGTTGTACCAGGGGCTGGCGGCGTAGAGAAGCACGCGGGACATGGTGGCGAGGGCAGCGCCTTTCGTCGGCATGTTCATCTCGGAGGAGGCCTCGCGGGTATCCGCGAGGAACTCGTTGGCCCGCTCCATGTTCGCGCAGACGTACGCGACGACCTCGTCGTAGGTGGCTCGCTCGAGGGACATGGTCTCGACGTCGGCGTCCACGGCGAAGGGGTCATCGGGGACAATGGGCGTGGGGCCGTATTGCAGGAGGAGGAGGTACATGTAGTAGCCCTTCAGGAAGTAACACTGCCCGATGTAGTCGCGCCGGTCGACATCGGAGATATCGGGTACCTCGCCGATGCGTTTCAGCACGATGTTCGCTTTCCGGATCCCCTCGTAGTATTTCGCGTAGTTATTGTAATCGGTGGAGAAGGGGGTTACCTCGTCGAGCAGGTAACGGATGGCGGCGTGGCGGTTGTCGTTCCACGAGGTGAAGTTCTCGTCGGAGGCTCCCTGGAAGGGGGTGGCCGAGTTCGTCCAGAGGTTCCCCTCGTTGGGGAGGTAGCTGGCGGCACCGCGGAGGTATTGCTGCACCAGCTCCTTGCGTTGGAAGACGGAGTCGAGCTGGGTCATGTTCATGAAGTAGTCGTCGATCCCGAGGAAGTCGCCGCAGGAAGCGAGCGGCAGCAGGGCGATCAGCATGAGCTTATGTATGATTTTCATGTGCTTTAAGATTTAAAACGTGAGATAGAGTTGAACGGTGTAGAGGCGTTGCAGCGGGTAGACGCCGCCGTTGGAGGAGGCCTGCCCGGGATCCCAGAGCTTCACCTTGTCCCAGACGGCGAGGTTGTCGCCGACGAAACTGATGGAGGCCGACTCGAGGCCAACGCGGTGTATCCAGTGCGCCGGAAGGCGGTAGGCCAGCTCGACGTTCTTGAGGCGGACGTAGCGCCCGTTGACGAGCCAGAAGGTGGAATTGCGGTTGTTGTTGGCGTTGTTACCGTAATAGAGGCGGGGGAAGCGGGCGTTGGGGTTTTCCGTCTCCACGGTGCCGGAGTAGGAGGCCGGGGTCCAGCGGTTTTTCGGGTCGGCGACGATCTGAAGAATGTTCCCGCGGGACTCCCAGGCGAAGGGGTAGTAACCCGTGCCGCCGTAGAAGTACTGCACCTCGCCGATGCCCTCGACGAAGGCGCTAGCGGAAAAATTCTTGTAGTTGAACTCGGCCGCGAAGCCATACTGCACGCGGGGGGTGTTCGAATAGGAGAGGGGTACCACGTCGTCGGCGTCGATCTTGCTGTCGCCGTTAACGTCCTTGTACTTGATGTCGCCGGGCATCACGTTGGTCGTGAACGTCTGCTTCGGGCTACTCTTCACGTCGTCCTCGTTGGCGAAGAGGCCGAGGGCGACAAGGCCGCGCATGACCCCGTAGGGAACGCCGGTGTAGGATTGATAGGGGTAGTTGATGCCCGATTGCTCCCAGTAGTCCACCTTGTTCCGCGAGAGCGTGAAGTTGCCGCGGACGGTGAAACTCATATCCTTGTTGATACGGTGGATGTAGGCCAGCGTGCCGTCGGCGCCCCACGCCTGCATCGAGCCGATGTTCGTGTAGAGGGGGGTGGAGGTGATACCGGCCTCCTCGGGGATGCTGGCGCGCTCCTGGAAGATGTTCTTGGTGCGGTTGCGGAAGATGTCCAGCACGAGGTCAAAGCGATCGCGGAAGAACTTCGCGTCGATACCGAGGTTGTATTTTGTCGTGGTCTCCCAGCGCAGGTCGGGGGCGCCGATCTGCGATTCGCCGATGCCGGTGCCGCCCCAGGTGCCGGAGCCGGTGCCGCCGACGATCGTCAGGTAGGGAAAACGGACGTTGTTGAGGCGATCGTTACCCACGGAGCCGTACGACGCGCGGATCTTGAAGTAGTTGATAAAGGGGAGCGCCTCCTTGAAGGCCGCGTACTGGCTGGGGATCCAGCCGCCGGCGATGGAGGGGAAGAGACCGTAGCGGCTGTTCTTGTCAAAATTCTCGGAGCCGGTGTAGCCAAGGTTTCCCTCGAGAAAGTAGATGTCGCGGAAGGAGTAGGTGAAGCGTCCCGACACGGCCTGGTAGCGCTTGGGGATGACCGAGAGGGTGCGGCTCGTGCCGCTCTGGCTGGAGCCCCAGTCGCTGTTCTTGCTCTCCTCGAGGTAGTAGTGGACGAGGCCGGTGACGCGGTGCTCCTCTTCGAAGGTGCGGTTATAGTTGGCCGTCATCTCGTAATAGATGGTACGGTTGGATGCCGAGGCTTGCGCGGCCGTCAAGTCCTGCTTTTCTAAGCGGCGATCGGTCTTGAGGCTCCCGTCGAGGTTTCGGCCGGTTTTGGGGGCCGCGTAGTAGAGGTCGGGCCTCATGCTCCGCGAGATGATGTGGCTACCGTTCGTCGAGAGGGAGAACATGGCGGCGGCGGAGAGGCCTTCCGTCAACATGGAGAGATCCTGGCGCAACGAGAGGTTGGACTTGGCCGAGTAGCGCTCCGTTTGCGAGAAGCCCGTGTAGTTCAGGCGGACGTAAGGCGACATCTCGTCCGCGTTCGTGCCGAACGTGGGGAGCTGGCCGTTGGAGTAACGCACCGGCACCAGCACCGGGGGCATGTTCGCCTGCGCGGACCACAACGCGTTGTTGCTGCTCCCGTCGCCGGGGGCGTTTTGCGTCACGAACACCGTCTCTAAGTTCAACGACAGGACGGTCGTCCGCGTCAGGTTCGCGTCGATATTCGCACGGAAATTATACTTGTGGTAATTCACGTTCGTGTTGTTCGTCGAGGCATCTTTGTCCTGTTTAAACAGCGCCTCGTTGTTCAGAACGCCCAGGCTCAAGTAGTAGCGCGCGTTCAAGCCGCCGCCGGAGACGCTCAGGTGGTGCTGGTTATTCCAGACGTGGTCTTTCAGGATGATGTCGCGCCAGCTCACGTCCGGGTAGAGATCCGGGTCGAGGTGCGTGCGAAACAACTCCACCTCGGCGGGCGCGTAGATCTCGGGGTTGCCGCGCACCACCTGCGCCTCGTTCGCCAGCCGGGCGTACTCGTACGCGTTGGCGTACTTCGGCATCCGGGGGGAGTAGGAGTAGGTAACGTTCGTCTTGAAAGAGATGTTTAATTTCCCGGCCTTGCCTCGTTTCGTGGTGACCACCACCACGCCGTTCGCCCCGCGTACCCCGTAGACGGCCGTGGACGACGCGTCCTTCAGGATCGTGAAACTCTCGATATCCGCCGGATCCAGGTCGTTCAGGTTCCCCTCGATGCCATCGATCAGCACGAGCGCGCTCTGGCTGGCCCCGAAGGTGCTGATGCCGCGGATCCAGAACTCGGAGAAGTTATTCCCCGGCTCGCCGCTCCGCGTCACCGAGATGATCCCCGGGACGCGCCCGCCGAGCATGTTACTCACCGAGACGGCCGGCACCTGCAACTGGGCAACGTCCACCGTCGTGATAGCTCCCACCACCGAGATCTTGCGTTGCGTCGTGCGGGCCGTCACCACCACCTCGTCGATCTCGCTCACGTCGGCCTCGAGGGAGATGCGCTCGCGCTCGCGCGAGGCGGTATAGGTCACCTCCCGCGGCTTGTAGCCGATGAAGGAGAAGACCAGCGTCGTGTTCGCGGGAACCTCTATGCGGAAGCGCCCGTCCGCGTCCGTGATCGTGCCGGTGCCTCGCACGCCTTTCACGGCGATGTTCACGCCGACCAACTCGGTGCCCGTCTCGTCGAAGACCACACCCGCCACCTTTATCTTATCCTGCGCGTGCAACCCGACAGCCAGGCAAAGCATGACGCCTAAAAACAGTATCTTTTTCATTCTATTCTTCGTGTTTATTGGTTATACAACGTTACTCGACGGCGTACTTGCGCACCGCGCAGCCCCACCCCTCGATGATCCAGAAGTTACCCTCCCCGTCGTTGGAGATGTCGTACGGGTAGTTGAAACGCGCGTCACGCGGGCTGCCGTCAATCTGGCCGTTGACGTTGGTGGCCCCGGCGACGGTGGAGACGTAGTTATTAATAATGGAAATCTTGCGGATCACGTACGCGTTGAACCCGTCGCAAACGTAGATATTCCCGTCCTCGTCGAGCGTCAGGCCGTTCGGCTGGGCAAACGCGCACTCCTGCACGTAGCCATCGAGTACCGCGGCCCCGTTAAAGCCGGCGTAGGTGATCACCTCCGAGCCGTCGGGACTGATCTTGTAGATGCCGAACTTGTTCGCGCAGGCGACATAGAAGTAGCCGTCAAGGGGGTTATAGATTAAATAGTTCCCATCGGAGGTCGCTGCCCCCGTGTCGTCGTTGAGCCGCTCGACCTGTTGCGTCGCGATGTTGTAGCGGGCGAACTTGCCGGTGGCATCGCAGAAGTAGAGGTGCTCCTCCGTCGCGTCCAGCGCCACGGCGCGCGCTCTCCCAAATTCGGTACCCAATTGCCCGATGCGCGTGGGCGCCCACCCCGCGGCCTTCGTGTACTTGTACACCGTGTGAGGGGAGTTCCACCCGGCAGCGTACACGGTCGTCTTGTCTTTCGTCACGGCCGGCTTGGCGCCCTGAAAACCGTTGTGCACCGTCACCACCGCGTTGTCCGGGATGGAGATGTAGCGCACGCTCGCGTTATCTCGCTGGAAGATCAGCATCGCCTCGTTCCCCACGGCTCCCACGCCGTGTATATAGGAGAATTTCGCCTCGCTGAGCGTCCCGTCGGTTGTTCCCGTGTTGGTGGAACTACCGGTGATCGTGGAGACGTTCTCGGCGACGGTGTAGCCGAATCGCGTGGGTGCCGTCACCTCCTTCCCGTGGACGACGACCTTGATCTGGTTATCCCCGTCCATTTGCCGGGGGGCTAAGCAGTAGATCGTGTTGTTGTCCACGCCGATCACCGAGGCGGCACGCTCGGTCAACTGGTCGACAAAGTAAACTTCTATTTTCGACTTGTCGGTGCCGAAGTTCTCTCCCTTGATGATCACCTTCTCGCGGATGCGCCCGGAGTCGGGCATAAAGGTTTCGATGGTCACGGGCGCGTTCGGGTCGTGATCGGCCGACGCACCTTTGTTGCCGTTGTCACTTTCGCAAGAGACAAACCAGGCCAACGCGGTAGTACAGATCATGAAAAGCACTTTCTTCTTCATTGCTATAGTGTATTAAAGGTTAATGGCGTTTAATTAGATGCAAATATTATAGTTTCACAGACACCAAAATACCCCAATTCGTTTAAAAGATTAGGACATTTCGTGTACAGGTGTATTTTTCTCCCCATACACTCCCCGGCAGTGTACCGGTATAAACGGGAAACGAGATAAAAAGCCACACCGTTTCACCCGAGGCCTGGACAAGTAAACCCCATTTCCACCTAATTCAAAAAAAACAAAACAACCTCAGTAGCAAGGCAATTAGATATGATATATTCGGCGACCTAATTACCTCATTATTTACCCGTTTTCTTTCCAGAATCAACGGTATATGGTTTAAGATCGTGGCTTCAACAAACCCGGGTACCTCGGGGAGAAGCGACACAATCCCGACGAGCCGGTGGCCGAGCTTTTCATAACCTCGATACTCTATTTTCCTTGAAATTAGGTAATTAGGTAGGTTTTTATTGTATCTCATTTCTACTACTGAGGTTGTTTTGTTTTTTTTGAATTAGGTGGAAATGAGGTTGCTGGTCGTGTTATTTTGAATCCACGCATTGTTGGTGGTAGATGTGTGCCCGTTACCGTATGCTAAAAAACCGGATGGATAGTCGTCGGACAAAATGCATGGACTTGCTGAAAAATGCCGTCTTGGGAAGAAGGTAAGATACCGACCGGGAACCAGGGCAAAAGTCATGCAGTATGTTACATTCTGTTATATCCTGTCTTTTGGAAGTTTACAGTGAAAAACGTATATTTGTAACTTCAAAACCAGACTATTCCGACATGACAATTCAGGAAATAAAAAAACTCCGCAAAACGGAGGACAGGGTAGAGTTTAAGGAGGCAAAGCGGGCTTTCAACTTTGCCGGAGGCAATCATGCCGATCCTGCCGAAAGACGGAAATGCGTGCTTGGCTATGTAGTTGCCTTAGCCAATGAAGGTGGTGGTTTGCTCGTATTCGGGGTAAAGGAAAAACATCCGAATGAAATAGTCGGGACGACTTTTGCAGAAGGCAAAACCGGCGAATTGGAAGACGAGATTTATAAACGCCTTTCTGTCAGGGTTAAAACGGAGGAACTATTTGATAACGACAGACGGGTGCTGGTTTTTCATATTCCCTCACGTCCCATCGGATCAACCCTGAAATTCGAGGGTGTTCCGCTGATGCGAATCGGTGACAGTTTGCGCGTGATGTCCGATACCGAAGTTTTCCGTATTCTTTCCGAACGCGAACCGGATTTTTCCGCTACAATATGCGAGGGGTTGACTTTTGAGGATTTAGACCCTGAAGCGATCAGGTTGATGAAAGCCGGTTATGCTCAGAAACAGGAAAATCCCGCGTTTGCAACAGTGCCCGACAACCAGGCGCTTGCTGATTTGGGGCTGTCTGAAAACAATAAATACAACTATGCCTCTTTAATTTTGCTTGGCAAGCGAAGTGCTTTACGAAAATATTTACCTAATGCAGAGGTTATTATCGAATACCGGTTAGACCATTCGATGATACCCTATACGGCACGAAAGGAATTTCAGGAATCACTTTTTACCGTGATGGACAAAATCTGGGCGTATGTCAATCAACCCGCGAGTAATCCGTTGCTGCATGTCCGGCACAAGTTTACCATATATGATATTCCGGCTTTCAACGAAGATGTAATCAGGGAAGCGATATTGAACGCAATTGGCCACCGGCTTTGGCGCGACTTGAGCAGCGTGGTTATTAAGCAATATCCCGACAGCATCAATATTATCAATTCCGGCGGTTTCCCGGATGGAGTTACAAAGAACAACATCCTTACAGTTAGTAGCAAACCGCGCAACAAGTTGGTAATGGAAGTTCTGGAAAAAACAGGGCAGGTGGAACGCGCGGGGCAGGGTGTTGACAAAATGTACTACAATTGCCTGATGGAAGGAAAACCGTT
>JAISNC010000062.1 GCA_031276355.1 Odoribacteraceae bacterium
GTGCTGGAAGCCAAATTCCGGGTGGGTTTGCGTCCCCTCCTCCTTGCCGATGCCGCTCGTGACGCTGGCGTACATGACGTCTTGCTGCCCGTCAAGATCCCACGTCACCGCCGGTGCCGTGGTCGACCCGTCACCGGCCGCGTAGGTGCCGCTGAGCGGGCTGTAAGCGTAGAAGTAGAGCTTCACGTCCGAGGAGGGGGGATAATACTGGGGATCGGTGAAGGATAACTTGCCCGTGCCATCAGACTCCACGGCCTGGTTATTAAAATATGCAACAGACGATGGAACGTTTGCCGGCGGCGTGGCGGCAGGCCCCGCGTAGGCCGTCACGGCGAACAACTTGCCCGTGTTGGCCGGGAAAGCGCTCCCCGTCACCGGCCCGGGAGAGAGGTCGCCGCGAGAACTGGCGCGCGCGGCCGTCACCCCGGCCACGGGGACGATGGCCGCGCGCCCCTCTTCCGGCGTGACGAGCGGGAGGTTGCCCGCGGCCCGGGTGCACGCCGCCAGCGTGGCGGCGCAGATCAAGGCACCGCCAAGTGATACCTGGAAATAACGCGTGATACTTGTTCTTGTTTTCATTTCACTGTAATTTTACCGTTCGCCGGCCCGCGAATCATCGAGCCGCAATTTTCTGATGCAAAAGTACGAAAAGTAATAATACAAGATACGAAATTAGTCATTTTTTTTCTTCCGCCCCTCTTTTATCGTTCATGCCACTGGCTATTATGATAATATACGGAAGTTTTAGCGCGGCAAAAGACGGGGAACGGCTGGGACAATGTAGGGGCGAAAGATTTTTCGCCCCTACACCCTAACGTCATCGCAAACCCGGAGGGTGAAGCAATCCAGGGATTTACGGGTTTCTGGATTGCTTCCCGCTACGCGGATCGCGATGACGAAATCTGACTTTTGATACACCCTTTTAATCAAGTGTCGTCCCCGCGGCCGTAAGCTAAAGCATACGGTAACAAGGGAACACGTCTACCTATCAATGACCCCTATAAATAGCTCGCAAAACACTATATTACTGACGACAAACGATTTAGAATAGAAACGGGGCGGGAAAGATAAGGTCATACAACCGGATAAAGCAACAACGCTCGTGAAGCACGCTTTACCCTCGGGATACGGCAAGTCTAAAAACGCGTTCTGGAAATGGCAAGGGGATAAAATCAAGAACACGAGAAAATCACCACCATGAAACACGTCGTTTTTTTAATCGTTCGCACGCTCGTCTATCAAAGAGTACGTGCGAAACCGGCAATAGCGGCCCCGCACGTAAGTAGGTTGTATATAAAAGTTAGTAAGTAACGTGTTATACGAATACCTTGTACCACCCTATTTTTTCGCCTCTTTTGCTACTTTTTTCGTAACAGAAGGCACGGTGAATTATATTAAAGAGAGTTATGTCCAAGTCTATTTTCATATCCCGTGTCATATCACTTTCAAACGGCGTAAATGTATGAAAAAAATCAAAACGAAGCGTTCTCACGACATTTTTTTTCTCGCTTCATTTTCTCTCGCCCGCGTCTTCACGTCGTGCGCGCGGGAACGATGAAAGAACGGGAAGAGAAAGTAGCGCCTCGGCCGCTTGATATTTACTTTTAATCGTTAAATTTGCCACGAAGTTTAACGAATATCATCATGGAAACGACGAAAAAGAAAACCACGTTACTGATCATGGCCGCCGGCCTGGGATCGCGTTTCGGCGGGTTAAAACAACTCGCCTTGTTGGGCCCGCGGGAAAAAACCCTCCTGCACTACTCTATCTATGACGCCGTGCACGCCGGCTTCGACAAGATCGTCTTCATCATCCGCGAGAGTTTCGCGGAGGAGTTCCGGCAGGCCGTTGGGCAATACGCCGAGAAAAGGGTAGAGACGCGCTACTGCTTTCAAGACATGAACCGGCTCCCCGGCAACCTGCCCCCCGTCGAACGGGAAAAGCCGTGGGGAACGGCCCACGCCATCTGGTCGGCCAAGGAGGTGATCGACGGCCCCTTCATTGCCATCAACGCCGACGACTTCTACGGGCGAGACGCTTTCGTGAAACTACACGACTTCCTGGTGCATAATACCGACGAGCACTGCTTCGGGCTGGCGGGCTACCGGCTGGCCTCCACGCTCTCCGAGAACGGAAGCGTCGCCAGGGGTATCTGCGCGCTGGACGACAAGCACTTTCTCTCGCGGATCGTGGAAACGACGAAGATCGTACGCGACGGGGCGACGATTCGCGACCTGGAGAGTGGCGTTATCCTGCAACCCGATAACCTCGTCTCCATGAACTTCTGGGGCTTTACCCCCTTCCTCTTCAACGAGATCGAGACACAGTTCGTCGACTTCTATCACGCGCGGCACCACGACCCGAAGGCCGAGATATACATCCCGTTTGTCGTGGACGAGTTACTCAAGCGTCAAGCCGTCCGGGTGAAAGTGCTGGAGATCGACGCCCGCTGGTTTGGCGTTACCTACAAGGAGGACACCGGATCCGTGAACGAAGCGTTGGCCCGCTTCGAGAGAGAAGGAGTATATACCGACCTTTAACACCCCCGCGGAGCATGGAGAAGGATAGAGCGCGAAAAATCTACGACGCGTTTGCCGCCAGTGGGAAGTTTGTCTCGGCGATCCCGATGGAGGATAACGACGACAAATACCACATTATCGCCGACGAGGAGGCGGAGTATATCCTTCACTGTATCCGGCCCGGGGTTTTCTCCAACATCCCGGAGATGATCCGCAACAAGGAGATGGTCTCCGGGCACATACGCAACAAGTTGATCAAACAAAACATACGCGACATCACCCGGCGGTACATCACCTATTTCCACACCTATCGCCGGCAACCCTATTACAAGGATCACGAGGGAAATTACTGGACACTCGTTCTGTTCATCAAGGGTACCCGAACCCACGAACGGGCGACCTCCCCCCAGGTCGCGGGCGCGATCGGTGCCGGGTTGGGCGAGTTCGAGCAACGCACGCAGGATTTCGATCCCCGGTTACTCAAGGAGAGCGTCCCGCGCTACCAGAACGTCACCCGCTGGAAAAGCCGCTTGCAAGAAGCGATCGCGCGCGCCGACCCCGCGCGACGGGAAGCGTGCTCCACGTGCGTCGAGCAACTCCGCCCGTTCGACGGGCCGATGAGCGCCTGGCAAGAGGCGCTGGAGGAGGGACAACTCCCCACGCGCGTGACACACAACGCGTTTAACGCCGGGAGCGTCCTCTTTGACTGGAACGACCACCCGCTCTGCGTGCTCAACTTGGACATGGTCATGCCCGGGGCGCTCCATTACGATTTCGGGGACGCGGTTCGCTCGGTATGCGACCCCGGCGAGGGAGGATTCGACGCGGAGCTTTTCCGCGCGTTCACCGACGGCTTTATGCAGCAAGCGGGACGACTGCTCGCCCGCAAGGAGAGGGAGACGCTCCCCCTCGCGGGCGAGTTGATGCCCTACCTGCAAGCGACCCGCCGGCTGGTGGAGTTCTTGGAGCATGGGACGACCGCGGCCCTGCAACAAGCGCGAGCGCATGTCCGGTTCCTGCACGCGATCGGCGGCGCGCGGGAGTTCACGCGAAAGTGCATAGACGCGGGTTAGCATCTTACTTTAATAACACCTTTAATTTGCTTATAACACCATGAAAATTTTACTTCTGACGACAGTGCTCATTCCACTCCTGGTCTCCTGCGGGAGAGAGACGAATATCATTATCACCGGCGAGATCAAGGAAGCGGGGAAAACACGCGTCTACCTGGAGCGGATCGAGGTGAACGAGACGCGCACCGTTGATTCGACGCGGATCGACCCGCGCGGGCGTTTCTCCTTCGCGGTGCACGACACGCTCCCCGTCTTCTACGCCCTGCGCTTCTCCAACAACGAGCGCGTCACGGTCGTCGCCTCTCCCGGCGACACGCTCTCCGTCAGCGGCACGCTGGAGGGGATTCACGATAACTACTGGGTGGACGGGTCGGAAGATGCCTTGTGGATCAAGTTGCTCGATTTCCAGATGAACCGTACCGTCACCACGATCGACTCGCTGAAGAGAAGCCACGACAGCATCCCCGCGGGCGAGGGGTTTAACGATCAACGCGCGCGGATAGAAAAGGCCTTCCGGGAGGCCCTGGAGAAACAAGTGAACTTCACGCGCGAGTTTATCCTCGCCCACGCGATCTCCCCGGCAGCGTACTACGCGTTGTATCAACGGATCACCCCCGACCTTGCCGTCATGGACGAAGTGGCCGATTACCAGTCGTTCAAGATCGTGGCCTCGTCCATGAACGCCCTTTACCCCGGTTCCCCGTACACCGTGGCCCTGATGAATCACCTGAAAGAGATCGCCAAGACGATCCGCGACCGGCAGTTGCTCGACCTGATCAACAGCACCGAGGGATCGCTCCCGGCCGTCCGCCTGCCCGACGTGAAGGGAAACCTCGTCTCTCTCTCCGAACTGAAAAACAAGTTAATCATCCTCGACTTTAATCTATTGGGCGCGCGGGAGAGCCTGGAGCGCGTCCGCGAGATGCAACGCGTGTACGACAAGTTCCGCGCCCGCGGGGTGGAGATCTACCAGGTGTGCCTCGACGGCAACCGGTTACTGTGGGAAGAACTGGTGGAACGGCTGGGCATCAAGTGGATCTGCACGCGGGACGAGAACGCCCTGCAGAGCCGGACGGCCGCCGCGTGGAACGTGAAGGAGATCCCCGCGAATTACATCATCAGCCGGCAAAAGGAGATCGTGGGCAAGAACTTGTACGGCTCCCGGCTGGAAGAGCGCCTGGCGGAGTTACTGGATCAATAGCGCCCCCGATGCAAGGCAAGCAGATCTATTTTCTCTCGGACGCTCACCTGGGGGCGAGGGTGCCGGACAACAACCGGGAACGGGAACAAAAGCTGGTGAAGTTCCTCGAGACGATACGGCCGGGATGCGCCGCCCTGTACCTGCTGGGGGACATGTTCGACTTCTGGTTCGAGTACAAGCGGGTGGTACCCAAGGGGCACGTCCGCTTCCTCGGCGAGCTGGCCCGCTTCACCGACGCGGGTATCCCCGTGCATCTCTTCACCGGCAATCACGACACCTGGGCTTTCGACTACCTGACGCGCGAGTGCGGCGTGACGCTACACGCGGGGAACGAGTGGCTCTCCCTGCACGGCAAGCAATTCCTGATAGGACACGGGGATGGCCTCAACCCGCTCGACAAGAAATACCTTTTCCTGAAACGCCTTTTCCGTAACCGCTGCTTGCAGCGCCTTTTCCGTTCTCTTCATCCCGACACGGGCATCAAGTGGGCCAACGCGTGGTCGTCCCACTCGCGGCTACGCGACGGCGGGCGCGTGGAAGCCGGTGCTTACCGTGGCGACGACAAGGAGGGGATCGTGCTGTATTGCAAGAAGATCCTCCTGGAGCGGCACGTCGATTATTTCATCTTCGGGCATCGCCACCTCCCCGTCGACATCCGGCTCTCTCCCGCCAGCCGCTACATCAACACCGGCGACTGGATCACGCACTTCAGTTACGCCACCTTTGACGGTGCCGCCGTGCAACTTCATCACGCGCCGTGACATGAAATACTCCTTCGCGCCCCTCGCCGACGATCGCGTCGCCGTGCTCGTGCTCGGGTCGTTGCCGGGGGAGCGCTCGCTCGCCGTGAACGAATATTACGGCCACCCGCGCAACCGGTTCTGGCACGTGATCGCCGGGATCTCCGGTCACCCCCTCCCTCTCGCGTACGCGGAGAAGCGCGACCTCCTGTCGCGCCTGGGGATCGGCCTGTGGGACGTCGCCCGCGGGGCCAACCGGGAGGGGAGCCTCGACAGCGCCATCCGGGACGAAGAGCCGAACGACATCCCCCGTTTCATCGCCGCGCATCCTCGCCTGCGGCTCATCGCCTTCAACGGGCAGAAGCCCGCGCGCCTCTTCAACAAATATTTCCAGCCAGCTCCCGGCATCGTTCACGCGACCCTGCCCGGCACGAGTCCCGCCAACGCCGCCTGGCACCTCGACCGCCTCTGCCAGGCGTGGCACGAGGCGCTCTCCGTCGCCCTGCCGGACACCCTCCCCGCGCGTTATCCCTGATCACTCGTCGACCGGGGGGAGGGGGAAGAGTTTAAAGAGCTGACGGCGCACCAGCTCCAGGTTCTCGCGAAAAAGGAGGTCATCCCGCGTGATGCCGTTGAACCCTTTCAGGTGATTCGGCGGGTAATAACTCACGTTCGAGTTCGCGCGGAACTGCTCGTCGATCTCCTCGAAGCGGGAGAGATCGGCGATGGCGGCGGAGTCGGCGAGCAGGGGGGGCAGGCGGCGGAAAATCTCCTCGTCGTACGCGCCCGCGGGGTTACGCTGGACGGCGTGGATCTTGGCGCGCGTCTCTCGATCGCGGAGGGGGGGGAGCACGGGACGATAATCATCGCAACGGAAAGCCTCCCGCTCCACCAGCTCTCCCCTGGCGGGATCCGGGCGGGAGGGCTGCTCGATCAGGACGAAGTTCTCCCCGAGGTTATACTTCCAGTAGGTCTCCTGCAGGCAGGTGGCGACGCGGGCCTTCCCGCCGTCGTCGTGCGTGAACGTGATCGTGGCGCGGGTGGAGAAGGGCGAGGCCACCTTCCCGCGCTCGCCGAGCAAGACCTGGCGGTAGAGCTGGTAGTCGATGTAATCGAACGTGATGTCCCGGAGTTCCTGTCGCTCGCGGTCGATGGTGAAGGTCCCCCGACACGTGATCTTCGTCTTGCCCGGGTAGGCGCCGGGGCGCGTCTGGAAGCGATAGCGATACTCCGTCCGGTTCGTCTCGATGGCGGTGATCTCGTAACTCCCCGTGCCCGCGAACAGCGGCCCGTGAAGTTGCACGGCGCGCAGGAGGGTGAACACCTTCCGCGTGCCGGCATCGAAGCGCGCCGCGTCGGTCGTCATGTAGACGGGGGAAAGGATCTCCTTCCCGTTATTCGTCAGGTTATGGCTGCGGGCGCAATAGGCGGGGAGAAAGTAAGAGCAAAAGCGGGAATCCCACGCGTTGACCGGGGTGACGTTCCCGGAGGTGAAGTAGTAGCCGAACTCCCGCCGGTACTCCACCGCCCGGTGACGGTACTCGGTGATCTTCTCGTAGCGCGCCTTCCCGTGGAAATTGCAGTAGGGGGGGGTGGAGCGGGGCAGCTTCCCCAGTTTCGACATGGCCCTCTCCACCAGCTCGTCGGGACGGGGGGGGCGGGAGGCGCGCCCCGGGCCGGCGAGCACGACGACCTCCTCCAACTCGTACGTCAACTCCTTCATGACGACGCACCGCGAGCGGAGGAGATCGCCCCACGCGCGGGATAGCGACCGGTAACCGACCCCCTGGAAGCGTATCGTGTCGCCCGGCGACAGCTCGCCCGCCTCCAGCAGGCACTCGCCGTCGAGGCCCGAGGTCGTGAGCAGGCGCGCGAGCCGCGCGTGAATCACGTAAACGCCGAAGACGGGGAGAGAGGCCTCGTCGACGACGGTCAGCCGGACGAGGCTATCGCCCGGCCCGGCGGCGCGCGCGGGAAGGGCGAACGCGGCCAAGAGGAGCAGGAGCGGGGGGAGTCTCGTCATCTCTCCCCGCGTTTGTTGGCGAGTTGCCCGCAGGCGGCGGCGATGTCGGCCCCCCGGCTCCGGCGCGCGTTGACCACCATGTTCTTGCTCTCGAGGAAGCGGATGAAGCGGTCGCGCGTCCCCGCGGGGGTCGGCCCGTAGGGGGCCCCGGCCACGGGGTTATACTCCAGGATGTTAATCTTCACGGGGAACCGTCGACAGAAGAGGGCGAGCGCCCGGGCCTCTTCCGGGGTGTCGTTGATGTCCTCCAGCAGGAGGTACTCGAGGGTGGGGCGGGTGCCGGTCTTCTCGACGAAGTAGGCGATGGCGTCGGCCAAGCGGTCGAGCGGGTAGGCCTTGTTGACCGGCATCAGGCGATCGCGCGTGGCGTTGACGGCGGAGTGGAGGGAGATCGCCAGGTGAAAGCGCGCTTTCTCGTCGGCCAGCCGCCGGATCCCCCCCGGTATGCCGGCGGTGGAGAGGGTCAGGCGCGCCGGGGAGATCGCCAGCCCCGCGGGGGAGGTGAGGCGATCCACGGCGGCCAGGACGTTGTCGAGGTTGAGGAGCGGCTCGCCCATGCCCATGAAGACGACGTTGGAGAGGCGCGCGCCGCGGGCCTCGGCCCGTCTCTTGGCCATCATCACCTGGTCGAAGATCTCGCGCGCGTCGAGGTCGCGCGTGAATCCCGCGGCGCCCGTGGCGCAGAAGGCGCAACGCAGCTGGCAGCCGGCCTGGGTGGAGACGCAGGCGGTGACCCGCTTCCCGGAGGGGATGAGCACCGTCTCGATCACGCTCCCGTCGGGGAGGGTGACGCCCAGCTTCCCGGTGCCGTCCCGGCCCTCCCGCGCGGCGGTGATCTCGCCGGCCCGCGCCGGGAAACACTCTTGCAGGCGGGCGCGGGTGCTCGCGGGGAGGTCGCGCATCTCCTCGAAGCGGGTGACGCCTTTTTGCCAAAGCCATCGTTCTATCTGCTTGGCCCGGAACGGTTTTTCCCCTATCGACTGCAGGAAGGCGGATAGCTCCGCCGGGGACAACTCTCGGATATCTCTCTTTTCCACGGTGGTCAAATTTTCTCGCGAAGATAACGGCTCGCCCGGGAAAATGTAGTACCTTGCGGCGAAAAATAAACGCGTATGACCGTCACCCTTTACATCATCCTCGCCACCGTGCTCGTCTCCGTCGCCTGCTTTAACAACGGGGAGCTTTTTCTCCGGCTCTCCTTCTCCGCCTACCGGGTGGCGCGGCGGGGGGAGTGGTACCGGGTGCTCTCCCACGGGCTCGTGCACGCGGACTGGATGCACCTGTTCGTGAACATGTTCACGTTTTACTCGTTCGGCCGTTACATCGAGGCCGTCTTCGGGGGGTTAAGCCCCGGCGCGATGCCTTTCCTGTTGCTCTACTTCGGGGGGATGGCGATCGCCTCGGCGTACGACCTGGTGAAGCGGCGCGACGACCGGGAATACCTCTCCGTCGGGGCCTCCGGGGCCGTGTCGGCGGTGCTGTTCGCCGCCATCTTCCTGAACCCGTGGGACAAGATCTATCTCTTCGCCGCCATCCCCGTCCCCGGTATCCTTTTCGGGGCGCTTTACCTCGTCTATTGCCAGTACATGGCCCGCCGCGGCGGCGACCGCGTCAACCACAACGCCCACTTCTACGGCGCGGTCTACGGTTTTCTCTTTCCCGCCCTCCTCGAGCCGGGGCTGGCGGGCCGCTTCCTGGAACAGTTGCTCCTTTACAAGTAGCCCGGCGAGAACGGGTGTAGGGATGAGTGATCCGTTCGATCGGGTGAGCGATCCGTTCGATCGGATGAGCGATCCGTTCAATCGGATGAGCGATCCGTTCGATCGGGTGAGGCATCCGTTCGATCGGGTGAACGATCCGGATCCACAGGCACACGGGCGTTGATGTCCTGCCTTCCAGGCAGGGGGGGAGGAACGGGCGCGACCTGCCCCGGGCCGCTGGCCCCGGGGTCATGAAAATGCCGCCCCTCGCGGGACTTGTTGAACGTCCCCGGTTCAGGGAATCTGGACATCCTGGTTCAGGGGATTGCTTGATAAAAACGCGTGTTCGAGACTGTCCCGGGACGATCCTCGGAAACGCGCCCTTTTTTTGTTATTTTTTTTGCTAAACGCGGTATCTATTTATACATTTGTCACCAACAACAGCTACTGGATCGTTTCCAGTTCATCATTAATTTATTTAACTATCACATCATGAAAACTATCTTATTATTTTTAATCGCCACGGGGTTTATTACCTCGTGCGCGGAAGAGTCGCTGGAGTACCAGCGGCAAGGCGAGAACGAGGGACCCGGGAAAATGGTTTTAGGGGAAAAACTCGAAAATCCATACTCCGTGAAAAACATGCGGGCGGCATACGCGTCCCTCCCTGCCCGGACGAGAGCGGCCGTGGATGACGCGCCCGTCGAAGAGGTGATTTACACCACGCATCACTACGTCAAATTCAAGCCCAAGACGGAAGAAGAGCTGGGCATCTTGAAAAGTGACTCGACCTTGATGTTGTATCCCTACCCCCTGGATTACGATATCATCGCGTACGGGGAGTACCGGGATCCGGGGATCCCGGACGAGCAACCCACCTATTATTACGCGTCGGTGCCGGTGGATCAAGCGCTTCCCGATCAGGTGGAGTGGGAGATCGTGGAAGAGTTGTATATCCCTGACGAGTATAGTGACGAGGAGGAGGAGGCCGTCACGCGTTCCGGGAAGGCACTGGATGACGCGTTTATCGAGGACCTGGTGGACAAGGCACTGGAGATCACGGGGAATGATGACCCGCGGGTGGCCGTGACGAGATCGCGTAGCAGCTGGCGACCCGCTGGCTTTATAACGTATTTCGATGACGCGACGAACCGGACGATCGGGTTAGAGGGGGTGAAGGTGAAGGCCCGGCGCTGGTTTACCACGCACAAGGGGTACGCGTGCGCGAGCACGGGGTATTATTATTGCGACGGGACATTCAAGAGAGACGCTAATTACTCTTTCGACCTGGAACGTAATGATTTTCACGTGAAGGGAAGCGGCGTGAAAACGGACTTCGATGGCCCCAAGAAGAGAGGCAACTGGGACTATTCTTTCCGAAGAAGCAAATCGGAAACAGAGTATTTCGCCGCGACGATCTTCCGGGCCGCGTATCACTATTACTATAAAGAGATCGGGGGGCTTCGTCGCCCACCCCAGAATAGCTTCTGGAGGACACAGATGAAGCTAAAGGCGTTCAATGAAAATGGCAGGAATAATTTTAAATCAGCACGCCGTTTCTTGGGTGGTAACATGATTAAAATATATACGCCGAGTGATGGAACGGTCAGACTATACGCGACAACGATACACGAATTAGCCCACGCTGCCCACTGGAGAATGATCGTGAAAGAGCCGGGCACCAATCGCCACCGCGACTACCATGACGATTCTAATGACAAGAATAAAGAGGGTTGGGCCAGAGGCGTTCAGTACTTTTTGACCAGGATGGTGTACCCCGCGTATCGAGGCGGGGATGTTCTTGATGAGTACACGAATGTTGTCGTAGACTTAATCGACACGGAGGCGGATGCCCCGGGGAATAACGGGAAGAACGCTACCGATGGAGACAACGTTACCGGGTATACCATGCGCCAGATAGAAGATGCCCTTATCGGCGTGAATACCTGGAACAAATGGAGAGATAACATTAAAAACAAATACAATAATGAAACTGAACACAACCTTGACGCGCTGTTCGCTGCCTGGTAGCCTGGTAGTCATTGGCACTATTGCCTTTTCATGCGGGTACGGAGAATACGATGCCTTGGTACAAGCCGACTGGGTTTTCGTGAATAA
>JAISNC010000063.1 GCA_031276355.1 Odoribacteraceae bacterium
TCGCGGTTGTTAAAAACCTTTATCTTGTTGATTCTCGCGTAAAACATGCTGGCTGGTGTTGTTGAATTGCCTCGTCACCGCCGGGAGCGGTCAGCGAGATAGCGACGCGCCGGGGGACGCGGGGAGCCGGGGGAAGGTTTATCCTGCCCCTGTTCTCGTGAGAGAAAAACGTCGTTGCGGGTATGTCCGGGCGTGTCACTTGGTTCATCGTTATTTCCTGTTCCGGTGGTTTATCCGATTTTTGCTTGCAAATATAAGAACAATAAAATTAGATCAATGTAATACGATGAAAAAAATAAATAAAAATTTTGATGCTCTATTGCGGGGTGTCTTACAAGTGATTGCGTTCGGGTATTCCATTGCGGATACATCCCGCCGGAATACAATTTTTATCCGGTGAGCCGGGGCGATCTCGCGCGTTGGTTTTCGTCATTGCAATCCGCGTAGCAGGAAGCAATATAGAACCCGGTAAATCGCTGGATTGCTTCACCTTTCGGGTTCGCAATGACGAAAACCGCCCAAGCATCTCGGCCGGGATGCGAGGTACCTCCCCGAAATCCGACTTTTGACACCCCACCCTGCGAGGGAACGCGCTTGCCTCCAAGACCCGCGGGGACGACACTTGATTAACCGTCTGCTTTAGCTCAATATCATCCAGTTAAGAGAGAACGCTTGGCTGTAGCGACCTTCGCTCCGATTGGCTTCGCCGGGTTTCGCTTCCCCAGAGGGGAGTAATATCAATAGAAAACAGGATCCCCCCCGTATCTCCAATAGCCCGTGGGGCTTTTATTTCGGCGCTTTTTATGAATCCCCCGCGGGGAGTTGGGAACAAGCAGGGAGGCCGTTTCTCTATTGATATGATTGCCCCACGGGCCATCGCCGCGAAACCCGGCGTGGGCCATCGTCCCCCTCTTGCCTCTTAACTGGATGACATTGGGTTGTCGGGAGGGGAAGAATTGTTGGTAAAATTAGCCTCGATCTATGCCTTAAATATAGAAAATAGAGTACCTTCGCGTGTTCCAAATAAACCTGGAACGAGAGAGAAAATACGAAACATGTACTTAGTAATAATGGACTTATGAACTTGACTTTACTTGTAGTGGTGCTGTTCACGGCCATCGTTCTGGTGGTCGCGGCGCTGGGGATAGCCCGCTGGATCTCCCCCCGGACGTTCAACCTGCAGAAAGGCGAGGCCTACGAGTGCGGGATCCCGACACGTGGCACGTCGTGGATGCAGTTCAAGGTGGGCTACTACCTGTTTGCCATCCTCTTCCTGATGTTCGACGTGGAGACGGTACTTCTCTTCCCGTGGGCGGTCGTCGCGCGCGACCTGGGGAGCGTCGGATTGATCAGTATTCTCTTTTTCATCGTGATCCTCGTGCTGGGCCTGGCCTACGCGTGGAAGAAAGGAGCGCTGGAATGGAAGTGAAAATCAAATCCATGCGCCAGGAGGATTTCAACGACAACGCGTATCTTGAACAACTCCTCCGGGAGTCCGGCGCGAACATCCTCGTGGGGTGCCTTGACGACGTGATTAACTGGGGGCGCTCCAACTCGTTGTGGCCGCTCACGTTTGCCACCAGCTGCTGTGGCATCGAGTTTATGGCCGTGGGCGCGGCGCGCTACGACTTTGCCCGCTTCGGCTTCGAGGTCACGCGGGCCAGTCCCCGGCAAGCCGACTTTATCATGGTGGCCGGCACCATCGTCCATAAGATGGCCCCCGTGTTGAAACGACTTTACGACCAGATGGCCGAGCCGAAATACGTGATCGCGATGGGCGCGTGCGCGATCTCCGGCGGTCCCTTCAAGGACTCCTACCACGTGCTGAAGGGCGTTGACACGATCATCCCCGTTGACGTGTTCGTGCCGGGTTGTCCCCCGCGCCCGGAAGCGCTGCTCTACGGGTTGATGCAACTGCAACGCAAGGTGAAGGTGGAGCGTTTCCTCGGGAGCAAGAATAAAAAGGAGAAGAGATCTCAACATGCAAACGATTGATATGATGTTAAAAGATAAGATTGCCGCGCGCATCCCGACCGTGCGGGTGGAGGAGGGCGCGGCCCTGCCGACGTTCGTCGCGGAGCCGGGGGATTACCGCGCGCTGGCGCGACTGCTGCGCGACGATGCCGAGACACCGTTCGATTACTTGGTGTGCTTGACCGGCGTGGACCGGGGCGACACGCTGGGCGTCGTGCTGCTGCTCGAATCGACGGGCAGCGGGCAGCGCGTGTTCGTGCAAACGGGCGTCGCGGAGCGGGAACGGCCCGTGCTACCTACCGTGTCGGACCTCTGGGAAACGGCGAACTTGAACGAACGCGAGGTGTACGACTACCTCGGTATCCGCTTTGCCGGGCATCCCGACATGCGCCGCCTCTTCCTGCGGAACGACTGGGTGGGCTACCCGCTGCGCAAGGATTACAAAATCGACGGGGCCGTGAATCCCGTGCCCCTCGAGAGCGACGAGTCGCCCGACGTGACGACCGTCTATCGCGAGGACGGCAGCGAGGAGACGCGCGCGCTGTTCGACGAGACCGATTACGTGGTGAACATCGGCCCGCAACACCCGGCAACCCACGGCGTGCTCCGCTTTCGCACGGCGCTGGAGGGGGAGATCGTGAAAAAGGTGGATGTCCACTGTGGCTATATCCACCGGGGAATCGAGAAAATGAGCGAGAGCCTCGCGTACCCGCAGATATTGGCGCTGACCGACCGGCTGGATTACTTGGCGGCGCACCAGCACCGCCACGCCCTCTGCCTCTGCCTCGAGGAGGCGCTACAATTGGAGGTACCGGAGCGCGTGAAGTATATCCGCACGATCATGGACGAGTTGAATCGCTTGTCGTCACACCTCCTCTTCTGGTCGACGCTCTGCATGGATTTGGGTGCCCTGACCGCTTTCTTCTATGGCTTCCGGGACAGGGAAAAAGTGCTGGACATCCTGGAGGAGACGACCGGCGGGCGGCTGATCCAGCATTATAACGTGATCGGGGGCGTCTCGGCCGACATTCACCCGAATTTCACGCGGCGGATCAAGGAGTTTATTCGCTACCTGCCCCCGATGTTGAAGGAGTATGACCGGGTGTTTACCGGGAACGTGATCGCGCAAGAGCGGATGAAGGGAGTCGGGGTGTTGTCGCGGGAGGACGCCATCTCGTTCGGGGTGACCGGCCCCTCGGGGCGCGCCTCGGGCTGGGCGTGTGATGTCCGGAAGCGGCGACCGTACGGGGTGTACGATCGGGTGGATTTCGACGAGATTCTCTTCACCGAAGGCGACTCGTTTCACCGTTACCTGGTGCGCTTGAAGGAGATCGAGGAGTCACTCCATATCCTTGAGCAACTAGTGGATAATATCCCGCCGGGAGAGTTCGCCGTGAAGACGAAGCCGGTGATCAAGTTGCCGGAAGGCCGCTTTTTCAAAAGCGTGGAGGGGAGCCGCGGCGAGTTCGGTGTCTACATAGAGAGCCGGGGCGAGAAAACGCCTTATCGCTTGAAGTTCCGTTCCACGAGTTTCCCGTTGGTGTCGGTGGTGCCACACCTGGCGCGAGGCAGCAAGATCGCCGACTTGATCGCGATCGGCGGTACCTTAGACTATATCGTGCCGGACATCGACCGGTAACTATTCATTGAAACGTATAAATAGTTGAACAGGATGTTTGATTTTTCAATTATCACACGATGGATCGACCAACTCCTCCGGGGAGTAATGCCCGACGCGGCGGCCACCGTGGTGGAGTGTGTGCTGATCGGGTTAGCGTTGTTGCTGGGCTACGCGGTGATCGCCCTGGCGTTGATTTACGTGGAGCGGAAGGTGTGCGCGTGGTTCCAGTGTCGCCTGGGCCCGAACCGCGTGGGGCCGTTCGGGCTGTTACAGAGTGTCGCGGACATGATCAAAATGTTGATCAAGGAGATCATCGAGATCAAACACGTCGACAAGTTTCTTTTCGGCCTGGCCCCTTACATCGTGATTATCGCCTCGGTGACGGCCTTCGCCTGTCTCCCGTTCGGACGCGGGCTGCAAGTGTTGGACTTTAACGTCGGGATCTTTTTTTTGATCGCGGTATCGTCGATCGGTATCGTGGGGATCCTGCTCGCCGGTTGGGCCAGTAACAACAAGTACTCGCTCATCGGTGCCATGCGAAGCGGCGCGCAAATGATCAGTTACGAGTTGTCGATCGGGCTGTCCATCTTGACGATGGTCGTGTTGTCCGGGACGTTGCAGGTGTCGGGGATCGTGGAAGGCCAGGTCGACGGGTGGTACCTTTTCAAGGGACACCTCCCGGCGGTGATTGCCTTTGTAGTCTATCTCGTGGCGGGCACGGCGGAGACCAATCGCGGCCCCTTCGACTTGCCGGAAGCGGATTCCGAGTTAACGGCCGGCTACCACACGGAGTATTCCGGGATGCACTTTGGCTTCTTTTACCTGGCGGAGTACCTGAACATGTTTATCGTGGCCGGCGTGGCCGCGACGCTCTTCCTCGGGGGGTGGATGCCGCTGCACGTGCCCGGCTGGGCAGGGTTTAACGAGGTGATGGACTATATCCCGTCGATCGCCTGGTTTTTCGGGAAGGTGGGGGTCATGATCTTCGTGATCATGTGGTTCAAGTGGACGTTTCCCCGCTTGCGTATCGACCAGCTGCTTCGCTTGGAGTGGAAATACCTGCTTCCCATCAACCTGCTCAACTTGCTGTTGATGGTGATCGTGGTGGTCTACAAGTTACATTTTTAAATCAGGAGAGGTCATGAAGAACTATATCGTCCATTTTATCCGGGGGTTGTGGTCATTGCTCGTCGGCATGTACACCACGCTCCGGGTGTTTTTTCGCAAGAAGACAACGGAGCGTTACCCGGAGAACCGGAAGCAATTGGTCATGTTCGACCGCTTCCGGGGGGAGCTGGTGTTACTGCACGACGAGCAGAATCACCACGGCTGTATCGCTTGCGGGATTTGCGAGACGAATTGCCCGAACGGCACGATCCGCTTGAC
The DNA here is from genome assembly GCA_031276355.1 of Odoribacteraceae bacterium. Lineage (GTDB taxonomy): Bacteria > Bacteroidota > Bacteroidia > Bacteroidales > Marinifilaceae > JAIRKS01. The sequence continues at coordinate 4,982 of JAISNC010000063.1, forward strand.
CAGCGAGATGGTGACCGACGAGGCCGGCAAGAAGAAAAAGGTGCTGGTGGAGTATCAATACGACCACGGGAGTTGTATTTTTTGCCAGCTGTGCGTGCGGACATGCCCGCAACGGACGTTGGCCTTTATCCCCACGTTCGAACATGCCGTCTTTACCCGCGAGAAATTAGTACACAAGTTAAACCGCGAGGGGTCGTCCGTGGCACCCAAGCCCGTCGCGGGGAGTAGTATTACCGCATAATATCACGCCTTATGAATATATCAATACAAGAAACGGTCTTTTTCGCGCTGGCAGCGGTGATTGGTCTCTTCTCGATCCTGACCGTCACCACCAAACGGCTATTGCGGTCGGCGACTTACCTGTTGTTTGTCCTGTTCGCCACGGCCGGGATCTATTTCCAGCTTGATTACGCGTTCCTGGGGGCGGTGCAACTGACGATCTATGCCGGGGGCATTATCATTCTCTACGTTTTCTCGATCCTGCTTACCAACCAGCAGGCGGACGAGAAATTGGAAAGACTAAAGAATAGCAAGGTGCTGGCCGGCGCGGTGGCGGCTGTCGCCGGCGCGGGGATCACGCTTTTCCTGCTCCTGGCTCACCCGTTCGGCCCGTCGCGTCTCGCGAGTGGCGAGGTGCCGGTGAAGGCGGTGGGGACGGCTTTGATGGGCACGAGTAAATACCAGTACCTGCTCCCCTTCGAGGTGATCAGTATCCTGTTGCTGGCCTGTATCATCGGGGGAATCATGATCGCGCGGAAACGATAAAAATAGGAAGATTATGGAAGGTTTACATTTAGAATATTACCTGGTCGTGAGCGCCATCATGTTCTTCGCCGGGGTGTACGGGTTCATCACTCGTCGCAACTTGTTAGCGGTGCTGATTTCGATCGAGTTAATCTTGAACTCGGTGGATATTAATTTCGCGTTATTCAACCGTTTTCTTTTTCCCGGCCAACTGGAAGGGTTCTTCTTCACGCTGTTTGCCATCGGTGTCTCGGCCTGCGAGGCGGCGGTCGCCATCGCGATCATCATCAACATCTACCGCAATATCCGGAATATCCAGGTGAAGAATCTCCAGCAACTCAAGGATTAACACGATAAATAACGATAACACATGGAATATACACTCTTAATCGTACTCTTGCCGCTCCTCTCGTTCCTCTTCCTCGGCCTGGCCGGGAAGGGGTTGAAGCCGCGCGTGGCGGGGTATATCGGGACGATCGTTTTGGCCATCGCGGCCGGGTTGTCTTATATCACGGCGTGGCACTATTTCACGACGGCCAAGGTCGACGGGGTTTTCGAGAAGTGGACACCCTTGAATTTCAGGTGGCTGAACTTCACGGAGCACCTGCATATCGACCTGGGCATCCTGCTGGATCCGATCGCGGTGATGATGCTCGTGGTGATCACTACCGTCTCCTTGATGGTGCACCTGTACAGCCTCGGTTACATGCACGGGGAACGGGGATTCCAGCGCTACTACGCGTTTCTCTCCCTCTTCTCCTTTTCCATGTTGGGCTTGGTCGTGGCCACCAATATCTTCCAGATGTATATCTTCTGGGAACTGGTGGGAGTCTCCTCTTACTTGCTGATCGGTTTCTATTACACGAAACCGGAAGCGGTGGCCGCCTCCAAGAAAGCGTTTATCGTCACTCGTTTCGCGGATCTCGGTTTCCTGATAGGGATATTACTCCTCTCGTTCTACACGGGGACGTTTAGTTTTGAGCGCCTGACTTCCGGCGACACGTCGCTGTTCGCGGGAGCGGAGGGGCTCTCTTTTATGGGATGCTCCGTGATGAGCTGGGCGCTGGCGCTGATCTTCATGGGGGGTGCCGGTAAATCGGCCATGTTCCCGTTGCACGTCTGGTTGCCGGACGCGATGGAAGGTCCCACGCCGGTCTCCGCCTTGATTCACGCGGCGACGATGGTCGTGGCCGGCGTGTACCTCGTGGCGCGCCTCTTCCCGGTCTACTACTTGGAGGCCCCCGACGTGCTGGTGCTCATTGCCATCGTGGGAGCGGTCACCTCGCTCTACGCCGCTATCGTGGCGTGCGTGCAGACGGACATCAAGCGGGTGCTGGCCTTCTCCACGATCTCGCAGATCGGCTTCATGATGGTGGGGCTGGGTGTCTCCGGCCTGGAAGGACACGAGGGGCTGGGGTACATGGCCTCCATGTTCCACCTCTTCACGCACGCGATGTTCAAGGCGTTACTCTTCCTCGGGGCCGGCGCGATCATACACGCCGTGCACAGCAACGAGATGACGCGCATGGGGGGACTGTGGAAACACTTGCCGATCACGCACCTCACGTTCCTCGTCGCCTGCTTGGCCATCGCGGGGATTCCCCCCTTCTCCGGCTTCTTCAGTAAAGACGAGATCTTGGCCGCCACGTTCCACTTCAATCCCGTGCTGGGCGCGGTGATGAGCTTCACGGCCGGGTTGACGGCGTTCTACATGTTCCGCCTCTACTACCGGATTTTCTGGAACAAGGCCACTCATCACGACCACGCCCCGCACGAGGCCCCCGGCTCGATGACGGTGCCGCTGATCTTCCTGGCCGCCGTGACGCTGGTCGCCGGGTTCATCCCCTTCGGGAAGTTTGTCACCAGCGATAGCGCCGACTACATCATTCATCTCGACTGGGTAGTCGCCACGATCAGCGTGGCGATAGCGGTGATCGCCATCGGGCTGGCCACCCTCTTCTACCGGAAAGAGAGTTCGATCCCCGATCGCTTGGCAACCACCTTCCGGGGGTTGCACGCGGCGGCGAGCCAGCGCTTTTACCTCGACGAGGTGTACCTGTTTATCACCAAGAAAATCATATTCAACGGCATATCGAGACCCGTCGCGTGGTTCGACCATCACGTCGTGGATGGCACGATGAACGGGTTCGCCACCCTCTCGCAACGCCTCTCCGGCTCCATCCGGGGCTTCCAGTCGGGACAGTTGCAACAATACGTGATGGTGATCCTGCTGGGCGCTTTATTGATCACGGTGTTGGTAGTGTTTATTTAAAAAATACATGATATGAACTTTCTATCACTCTTCGTTCTCGTTCCGGTACTGATGATGGGCGGCTTATTCCTTGCGAAGACTCTCAAACAGATTCGCGTCGTGGCAGCCACCGGGGCCTCGCTCCTGCTGGCGTTGGCCGTGGGCCTGGTCTTCGCGTACCTCGGCGAACGGGCCGCGGGCAACACGGCGGAGATGCTCTTCACGGCGAAAAGCCTCTGGTACGCCCCGCTGCATATTTACTACTCCGTCGGGGTCGATGGCATCTCGGTAGCCATGCTCTTGCTCTCCGCGATCATCGTCTTCACCGGGGTCTTCGCCTCGTGGAGCATGGGATTCCTCGAAAAAGAGTTCTTCCTCTGGTTCTGTTTGCTCTCGACGGGCGTTTTCGGGTTCTTCATCTCGATAGACCTCTTCACGATGTTCATGTACTACGAGATCGCGTTGATCCCGATGTACCTGCTGATCGGGGTATGGGGAAGCGGCCGGAAAGAGTACGCGGCCATGAAACTCACCTTGATGCTCATGGCGGGGTCAGCGCTGCTGCTGCTCGGCATCCTGGGTATCTACTTCCTCTCCGGGGAGTCCTCGATGAACTTGCTGGAACTCGCGCGGGCCTACATCCCGGCAGAGACGCAATACTGGCTCTTCCCGTTGGTCTTCGTGGGCTTCGGGGTGTTGGGCGCGCTCTTCCCGTTCCACACGTGGTCGCCTGACGGTCACGCCTCCGCGCCGACGGCCGTGTCGATGTTACATGCCGGCGTGCTGATGAAACTGGGCGGGTACGGCTGTTTCCGGGTAGCGATCTTCCTGATGCCGGAAGCGGCGAACGAGCTGGCGTGGATCTTCATCATCCTGACCGGCATCAGCGTCGTCTACGGGGCCTACTCGGCCATCGTGCAGACCGACCTGAAATACATCAACGCCTACTCCTCCGTGAGCCACTGCGGGCTGGTGCTGTTCGCCATCCTGATGCTCAACCAGACGGCGATGAACGGTGCCATCCTGCAAATGCTCTCGCACGGCCTGATGACAGCCCTCTTCTTCGCCTTGATCGGGATGATCTACGGGCGCACGCACACGCGGGACATCCGCGAACTGGGGGGCTTGATGAAAGTGATGCCTTTCTTAGGCGTTTGCTACGTGATTGCCGGTTTGGCCTCGCTGGGACTGCCGGGACTAAGCGGCTTCGTGGCGGAGATGAAGATATTCGTGGGCTCGTTTATGCATGCGGACACCTTCCACCGGGTATTTACCCTCGTCGCGTGCACCTCGATCGTGATCACGGCGGTATACATCCTGCGGGTAGTCGGTAAAATACTCTACGGGACGGTAGCCGACGAGCACCACCTGACGTTGAGCGACGCCAACTGGTACGAGCGCACCTCCACCATCGTCCTCATCCTCGCCATCGCGGGCATCGGGCTGGCCCCCTTGTGGCTCTCGGACATGATCGACGGGAGTCTCCTGCCGATCATTCAGAACGTGAAATTGTAAATCTTTTGACCAATGGATTACTCGAACTTTATCTACCTGAAAGAGGAGCTCTCGCTGATAGCGGTCATCGTCATCCTGCTCCTCTACGACATATTCGGTTCTAAGAAGAGCTTGAACTACTTCCAGCCGGTGGCCTGCCTGCTGGTGGGCGTGCACCTCCTCCTCACCTGTTGCCCGGCCCGGGCCGCGCTGGCGATCTTCGGCGACACGCCGGTGGCCGACCAGGTTAACGCTGGTGTCTACCCGCTCTTGAGCGGCATGTACAACCTCTACCCGTTGGGGAGCATCGTCAAGAGCATCCTGGCCATCGGCACGCTCATCGTCTTCTTGCAGGCGCGCAACTGGCTGGAGGGCGAACGCACGATCATCCGCCGGGGGGAATTTTACCTGATCACGCTCTTCACGCTGTTGGGCATGTACTTCATGATCGCGGCGGGCAACTTCCTGCTCTTCTACTTGGGCTTGGAACTGGCCTCCATCCCGATGGCGACGCTCGTGGCTTTCGACAAGTTCCGCGACCGCTCGGCCGAGGCGGGAGCAAAATACATCCTGACCGCCATCTTCGCCTCCGGGCTGTCGCTCTACGGCATCTCGTTGATATACGGCACCACCGGCACCCTCTACTTCACGGACATCCCCGCCGCCCTCACGGGCAGCGCGTTGCAGGTGATGGCCTTCGTCTTCTTCTTCACCGGCCTGGCCTTTAAACTCTCGCTGGTACCCTTCCACCAGTGGACACCGGACGTTTACGAGGGGGCCCCGACCAGCGTCACGGCTTACCTCTCGGTCATCTCCAAGGGGGCGGCGGCCTTCGTGCTGATGGTCATCCTCGGCAAGGTCTTCGGCCCGCTGGTAGAACAGTGGCAGGCCATCCTCTTCTGGGTCATCATCGCGACCATCACGGTAGCTAATCTCTTCGCCCTGCGCCAGCAAAACATGAAACGCTTCTTCGCCTACTCCTCGATCTCGCAGGCGGGCTACATCATGCTCGGCGTGATCAGCGGGTCGACGTTGGGCATGGCGAGCCTGGTATACTACGTGCTGGTCTACATGTTCTCGAACCTGGCCGCCTTCGGGGTCATCTCCATCATCGAACACCGTAGCGGGAAAGAGACCATCGACGACTACAACGGCCTCTACTCCACGAACCCGCGCTTGAGCGTCGTGATGATGATCGCGCTCTTCTCGCTGGCGGGCATCCCCCCCTTCGCGGGCTTCTTCAGCAAGTTCTTCGTCTTCGCGGCGGCCGTCGAGGAGGGCTACTACTGGTTGGTATTCATCGCCCTGTTAAACACGGTCATCTCCCTCTACTACTACCTCCGCGTGGTCAAATCCATGTTCATCAACAAGAACGAATCGGCGATTGCCGGTTTCCGGTCCGACGGCTACACGCGCCTGGGCCTCGTCGCGTGCAGCGCCGGGATCCTGCTCCTGGGCCTTTTGAGCGTTGTCTACGGGGAGATTCACCATTACAGCCTCGGCTGGTAAACGATGGACGAGCGAGACACCAGCGGCTGGCGCGTGATCGCGTCCGAGTACCTCTCCCGTCGCCCCTGGCTGACGGTGCGACGGGAACGCCTCGAAATGCCCAACGGGCACGTCATCCCGGAATTTTACGTGTTAGAGTACCCCGACTGGGTCAACACGATCGCGGTGACCCGGGAGGGAAAGTTCGTTTTCGTCCGCCAGTACCGTCACGGGCTGGGGGTTATGTCCCTGGAGCTATGCGCGGGCGTGTGCGACCCGGAGGATGCCACCCCGCTGGAGGCGGCCCGCCGGGAGTTGCTCGAGGAGACCGGTTACGGCAACGGGGAGTGGCAGGAGTACATGGTGCTCTCGCCCAACCCCGGCTCGCAAAACAACCTGGTCCACTGCTTCTTAGCCACGGGCGTGGAGAAGATTGACGACCAGCATCTCGAGGGTTCGGAAGCGATCACCGTGCACCTGCTCTCGCTGGAGGAGGTGCGGGCGCTCCTCGTCGACGGGCACCTGAAACAGGCTACCCACCTCGCCCCGCTTTGGAAATACCTGGCCGGGGTCAAAAAATAACCTGCCGGGAGGCCATTTGTTGAACCAATAGATTACTTTTGCCGTGACTCAATCGTGTTTTATACTGCCATGGTACAAGAAGGTTTCGGCAAAGAACAATTTGAACGGTTGTTTGAAGAGCATTTCGATGATCTCGTGTCGTTCGTATACAGTTATGTCCGTAACAAGGAGGTGACAAGGGATGTCGTGCACGATGCCTTCTTCACGTTGTGGGAAAACCGGGAGCTTGTTGACCTCTCTCTCTCGCCGAAAGCGTACCTCTATAAAATGGCCCGGAACGGGGCCTTGAACTACCTGAGGCACCAGAAGGTGATCGCCGATAACGAAAAGCCGTTGGCGTATAGCCTGAAACAGGCCGCGCGGGAGATCGCGCATTACGAGAGGGCGCTGGTTCGTTTGTCGGAGCACGTGCGGGAACTTCCCGAACAGCAGCGCCGCGTGCTGGAAGGCTGTTTCGTCGACGGCAAGAGTTACAAGGAGATCGCCGCGACGCTGGACATCTCCGTCAACACGGTAAAGACGCACTTGCAGCGGGCCATGAGATACCTGCGTGCGCTGATGCGCGACGAGCTATTTTTACTTTTCTTGTTAAGAAAGCCCTTGACCGTGTCACCCGCCCCGACAACCCCGTGCCTCGCGACTCCGCGCGGTGCGCGATAACGACCCCCGGCTTCTGGGACCGCCCCGGGCTACCGATTAAGGGAAATCGTCTCGCAAAGCCGTTTTCGTCATTGGTACCCGCGTAGCGGGAAGCAATATAGAAACCCGTAAATCCCTGGATTGTTTCACCCTCCGGGTTCGCGATGACGTTCAGGTGTAGGGGCAAAAATCTTTCGCCCTTTTTTTGGTTCACGATAACGTTCATGCGCGGGGGCGAAAGATTTTTCGCCCCTACATCGTTCTCGTCGTTCCCCGTCTTTCGCCGCGCTACAACTTCCGTATATTATCATAATAGCCAACTACATGCACGATAAAAGAGGGGCGGAAGAAAAAAAATGACTAATTTCGTATCTTGTATTATTACTTTTCATACTTTTGTACCAGAAAATTGCGGCTCGATGATTCGCGGGCCGGCGAACGGT
>JAISNC010000068.1 GCA_031276355.1 Odoribacteraceae bacterium
GCTGTACGACACCGGTACAGCCTGCTGTACGACACCGGTACAGCCCGCTGTACGACACCCGTACAGCCCGCTACACGACACCCGTGAAAGAAAACGGGCGGATCCACGCTCTCTCTCGATCGCGCGGGCCACGCGCTGGCTCGAGAAACCGCGGACGCGGGCCGCTAACGCTGGAATATCGTTTTAAAAACAAGATAAACAAACCTTTTAAATTACATTATCATGGCAACAATGACATTTGGAACAACAGAAGAGAACGTGGTCACGCGTCAGGAGTTTCCCCTCTCGCGGGCGTTAGAAACGTTGAAGGACGAGACGATCGCCGTCCTCGGTTACGGCGTGCAAGGCCCCGGTCAATCGCTCAACCTGCGGGATAACGGGTTTCGCGTGATCGTCGGGCAACGGGCGGAGAGCCGCAGCTGGGAGCGGGCCGTGGCCGACGGCTGGGTGCCCGGCGAGACGCTCTTCGACATCGAGGAGGCCGCCCGGCGGGGCACGATCCTCCAGTACCTCCTCTCGGACGCCGGGCAGATCGCCCTGTGGCCCACCGTGCGGCGACACCTCGCCCCCGGCAAGGCGCTCTACTTCTCGCACGGCTTCGGCATCACCTACAAGGAGCAGACCGGCATCGTCCCCCCCGCCGGCACGGACGTGATCCTCGTCGCCCCCAAGGGGTCGGGCACCTCGCTGCGCCGCCTGTTCCTCCAGGGGCGGGGCCTGAACTCCAGCTACGCCATCTTCCAGGATGCCACCGGGAGGGCGTGGGAACGCGTCGTGGCCCTCGGCATCGGCGTTGGCTCCGGCTACCTCTTCGAGACCACCTTTAAAAAAGAGGTCTACTCCGACCTGACCGGCGAGCGCGGGACGCTCATGGGGGCCATCCAGGGCATCTTCGCCGCCCAGTACGAGGTGCTGCGGGAGAAGGGCCATACCCCCTCCGAGGCCTTCAACGAGACCGTCGAGGAGTTGACGCAGAGCCTGATGCCGCTGGTGGCGGAGAACGGCATGGACTGGATGTACGCGAACTGCTCGACCACCGCCCAGCGGGGGGCGCTCGACTGGTGGAAGCGCTTCCGCGACGCCACGCGCCCCGTCTTCGAGGAGATCTACACCTCCGTGGCCACCGGCGAGGAGGCCCGGCGGTCGATCGAGGCCAACGGCCGCCCCGACTACCGGGAGAAGCTCGCCGGCGAGCTGCGGGAGCTGCGGGAGTCGGAGCTGTGGGAGGTCGGGAACGTCGTGCGGAAACTGCGCCCCGAGGCGAACTAATCGCCGCGACACGTGAACCCACGTTATTTTCCCTCGATCGAGGGGATCGCCGACGCGGAACGGCGATTAGAGGAGGTGATCCGGGTAACGCCGTTGCTACACAACCGGCGGCTCTCGTCGAGATACCGTGCCGATGTCCTGCTGAAACGGGAGGACTTGCAGGTGGTGCGATCCTACAAGATCCGGGGAGCGTTCAACAAGATACGCTCCCTGCCCCCCGGCCTCCTCGCCGGGGGAGTCATCTGCGCCAGCGCGGGCAACCACGCGCAGGGAGTCGCCCTCTCCTGCGACAAGCTGGGTACCCGGGGGACGATCTTCATGCCGGGGACCACCCCCCGGCAAAAGATACACCAGGTGAAGATGTTCGGGAAAGAGCACGTCGAGATCGTGCTCGCCGGCGACACCTTCGACCAGGCGAACGCCGCCGCCATCGAGGCCGGTCGGGCCCGCGGGCTGACCTTCATCCCTCCCTTCGACGACCCCGCCGTGATCGAGGGACAGGCCACCGTCGGCGCGGAGATACATCGCCAGGCGGGCGAGCCCCTCGACTACCTCTTCGTCCCCGTGGGCGGGGGGGGGCTGGCCGCCGGCCTCGGGGCCTACTACCGGCAGGTTAGCCCGGGGACCCGCGTCATCGGCGTGGAGCCGGCCGGGGCGGCCGGGATGAAGCGCTCGCTGGAGGAGGGACGCGTGACCTCCCTCGACACCCTCGACAAGTTCGTCGACGGGGCCGCCGTCCAGCGCGTGGGCGAGCTGACGTTCGCCGTCTGCCGGGAGGTGCTCGATGACATCGTCGTCGTCCCCGAGGGGAAAGTCTGCACCACCATCCTCGACCTCTACAACTACGACGCGATCGTCGCCGAGCCGGCCGGGGCCTTGTCCATCAGCGCCCTCGACCATTACGGCGACCGCCTCGCCGGGAAGCGCGTCGCCTGCGTCGTGAGCGGGGGCAATAACGACATCACCCGCATGGAAGAGATCAAGGAGCGCTCGCTGCTTCACGAGGGATTGAAGCACTACTTCATGATCAACTTCCCCCAGCGGGCCGGCGCGTTGCACGATTTCGTGAGCCGCGTCCTCGGCCCGGGCGACGACATCACCTACTTCGAGTACAAGAAGAAGACGCACCGCGAGAAAGGCCCCGCGCTCGTCGGCATCGAGGTGCAACACCCGCGCGACGTGGCGGCCATCCTCGCCCGCCTCGACGAACACCACTTCTCGCACAAGTACCTGAATCACGACCCCGCCCTCTTCGAGTTCATGGTCATTTAAATTATATTGTTTAGCTTTGCTGTCCGATACACGAATAACATACACGCGAACGAAAGCTATGCAGTATAAACGAATCTTATTGAAATTGAGCGGCGAGTCCCTGGCCGGGACGCGGGGGCGCGGGCTGGATCCCGCTTGCCTCGAGAGCTACGCCCGCCAGGTGCACGAGGTCGCCCGCCTGGGCATCGAGATCGGCATCGTCGTCGGGGGGGGCAACATCTTCCGCGGGCTTGGCGGCACGCGGGCGGGAGTCGACCGCGTGAAGGGCGACCAGATGGGGATGCTGGCCACGGTCATCAACAGCCTGGCCCTGGGCGCGGCGCTGGAGAACGAGGGGTGTCCCGCCCGGGTCTTGACCGCTATCCGGATGGAACCCGTCGGGGAGTTTTACTCGAGGGAGCGGGCGATGGAGTACCTCCGGGCGGGAGTCGTCACCCTCTTCGGCGGTGGCACGGGCAATCCCTTCTTTACCACCGACACCGCCGGTAGCCTGCGGGCCATCGAGATCGGCGCTGACCTCCTCCTCAAGGGCACCCGCGTCGACGGTGTCTACACGGCCGACCCGGAGAAGGACCCGACGGCCGTCAAGTTCGACCGCGTCTCCTTTGACGAGATTTACCGCCGGGGGCTTAAGGTGATGGACTTGACGGCGACCGCCCTGTGCAAGGAAAACGGGCTGCCGCTCGTCGTCTTCAACATGGACGTGCCCGGCAACCTGAAGCGGGTGGTGACCGGCGAGAACGTGGGCACGGTGGTCTATTGATCATGGAACGCCTGTTAGACAAGATCAATTCCCCGGCTGACCTGAAGCAACTGCCCGAGGGAGACCTGGAGCGGCTCTGCGACGAGCTCCGGGAGAAGATCATCGACGAGTGCTCCGAGCACCCCGGTCATTTCGGGGCGAGCCTGGGCGTTGTCGAGCTGACGGTCGCGTTGCACTACGTCTTCGACACCCCCCGCGACAACCTGATCTGGGACGTCGGCCACCAGGCGTACGCCCACAAGATCTTGACCGGGCGACGGGATACCTTCCACACGAACCGGCAGTACAACGGCATCAGCGGCTTCCCCCGCCGCGACGAGAGCGAGTACGACTCCTTCGGCACGGGCCACTCCTCTACCTCCATCTCCGCCGCCCTCGGCATGGCCGTCGCCGCCAAGATGGACGGCGAGGACAACCGCCTCTCGGTGGCCGTCATCGGGGATGGATCCATGACCGGCGGCCTCGCCTTCGAGGGGCTTAATAACGCCGGCATCAATAACGCCAACTTGCTGGTGATCCTCAACGACAACAATATGGCCATCGACCCCAACGTCGGGGGCATGAACGAGTACCTCCTCGACATCGCCACCTCCCGCGCCTACAACAAGATCAAGGAGGAGGTCTGGCACGTCCTGGGCCGCGTCAACAAGATCAGCCCCGGGGCCCGGAACTTCATCCAGAAGATCGACAACAGCATCAAGTCGCTGGTGATGAAACAGGGCAACCTCTTCGAGGCGCTGGGCCTGCGCTACTTCGGGCCGGTGGACGGGCACGACGTCGTCCACCTGGTGAAGGTGCTCCGCGACCTGAAGGCGATCAAAGGCCCCAAGCTCCTGCACTGCCTCACGGTCAAGGGCAAGGGCTTTAAGCAGGCGGAGATCGACCAGACCGTCTGGCACGCCCCCGGCAAGTTCAACAAGGATACCGGCGAGATCCTCCACGACGAGCGATCGAATACCCCCCCCCGCTACCAGGACGTTTTCGGCTACACGCTCCTCGATCTGGCGCGCGCCAACCCGAAGATCGTCGGGATCACGCCCGCCATGCCCACCGGCTGCTCGCTGAACATCATGATGCGGGAGATGCCCGGGCGCTGCTTCGATGTCGGCATCGCCGAGCAACACGCCGTCACCTTCTCCGCCGGGATGGCGGCGCGGGGATACATCCCGTTCTGCAACATCTACTCCACGTTCATGCAACGGGCTTATGACCAGGTGATCCACGACGTGGCCTTGCAGCGCCTCCACGTGGTCTTCTGCCTCGACCGCGGTGGCCTCGTGGGGGCCGACGGGCCGACGCACCACGGCGCGTTCGACCTTGCCTACTTCCGGGGCGTGCCGAACCTGACGATAGCGGCCCCCCTCGACGAGAGCGAGTTGCGGAACATGATGTATACCGCCCAGCTTCCCGGCCAAGGCCCCTTCTCGATACGCTACCCGAGGGGCAATGGCACGACGGTCGATTGGCGGACACCCTGCGTCGCGCTGGAGGTGGGCAAGGGCCGCCGCCTCGTGGCGGGCGATGAGGTGGCCATCTTGTCGATCGGCACGATCGGTGGCGAGGCGTTGAAAGCCGTCAGACGCTGCCCGGCCGGGAGCGTCGCCCTCTACGACATGCGCTTCCTGAAACCGCTTGATGAGGAGCTACTCCACGAGGTCTTCCGCCGCTTCACCCGCGTCATGACCGTCGAAGAGGGCACGGTCGTCGGGGGGCTTGGGAGTGCCGTGCTGGAGTTCATGTCCGATCACGGGTACTCCGCCGCGGTGACGCGCGCGGGGATTCCTGACCGCTTCGTGGGGCACGGCACGCGCGAGCAGTTGCTTCGTGAATGTCGGCTGGATGCCGACGCGCTGTACCGGCGGCTGTGCGACTTGATCGTTAGGAGATAAGCGAGATGGTTGAGACGAATAAACGAATCGAGTATTTACGGGATTTCGTCACGGACGAGCGAAACGCCTTGTTCGATCGCCTGATCGAAGAGCGGACGGGGTATATCGCCGTGGTGCTGGAGGAGTTGTACCAGCCGCGCAATTGCAGCGCGATCTTGCGCTCGTGTGACTGCCTGGGCGTGCAACACGTTCATATCATAGAGGACGAGCATCGTTTCAAGGACGACGCGGAAATCTCCATGAAGGCGGGAGAGTGGCTCACGCTGCACCGTTACCCCAGCTCGACGGGCGGCATAACGCGGGCCGCGAAGGTGTTGAAGGAACAAGGCTACCGCGTCGTGGCCGCCACGCCGCACGCGCGCGAGGTGATGATCGACGACCTCGATCTCGACAGGGGCAAGGTAGCCTTCCTCCTCGGCACGGAACTGACGGGCCTCTCCCGCGAGGCGATCGCTCTTGCCGACGAGCACGTGAAGGTGCCGATCTACGGCTTTATGGAGAGTTATAACGTCAGCGTCTGTGCCGCCCTGTTGATGTATAGCGCGGTGCAACGCTTGCGCCGCTCTGGGATCGCCTGGCGGCTGGGTGAAAGAGAGCGCCAGGAGGTGCTCCTGGCGTGGTACAAACACTCGATAAAAGCGTTTGATCAGATAATGAAGCGTTTCGAGGAGCCGCCGCCGCCCGGCACCGGGCTTTCGCCCGGCCTATCGCTTGGCTCTCGCCTTGATGATCTCGAGAAAGCCTGCCGCCTTCAAGGAGGCCCCACCGCTGAGGCCGCCGGCCACGTCGGGCCGGGATGCGAGGTACCCCCCCCCGAAATCCGACTTTTGACACGCCCTCTTAATCAAGTGTCGTCCCCGCGGGACTTGTAGGTAGATGTGTTCCCTTACCGTAAGCTGAAGCATACGGTTAATAGAGTGTCGTCCCTTGCGGCCGTAAGCTGAAGCATACGGTTAATCAAGTGTCGTCCCTGCGGGACTTGTAGGTAGATGTGTTCCCTTAGAGGCTGTCTCGAAAGGGAGCGCGCACGGGCATCCCTTTGAGACAG
>JAISNC010000092.1 GCA_031276355.1 Odoribacteraceae bacterium
CATGGCGTGCTCGTTTTTAATACCACGAAGGTAACGTTTTTCGCGAGATAATCCCGTGGCCCGCGAGGAATAATCAAGGAGCCGCCTCGAACGCCTCGAATGGCCGTCATCGCGAGAGCATGAATCGATGCAATACGATGATTTACATGTTTCTGGATTGCAACCTGCGAGGAACGAGCAAGAAGCAATGACGAACACCGATTCCCGAGCGCTCGCGATTTTCGCCGCGAGCGCTCGGGGGTACAGGTTGCAAGCGCTTGCAGTAAGAGCCGCGAGCGCTTGGAGCTTGTACTGCCAAGCGCTTGGGGCGGGAACCGCGAGCGGTAGCGGGCAAGGGGGCGTTACTTGCTGACTAAGGATTCGGCGGGGACGAAATTGGCTCCCGCGATGGCCTCGCGCAACTGCTTGCCCGGGGTAAAGCGGATGTTGAGTTTCGTGATGCTGTCGGCGGTCACCTCCTCGCGCGTGTCATGCCCCTGGCTGTTACACGTGAGGTGGAAAGATCCCCAGTCGCCCAGCTGGACGCTGTGGCTCTCCAGCAACAAGTTGATAAGCACCTTCTCTAATTGATCCAGGGCCATCTCGGCCTCTTTCCGGTTCAAGGTCGTCTCGTCCGAGATCATCTTGGCGACCTCCTTCTCGGCGACCTGGTTGACCACTTTCAATACCGCGTACCACCTCTTGGGGGTACCGGGGTGTTGCGGGTTCACCCGCTCTACCCTGTTAAAAAATACGGACATGTTTTCCTGTTTTAAAAGTTACAAATGGATAATTTGACATGTATGAAAACGTTTCGCGACAACCCCGTTCCCGGGGGTTGCCTTTCGTTGCAAGGCCGGTAGGCCCTTCTCCCGTCGCGTCGATGTCGCCCGGGGACGCGCGTCGATGCCCGGGAGCGCGCGGTATAGCGTTACACCGCGTTCTCGTACCCGAAGAGCGTGTAATCGACGCGAATATTCCCCGTCGTGTCGGGGATATCCTGGCGATCCCGCACGCCGTGGGGGTAGTGTTCGGGGCGATTCAACGCGCACTGCCAGTAGCCGACGAGGTCGTCCTTGTTGGCGCGTAGTTTCCGGCGGAGCAGGTTGGCCACCACGCCGCCGACGGCGATGGCCCCGGCGAGCGCCGGGCTGGCGGCCGCCAACCCGGCGGTGACGGCGGCAAGCAACCCCTTGAAAGCGTCGCTCTCGATCACCTCGTCGGCATCGAGGGCGACGCGACGCGCGTCCTCGTCGCTCTCGATCACCCACAACCGGATGTTCAGGTGATCGGGGATCACCTCGTCGCGGTAGATCACCAGCCCGCTCTCGCCGAAGAGCAGGCTCTGGTTATCCTTCACGTTGTCCACGGCGAGGAGGTTGCCCTGCGCGAGTTCCTTGCCCCCCGCCAGCACTGCTTCCATCAATTTCTCCTGCCGGGCGGCCTCGTCGGGAAGCCCGGCCAGGTCGGATAGCGTCAACGGCGCTCCCGCCGGCTCGTTCCCGATGACGTGGCTGTATATCCGCATCTCGGCGCGGTTAAATAACCCCAGGAAACCCTCCTTGTTGTTGAAAATCTTTAACTTGTTGATTCTCGTGTAAAACATGGTACTACATTTTAAAAAGTGAATACTCATTCAGGTGATACATGAGCCTTACCTCCCGCGGCGGCGGAGCCAGATCACCAAGCAACTCGCCAGCAACAGTAACGGGAAAAGGCCCGTCAAGAACCATTTGCTGACGTTCGCGCTCACCCCTGTCATGAATATCGTATTGTCGGGCGGGGTCGGACGTCGAATGTCGATCGGTACCTCGTTATCGGACAGCCAGAAGAAGGATCCCATAAGCATGTCGTAATTGGAGGCCAACACCTTCGCGCGTCCCCGTGTGATCTCGCCGTTACTGATGCAGTCGGCATCACCGATAATGATCACCTTTTGCTCTTTCCCGTTCACCTGGCGGGATAACGCGAGTGCGGTGGGATAGGATTTCACAACCTCGCCGATGGCCGGGTTAAGGCGGACGGTGTCATCAATGAAATCGGTGGTCTCCAGTTCATTCCAGCTCTCTATCGTGTCGCTTCTCATCAGGGGGATCACCTTGAAGCCTCTCTCTTCGGAATAGGCAAGTCCCACGCATCCCGGCATGGTAACTACCCTTTCATCGCGATACATCTGGTCGTACCGGTAGGATACTTCCCTGCTCTCCCGGGTCAAGCGCGATTGGATAAAGTCCGCGGAGAAATTGTTCCCCCGTTCCACCTGTTTCTTGGGATTAAAAAACATCCTTCTGACCTCCTCTTCCTCCTCCTCGACCGGTTTTGTGCCGCTCCATTTTACTAACTGCCCCGGCATGAACTGCACGCCGAGGGGAGCAACGATGGGATTCATCACCTCTTGTCGCCGCGGTTCGCCCAGCACGAGCAGGTTACCACCCCGGGCGATGTAGGCATCGAGGTGCACCTGCTCTGCCGGTGTTAACGCGCGCCGCATGTCGGCGATGGTCAGGATCGTGATGTGCGCGGGGATCTCGTCGTCCAACGTGACCTCCTGGCAGTCGAAGCCCTGGTTGATCAGGGCATAACGGAACCACTTGTCCTGCGCGAACTGGTAGTAACCAAGATCACCTTCCATGGTGTAGTCCCGCTCGCCGTGGCCCGAGAGGAAGCCGACCACCGGTAGTTCCATCACCAACCGTTTTAGGGCGGCCGAGATCTCCATCTCGGAGGGATAACGTTGCATATCGTTGAACATCCGCAGGAAAGTTCTCTGGCCGTTCTCCCCTTCCAGTAGTCGGACGATGCGGTAGCCCTCTGGGGCCAGGTCGATGCTTTGAGCGATCTTTTCCGGCGGGAGAAACATCGTGGAGTCTATGCGGTATGACCTGCAGATTTCTCCCACCATGCGAGAGATGCTTAATCCCGGATAACGTTTGGCCAGCATGGGGTCGCCCGTGTCGGCATAGTAGTAGACGTACTTCACCTCCATCTCCGGCTTGAAGCGGATGTACTGGGCGAAGTTCTCGAGGTCGTTCTTGCGGTTGCGCGGTAGGCCGTTCCAGATGTCGTCATCCAACGCGTTCACGTAGACGGTCATCTTGAGTTCCCCCTCTGCACGCCGGATGATCTGCTGGCTATTCTCGGTCAGCGTTCGTTGTTTTGTGCGAGTGGTATCGTGGAACCCCATCAGTGTCGGGCGGGAGGTGAGATAGCCTAACAACATGGCCGCTATCACCACGCCGGTGTATTTTGACCAGGAGAGGCCCCAACTGGATTTTTGACGGACGGATTTTAACCGCAGGATGGAGAGCGACAGGAAGAGGCCGCTCACGATCAGAAAGTAGAGCAGGTCTTCGCTGCAGAGCAGGCCGCCGATCGCCTCGTTTACCCGCCCGTTGATAGAGAGCCAGTAGGTGATCTCCCGGATAAAGTCATGCTCCTGCCCGAAGCGGGAGACCGTGTTCAAGAAGGCCAAAACGATCAACGTGCTGACGACGGCCACCACTTGATAGGAGGTGAGGCTGGACATAAACAAGCCGATGGCCACGTAGGCACAGATCAACAGGTAGATCCCCAGCAGTCCACCCAGGATTAACGACCAATCAAACTCCTTGACCGTGCAGCCCGCGAAGATCACGAATACCGACAGGATCACGATCAATACCACCCCGTACGCCATCATCGAGAGAAATTTCCCCAGGATGATCTGGGAGTTCCTGACCGGTGACGAGTAGAGCAGGTTGATCGAACCGCTACCCAACTCCCGGCTCATCAAACCCATCGTGAGCAAGGGGATGTATAAATAGAGGTACTCCAGTATGCCGATAAAGAATCCGTTGTAAGGATTGGCAAAGAGGCGAAATGTAACATTTTCAAGATGGTAATGTAAGTCTTGAGTTTGGACCGTCCTGTCAAATATATTCGTGAAAAACAAGGCGGCCTGGATGGTGAAGACAATCAGTATGATCCAGGCGATGGGTGAATAGAACAGCAATTGTAGCTCGGCCAGGGCTATTTTTCGTATGATTTTCATGGTGATAAATTATGAGTGATGGTTCTTTTTCTTGGATAACTCGGCGAAGATCGCGTCGAGGGAGTTTCTCTCGACCCCGATCTCCAGCAGGTGCCAGTCGCGGGCGACGCTCGCCTTCACGACGCGATCGACGACGTCGCGGGCATCCGTGAA
>JAISNC010000118.1 GCA_031276355.1 Odoribacteraceae bacterium
GCGTAGCGGGAAGCAATCCAGAACCCCGTGAATCCCTGGATTGCTTCACCCTTCGGGATTCGCAATGACGGGACGCGGGAATTGTCAGGGCACTCGTTCGAGTCTTTTGAGACAGCCCCGCCGCAAAATCCGGCGGGGGCCATCGTCCCCTCGCTTCCCCAGAGGGGAATAATATCAATAGAAACCAGGATCCCCCCCCGTATCTCCAATAGCCCGTAGGGCTTTCATTTCGACGCTTTTTATGAATCCCCGCAGGGGATTGGGAACAAGAAATGAGGCCGTTTCTCTATTGATAGGATTGCCCCACGGGCAATCGCCGCGAAACCCGGCGGGGGCCATCGTCCCCCTCTTGCCTCTTAACTGGATGGCACGGGGCCATTACCGTGTAAAACGCCTTACTCGGCCCTCGCCACGTACACTTGCCCGGACTGGAACTTGATCACCTTCACGCGGGCGCCTTTCGCGATGTAGTCGCCCACGTTTGAAACGGCATCATACACCTCTCCCGCCACCATCACCTTCCCCGCCGGGCGTAGATCGGTGAAAGCAACCCCCGTCTTACCTACCTCCTGCCGGGTAGCCAGGTCGACACCGACGAACCCATCCTCCACGGCCTCCGTCGCGTGTAACGCCAGCCCCAGGCCCCGCGACCGGAACAGCCTACGCCCCAGCCACAAGGAGAAGAGAAGCGAGATCACCGCGCAACTCGACACGAAAAACAGCGAGTAGAGCAAGTCGTGGATGAACCCGCCCGCGCCGTCGAACGAGAAACTCCCCACGCCGGCCAACGCCAACGATCCCACGATACACGACACGCCGGCAATGCCCGTCACCCCGAACCCGGGCACCACAAACACCTCCAGCAGCAGTAGCATCACGCCCGCCACAAAAAGGATGATCTCGATATAGCTCGCCAGCCCCTCGATGTAAAGCGGGGCAAAGTAAAGCGCACAGGCCGATAGCGCCGCCACCAGCGGGAAACCCACGCCGGGAGTCTGTAATTCGAAATAGATCCCGGCGACGATAATCAGGATCAATAACCCTTGCACGATCGGGTGAACGAGAAAACCGATCACCCGGTCGAGCGCCGTGACCCGGTACTCGCGCAACTCGTACCGGGTCACCCCCTCGCGCCGGATCACCTCCTCGACAGAGGCGGCGATACCGTCACAAAAACCGTGTTTCATCGCCTCGCGGGCGGTGAAGGTGAGCACCTTGCCCCGTTCCGAAAGCCCCTTGATCTCTACCTCCTCGTCCACCATGGCCTCGGCGATCACCGGGTCGCGGCGCCACGCCACCCGCTGCTCCCCGCCCACCGTGACCGTGTCCAGCCCCTTCGCCTGAGCCGTGGAGCGCATCATGGAGCGCATGTAGGACTGCACCTTATCCGGTTGCACCTCCCCCACCCCATCGACAACAGTGGCCGCGCCGAGGCTCGCCCCCTCGCTCATGTAGATCCTGTCACAGGCGATCGAGATCAACGCCCCCGCCGAGGCCGCGTTGTTGTCGATAAACACCCACACCGGCACCGGGCAACGCAGGATCAGGCTCCGGAGCGAGTCGGCGTGAATCACCGTCCCGCCATACGTGTTCAAGTGGATGACAATATAGCGCGCTCCCCCCTCCAGCGCCTGCTCGAAAGAGCGCCGCGCCAAACGCCACGACGCCGCGCCGATCTCCTCTTTGATATTCACCTTGTAGACCACCGGGGTACGCTCCTCCCCGTGACCGAACAACGGGCCCACGAGGAGACCCACCACCACCAACAATCGCTTTATCATGTTCATCTTCTTGCTTATTTATTGTTTACCTGGGGATATAACGCGAATATAACACGCGGACCCGTCACGTGAAAGAAAAGAGACGCTTAATTTTCACGGGCCAGCCAGGGCCCGCGCTGGCCGCCCCCCGACCGGCCCCACGGGAGACACGCCGCGGCTTACTCGTCAAAGCCCGGCCTCTTGAAGGTACGCGCGTCCGGGAAGCGGCACGTCACGTCATCGTGTATCTGCTCCAGAATCACCAACAACCACTCGATCTTCCCGCGAACCTCCGGCAACTCCTCCCGCAAGGCCACCCACGCGCTCGTGGAGGCCGCCACCGCGAGCAGCACCACCTTCGCCGAACCGTTCGCGTCCGCCAGCGCCCGCTCGTTCCCGCCGGAGATGTAGAAAGAGGCGGCATAATAGGCCCGCTTGAGCTTGGCGTACAACAAATCCAAGTACCAGTTAATCTCGGACAAGGAGTCCTCGATCCTGTTTACCCGCGCGAGGTACTCCGCCTGGGAACCCTCCCCGGAAGCCTCCTCCATCGCGTCAATCAGGAGATATAACTCCTCTTGATCCTCGTCAATCAGCCGCTCGTAAAGACAGAAACAGCTATATACATCCTCCTCGCTCAAGAGAAGGGAGGCCTCATCGTCCTCGTCATCACTCTCCGCGTCCTCAAATTCAGTCCGTAAATCCCCCAGAGAGTCGCCGCCTACAAGCACCTCCACCGAGACACCTCGCTCGCGCGCGATCTCGCGAATGATCCCATTTTCCGGATCCTCCCCATATCCCAACCCGTCATCCTCGTCTTCTGCCGGTAGCTCGCCGGTTTCGGAATCACCGGCTACTTCCTGTAACTTCCGGTCGATAGCAAAATTCAGGCAACGGGAGGTGAATGTACAACGGTCGCACCAGCGGTCGCAATAATCATAAATACAGGGCACGAAAGGGGAAACCGATGCTTTTTTCTTTCTCTTCAACATGGCGTCTCACGTCAACTTTTTATACCGTATCCGCCCGGGAGCCGCGGCGCCCAGTCGTTTTTGCCTCTTCTCCTCGTACTCGGGGGAGTCTCCCGCGACATGCCCCCCCGAGGGGATCGTCTTACTCACTCCCATCATCGAAAAACTGATCTTCTTGTCGACTGCCATGTTTCTCTTACCATTTACCGTGATTCGGGCGCGAAGATATTCACGCGATTCGAGATAAACAATCTTTTTCGGGAGACAGCGTTACTTTCAGCTTATTTCACTACATTTGGGAATAAAAATAACACGCGAACATCATGATCGAGACCATAAAAACATTTTTAAAAACCAACCATATAGACCCCCACGCCCGCTTTATCATTGCCGTGAGCGGCGGGGCAGACTCCATCGCGCTGCTCCACGCGTTCAAATACCTCAACGCGGACATCCTCGCGCTTCACTGCAACTTCGCCCTCCGCGGCAAAGAGTCGGACATGGACGAACAATTCGTCAAGCGCTTCTGCACCACCTACGGTATCCCGCACAGCGTGAAACGCTTCGATACCGCTGCCACCGCCCGCGAACGGGGCGTTAGCCTCGAGATGGCAGCGCGGGAATTGCGCTATGCCTGGTTCGAGGAGATCAGGCAGCAGAAGAGACGGGACTACATCGTCCTGGGGCACCACGCCGACGATCAAGCCGAAACACTCCTGCTCAACCTCTGCCGCGGCACCGGCATCAAGGGACTCACCGGTATGCGCCCCGTGAACGGGCAACTCCTCCGGCCGCTGCTCGACCGCTCGCGCGGGGAGATCCTCGACTACATCAAGAGCAACCAACTGGGCTTCCGCACCGACTCCACGAACGAGTCGCTCGACTACACGCGCAACAAGCTCCGCCACCGTGTGCTCCCCGTTCTCAAGGAGATAAACCCCTCCTTCCTGCGCACCACCCGCGAGACGATCCATATCCTTGGCGAGGTAGAGAGCGTCTATCGCCACGGCATCGAACAATTAAAGAGGAAGATCACCGTCGAGGAGGAGGGCGAATTACTCATCCACATCCGAAAACTCATGGCATCCCCCGCGCCCTACTCACTGCTCTTCGAGATAGTGCGCCCTTACGGCTTCAACGCCACACAGGTGAGAGACATCCTCGACAGCCATACCGCCATCCCCGGCAAGCAATTCCAAGCCGGGGAGTACCTCCTCACCCGGGGGCGTACCTACTGGCGGCTCTTCAACGTGCTGGAGGGGGATTCCACGCCCGCCCTCCTTGCCGACGCGGGCGAATACCGCGTCGGGCCACTCCTCTTTCGTCTCCACGAGCAGGAGATAGACGACTCCTTCACGATCCCCACGGCACGCCACATCGCCTGTTTCAACCGCGACAAACTGATATATCCCCTCGTTGCGCGCCACTGGCGGGCGGGGGATCGCTTCTGTCCCCTCGGCATGAAGTGGAGTAAGAAAAAACTGAGCGACTTCTTTATCGACCAGAAATTTAGCGCCAAGCAAAAGAAAGAGTGCCTCATCCTCCAGTCCGGGGACGACATCATCTGGGTCGTCGGGCACCGCATCGACGACCGCTACAAGATCACCTCCACCACGCGTCGCGCGCTGCTTATCACCGTCGAGCGGCCGTGACACGGCCTGGGCCATAAGCCACGCCAAGGCGCGAGATCGCTCTATCTCGCCTCCCGGTGAGGCCGAGGGTGTGTCAAAAGTCGGATTTCGGGGGGTACCTCGCATCCCGGCCGAGATGTTCGGGCGGTTTTCGTCATGAGTAACCCGGAGGGTGGAGCAAACCAGGGGTTTACGGGTTTCTGGATTGCTTCCCGCTACGCGGGTACCAATGACGAAAACCGACTTTTGACACACTCTTAATCAAGTGTCGTCCCGGCGGGACTTGTAGGTAGATGTGTTCCCTTACCGTAAGCTGAAGCATACGGTTAATCAAGTGTCGTCCCGGCGGGACTGGGTGGCGCACGCGTTCCCTCGCCTGCCGTAAGCTGAAGCATACGGTTAATCAAGTGCCGTCCCGGAGGGACTGGGTGGCGCACGCGTTCCCTCGCCTGCCGTAAGCTGAAGCATACGGTTAATCAAGTGTCGTCCCGGAGGGACGGTATTCTAGTAAGGAGGTGTATCAAAAGCCTGAACGCCCCCGTTTTCAGTACTTTTTCTTCGGGTCTATCTCTGAGGCTGTTTCCAGATATTCAAATCTTAGAGACTTATTTTTACTTTTGATACACCCTCCAGTGGGGGGAACGCATGCGCCTACAAGTCCCGCAGGGACGACACTCTATTAACCGTACGCTTTAGCTTACGGCAGC
>JAISNC010000121.1 GCA_031276355.1 Odoribacteraceae bacterium
CCGCCTCCGATGCCAACGTCCGCAAGGAGATGGAAGACGACTGGACGATCGCGAAACGCTTGCACGAGCTTACGGGGAAAAAAGACGAGAAAATCAAGGCCCTCGCCGAGGAAAAGGAAGCCCTGCTGGGAGAGAAGGAAACCCTGCTGGAGATAACTAAATCACAAGAGGAGGCCCTATTAAAGCAGGAGCGAGAACTGGAGGCCTTACGCCAAGAGCTGGCCAAGTTTAAAAACGCGGATTAGCCCGGAACGATCGACACCGCGCATTTAGCCCGTGTCAACGAATGTCAACAAGCAGCCGGGAGAGGCGCGTTCAACGTTCTGGAAAGTGGCTGGCCGGAATCACCGATCTCTATAGCGTATTGCCTGTTTCTGAAAGACATGGCAGCTAAGGCGCATTGGCCCGGCCGGTCGCCCTGTTTTTTTCTTTTCCTCCTCTTGTTTTTTTGAAAATTACGCCTAAATTCGCGGCGAAAGCGGAAAGACCCTAAAATTGATTGAATATGTATTGGACATTGGAATTAGCCTCAAAGCTGGAAGATGCGCCTTGGCCCGCGTCGAAGGATGAATTAATCGACTATGCTATTCGTTCGGGTGCCCCCATGGAGGTGATCGAAAACCTTCAAGACATTGAAGATGAGGAAGAGATATTCGAGAGTATCGAAGATATCTGGCCCGATTACCCCAGTAAGGATGACTTCTTCTTCAACGAAGACGAGTATTAAAAAACGAGTATGACGCGGGCCTCGCGTCATACTCGTTTTTTAGAGTAATTTTCAAGTGGATAGTTTTTGGTAGATGGTGAAGAGTGGAAATAGCGCTTTAACTCCTTCGTTATTTTACAGGCACTGTTTTTAGGGTTTCGAGGCGACAAAGGTATGCCTACATAGGTGATGACAAATTATTTTAACAAAAGGGCGTACTCGTGCAGGAAGTTGGGCGTGAAGCGGGTGGCGTTCGCGCGGGTTTCGATGTCGGGCCGCGACCAGAAACGGGTCTCCTCGACCTCCTCCGTGGGGACGCGTATCTCGTCGTGTGCCGTGCAGAGAAAGGCGTAGACTAACTCGCGCTCGCGTTCGCCTTCCCAGGTGTAGCAGCCGAGAAAACGGGCCTTGAGCCGGGAGATGCCAAGCTCTTCGAGGCTTTCCCGTTTCAGCGCGTTCTCGATGGATTCGCCGGCGTTGACGTGCCCGCCGACGGCCGTATCCCATTTGCCGGGGAGCAGGTGCTTGTGTTTACCGCGCTTTTGCAGGAGGATGTCGCCCTGCGGGTTCGTGATATGGAGGTGGACGACCGGGTGCAGGAGCCTGGCCCCGGAGTGGCAGCGACACCGGGTGGCCTTGCCTTGCACCTCGCCCTGCTCGTTGACCACGGGGAGCCACTCGGTGTGCCTTTGCCGGTATACTTGCCGGGCTATCGCGAAGAGCACCGCGAGGAGTAGGATGGCCCCGAGGCCGGTCACCGCGTTCGGGAGGGACGGGAGGGCGAGGAGTAGCGGCGTGAACATGACGAGGGGGTGTTGGCGCGGTTAGCGGATCTCGGCGTTCAACTGCCGCGTGTAAGCGTGGATGAGCTTCTCCATGACCTTGTCGATCTGCTTGTCGGTCAGCGTTTGTCCCTCGTCGAGGAGCGTGAAGCTGACGGCGTAGGATTTCTTCCCCGCGCCCAGTTTCTCGCCCTCGTAGACATCGAAGAGGGTGACGGATTTGAGTAACGAACGGGTGGTGGCGAAGGCTATGTCGCGTACTTCTTTAAACGTTACCTCCTTGTCGAGGAGCAGGGCCAGGTCGCGTTTCACCGACGGGAAGCGGGGCATGGGCACGAAGGTGACGGCGTGTTTTGCCAGCCGCTGGAGGATGTTTTCCCACGCGAACTCGGCGAAGAAGACCTCCTGGCGCACGTCTACCCGCTCCAGCGGGATCTTGTTCACGATGCCCAGCGTGACGATGGGCTTGTCGCCCAGGCAGTAGCGTATTCCTTCACGGAAGAGATCTCCCGCGGCCGCCTCGCTCGTCAGGTGGTCGGTCGAGAGGCCCAGCCGCTGGAGGATCATCTCGCAGTAGGCTTTCAGGAAAAAAAAGTCGCTCTTGCTCTCCGGGGCGTTCCACGCGACGGGAGTCTTGTTGCCGGTGATGAAGAGGGCGAGCCGGTTCTCTTCGCGGTAGTGGTGTAGCGGGTTCTCGTCGGGCGCGTTTTCCCGGAACGAGTAGGCCTTGCCAAATTCGAAGAGTTTCAGGTTGACGTTCTTCCGGTTGATGTTGTACGCGATATTCTCCAGCCCGCCGAACAGCAGCGATTGGCGCAACGCGTTCAGGTCGGAACTGAGCGGGTTGCAGAGCATCACCGTCTCTTCCGGGCGGAAGGAGTCGATCCCCTCGAAATAGGTGGACTTCGTGAGGGAGTTGTTGATGACCTCGTGGAATCCGTTGGCCGCGAGCAGGTCGGAGATCTTGTTTTTCAGCTGAAAATCGTCCGGTTTCTCGGAAAAGTTCAGCGAGGCGTTGAGTTTGCCGGGTATCTCGACGTTGTTGTAGCCGTACACGCGCAGGATCTCTTCGATCACGTCGGCTTCTCGCCGCACGTCCACCCGGTAGGGCGGCACGCGCACGAGGAGGTCTTCCCCGCTTCTCTCCTCGACGGAGATCTCCAGGGCGCGCAATATCCGGAGGACGCGTTCGCGTTCGATCTTCTTGCCGATCAGGCGGTCGACGCGCGCGAGGTTGACTTGTATCGCCGTGTCGGCGACCGGCTCCGGGTAGAGATCGAACACGCGGGAGGTGACCTCCCCGCCGGCCACCTCCCGGATCATCAAGGCGGCCAGTTGCAAGGCGCGTAGCACGATGTTGGGGTCGGTACCCCGCTCGTAGCGGAACGAGGCATCGGTGTTCAAGCCCAGCCGGCGAGCGCTTTTACGGATAAACACCGGGTCGAAACACGCGCTCTCGATGAAGATGGAGGTGGTCTCTGGCGAGATGCCGCTCTCTCGTCCGCCGAAGATGCCGGCGATACACATCGGCTCTTCCTCGTTGCAGATCATCAGATCGTTGGCGTGCAGTTCCCGTTCCACGCCGTCGAGCGTGGTGAATTTCGTCCCGGGGGCGACGCTCTTCACGATCACGCTGTTGCCCTTGATCTTCTTCAGGTCGAAGGCGTGTAGGGGTTGCCCGAGGCCGAAGAGGATGTAGTTGGTGACATCGACGACGTTGTTGATCGGGTGCAGCCCGATGGCGCTCAGCCGGTGTTGCAACCACGCCGGCGAAGGCTTCACCGAGATGCCCTCCAGGCACAGCCCGGCGTAGCGGCGGCAGGCTTCCGGTCGCTCTATGCGGACGGAGAAGGGCGTGTCGTCGCGGTCGACGCGAAAGGCCTCCGTGTTGGGCAGCGCGAGCTGGATCTCCCCCGTTTGTTGCAGGAAGGCCACCAGGTCGCGGGCCACGCCCAGGTGCGAGGCGGCATCGGCGCGGTTGGGCGTGATCTCCACCTCGATGATGGTGTCTTGGTACACCTTGTGGTATTCGCTGAACTTCGTTCCCGGGACGACGTTGGCTGGCAGGACGAGGATCCCGTCGTGCGCGGTGCCCGTGCCGATCTCGTCCTCGGCACAGATCATGCCGTGCGATTCGATCCCCCGGATCTTGGAACGCCGGATCGTGAAGGCTTCGTCGCCGCGGTAGAGGGTGGTGCCGATGGTGGCTACCACCACCTTTTGCCCGGCGGCCACGTTGGGTGCCCCGCAGACGATTTGTAGCGGTGTCTCCTCCCCGATGTCGACGGTGGTGACATGCAGGTGGTCGGAGTCGGGGTGGGCAACGCACGCGCGGACTTCCCCTATGACTAACCCCTGCAGGCCTCCCTTGATGGATTCGTGCTTCCGGAGGCCGCTCACCTCGATGCCCGTGTTCGTGAGGATCCGGCTTATCTCTTCCGCGTCGAGATCGACGGGCGCGTACTCTTTTAACCAGTTCAGCGAGATATTCATGTTCTTTCGATTTTGATAGTTGCTTTGATGTTATTGTATTTCCAACATGCGTTGGATGGGTATCCGGGCCGCGCGCCGGGTGTCGTCCGGCACGCTGACCTCGAACTGTTCGTGTTCCAGCGCGTCGAGCACCCGCTCCAGGGTGATTTTTTTCATTTGCCCGCAGAGGGTGGTGCGTAGCGCGGGGATAAACTCCTTGTCGGGGCTGTTTTTCTTCAGCTGGTGGATGGTTTCCAGCTCGGTGGCGACGATGAATTGCCGGCAGGGGGAGGTGCGGGCGTGTTCGATCATGCCGGCCGTCGAGGCGATGAAGGCGCGCGGGTGCTGGAGCACGCGGTCGTCGTGCGACCCGTTGACTTCCGGGTGGACGAGGGCGACGGCCTCGGGGTACTCGTCGAGCCGCTCCAGCAGCAGGGAGGCGGGCAAGCGCTCGTGCACGCAGCAGTCGCCGTGCCAGAGTTCCATCTCTCGGCCGGTCACCTTGTTGATGTAGGCACCGAGGTTCTTGTCCGGCACGAAGAGCACGGGCCGTCCCGCGGGGAGGCTCTGCACGACTTTCACGGCGTTCGAGGAGGTGCAGCAGTAGTCGGAGTGGGCCTTCACGTCGGCGCTCGTGTTGACGTAGCAGACGACGAGGCCGTCGGGGTGGGCCGCGCGCCAGGCGAGGAGATCCGCGCCGGTGATGCTCTCGGCGAGGGAACACCCGGCGTGGAGGGCCGGGATCAGCACTTTTTTGTCGGGGGATATGATGGAGGCGGTCTCCGCCATGAAGTGGACACCACAGAAGACGATCACGCGGGCATCGGCGCGGCCGGCCATCCGCGACAGCCCCAGCGAGTCCCCGAGGTAGTCGGCGACCTCTTGCACCTCGGGCCGGGTATAGTAGTGGGCCAGGATGATGGCGTTTTTCTCTGCCTGCAGTTGCTTGATGCGGTTTGAAATCTCGTTCACGCTCATGTTCTCTCTTTTGGGTGCCAAAGATACGGGATTTTTCCGAATAGCGGCCACGCGCGTGAAATTCGGGCGCGTTTCAAGGCGTGCATCTCGTTATAGTGCCTCGATGTTCATGCTGATGTCGAGCGCGAGGACGGAGTGTGTCAGTGCGCCGACGCTGATGTAGTCGACACCGGTGGCGGCCACCTCTTTCAGGCGATCGAGGGTCATGTTCCCGGAGGCTTCCGTCCGGGCCTTGCCGTCGATGAGGCGGACGGCGCGGGCCATCTCGTCGGTGGCCATGTTGTCGAGCATGATGATGTCTACGCCGGCGGCGAGGGCTTGTCGTACCTCCTCGAGGGTCGTGGTCTCGACCTCGATCTTGATGCTCAGGGGGAGGTGAAGGCGGGCCTGGCGGACGGCGGCGGGGATGCCCCCGGCGATCTTGATGTGGTTGTCCTTGAGCATGATCATGTCGTGTAGTCCCATGCGGTGGTTGAAGCCCCCGCCGTGGACGACGGCCATCTTGTCGAGCACGCGCAGTCCCGGGGCAGTCTTGCGGGTGTCGAGCAGGCGCGCGCGGGTGCCTTCCAGGGCGCGGGCGTAACGGGCCGTGGTGGTGGCGATGCCGGACATGCGCTGGAGGATGTTGAGGGCGAGGCGTTCCCCGGAGAGGAGGGCGCGGTAGCCGGCCTCGACGCGGGCGACCGGTTGTCCCTTCTGGACGGGATCCCCGTCGGCGAGGAGCGGTTGCCAGGAGAGGGTGTTGTCGAAGCGTTCGAAGACGCGACGCGCGATGTCAAGCCCGGAGATGATCCCCCCCGCTTTTGCCGTTAACGTGGCCGCGGCGGTTGCCTGGAGGGGGACGAGGGCGTTGGTGGAGAGGTCGCCGGTGGCGATGTCCTCCTGGATGGCGAGGTCGAGGAGGCGGTCGATGAGCGAGTCAGGGGAGGCGGTCATGCGGTTGGGTCGTTGGTGGTTTGAACGGGAAGGGAACGCGGTTCTTTCCCGCGTTGTTGTATGATGTGGGCGAGGTAGCGGTCGTCGGGTGCGGGGAAGTCGGAGCGGAAGTGGCCGCCGCGGCTTTCCCGGCGCAGGAGTGCCGGGCGGATGATCAGTTCGGCGACGAGGAGCAGGTTGGCGGTGGCCCGGGCGAAATACTCGTTCTCTTTCCCGGGTAGGACGCGGGCCATCTCTTCGACGCGCTCCAGGGCGTGCCGTAGTCCCTCTTCCGACCGGATGATGCCGGCATCGTTCATCATGAGGGTGGCGATCTCGTTCCTTAGCGCGAGGGAGGCGGGGAGGCGGGACGCGTCTATCGAGAAACGCGGCTCGACGGGGGCGGCGGGGGGGCGGCGGCGGTTGTCGAGGGTGTCCTCCACGGCGCGTTTGCCGAAGACGAGGCATTCGACGAGGGAGTTCGAGGCCAGGCGGTTGGCACCCATGATGCCGGTGGAGGCCAGCTCGCCGCAGACGTAGAGGTGGGGGATGTTGGTGCGTCCCGCGAGGTCGCACTTGACACCGCCCACGGTGTAGTGCGCGGCGGGTGCCACGGGCAGGCGGTCGCTCATGTCTAATCCCAGTTCGGCGGCCTTCTCGAAGATGTTGGGGAAGCGTTGCCGGATCTTCACCGGGTCCATGTGGGCGAGGGAGAGGTAGACGTGTTGCTCGCCGTGGCGTTGCATTTGCTCGAAGATCGCTTGCGTGACGATGTCGCGCGGGGCCAGCTCGGCCAGCTCGTGTCGCCCGAGCATGAAGCGTTCGCCTTGGCTGTTGAGCAGTCGCGCCCCTTCGCCCCGGACGGCCTCGCTGACGAGGTAGGCCTCGCCGTCGGGGGTGTAGAGGGCGGAGGGGTGGAATTGGACGAATTCCATGTCGGCGATCTCGCAGCCGGCGCGGTAGGCGAGGGCGAGGCCGTCGCCGGTGGTGGTGCCGGGGTTGGTGGTGCGCTTGTAGATGGCCGAGGCACCGCCGGAGGCGAGGATGGTGTTGCCGCCGGTGAAGATCTCTTCCCTGCCGGCGACGAAGTTCCAGGCGCGGACCCCGAGGCAGCCGTCGTCGTCGACGAGGATGTCGATCGCGGCGTGGTTGTCGAAGACATCGACGCGGGGGGCGTGTTCTACCTTGTTGATCAGGAAGTCGGTGATCACCCTGCCGGTGGCGTCGCCGCCGGCGTGGAGGATGCGTTTCTGGTGGTGTCCTCCCTCGAGGCCGCGGGCGAGGGTGCCGTTTTCCGTGTCGAAGCGCATCCCCTCGTCGATGAGTTCTTGCACGCGCAGCGGGCCCTCGTTGACGAGCACGCGGACGGGGGGGTGGTCGCAAAGTCCCCGGCCGGCGGCGAGGGTGTCCTGGAGGTGGAAGAAGGGGGAGTCGTCTTCGCCGGTGACGGCCGCGATGCCGCCTTGCGCGAAGTAGGAGTTGCTCTCCCGGATGTTCGATTTGGTGAGCAGGGCCACTCTCCCGCGGGCGGAGGCCCGGTAGGCCGCGTAGAGGCCGGCCAGGCCGCTGCCGATGATGATATAGTCGTGATTCGCCATTGGATGTATAAATTGACGCGAAAGTACTTTTTTTCACGATGAAACGGGCGAGTGTCTCCTCTTTTTTCGGGGGGGATGGCGGGGTTGTTTCAAGGCGCGTGGAATAGCCCGGCGAGGAGCGTGTCGGAGATCAGCCAGGCGGTTTCCGTCAGGCGGAGGCGGTCGCCGTCGCGGGCCAGGTGGCCGGCGGCGAGGAGTTGATCCCAGGCGGCGCGGGCCTGGAGGTAGAAGGGGGCGTGCCGGTCGCGCAGGAGTTGTTCGGAGGCCCCGCGGGCGGTGCGCAGGGAGGTCATCACGTATTCGTTGTAGCGGTCGGCGTCGCTCGTCACCTCCTCCTCGAAACAGGGGGTGCCCGAGAGCACGCCCTCGGCGTAGCGTTTGACGTGGGCGATGTTCCAGCGCCGGGAGCGCCCGTCGTGGGAGTGGGCGGCGGGGCCAAGGCCGAGGTAGTGGCCCTGGTGCCAGTAGGCGCTGTTGTGGCGGGAGTGGCGGCCGTCGCGGGCGAAGTTGGAGATCTCGTAGTGGTCGAAGCCGGCGGCGCGGAGTCGGTCACACGCGTCCGCGAACCAGCCGGCCTGTTCGTCGCCGGGGGGCAGGAGGAGTTCCCCGCGCCTGGCCCGGGCCGCGAAGATGCTGCCGGGATCGAGGGAGAGGAGGTAGATCGACGCGTGACGGGCGGGCAGCCGCGCCAGCGTCTCGACGTCGCGCCGCGCTTCCCCGGCCGTCTGCCCGGGCAGCCCGAGGATGAGGTCGACGCCGATGTTGTCGAAGCCGGCGGCGGCGAGGTCGATCGCCTCGATGGCCTGGCGGGCGGTGTGGCGCCGGTGGACGAGGCGCAGGCGCTCGTCGGAGAATGACTGGACGCCGACGCTGAGCCTGTTGAAGCCCAGGGCGCGCCACGCGGCGAGCGTCTCGCGGGAGATGTCCTCGGGGTTGACCTCGATCGTTCGCTCCGCCGCGGGGAGGAAGCGGATTTCTCGCTCCAGCCCGTTGATCACCCGCTCGAGTTCCCCGGCGGAGAGGGCCGAGGGGGTGCCGCCGCCCAGGTAGAGCGTGTGGGCCACGCGCGAGGGAAGGCGGGAGGCCCGCTCGCGGGTTTCTCGCTCGAGCGCGTCTAAGTAGAGGCCGCGCCACGCGCCGGAGGCCACGGAGTAGAAGCCGCAGTAGTGGCACTTGCCCCGGCAGAAGGGGACGTGCACGTATATGCCGTTCGTCGGGTCTTGCATGGCGCGAAGATAGTCATTCTCGCGCCGTCACGCTCCCGGGGGATGAATATTGATCACGGGGCGTGATTAACGCTGATCACGGGGCGTGATTAACGTTGATCATGGGGCGTGATTAACGTTGATCACGAGGCGTGATTAACGTTGATCACGGGCAGGGATCTGTTCACGGTTGCCCGGCGGGGGGGGATCGAGGGAAAGTGGACGCGCGGTTGACGCTCTCGCGCGGAATCGTTACATTCGCGGTGAACGAATAAAACGCGCCCCGGTGAAACGACACGCCTTCTTGCTCCTTCTCCTGCTGGCCGCCGTCCTCGCGGCGCACGGGCAGGGGGGTGTTGTCGGGCGGGTCGTCACGCGGGCGGGCGTGCCGGTGGCGGGCGTGCACGCGCGCTGGGAGGAGGGGGACGCGGGCGCGACGAGCGACTCCCTCGGGCATTTCCGGCTCGCCTGTCGCGTCCCCTGCACGATACTCCTCTCGCACGTGGCTTACCGCGACGAGCGCGTGCACGTGACGGGTGACGAGGCACCCTTCGTCGTTGTCCTGCGGGATCGCGATAATCGCCTCGACGAGGTGATCGTCACGGGCGTCCCGGCGGGCGGCAGCGTGCACTCTACCTCCCGCCACATCGAGCGCGTGCCGGCCATCCTCGGCGAGCAGGATATCCTCAAGTACCTCGCCACCCTCCCCGGGGTCGTCACCACCAATCCCTTCAACGCGGGCATATACGTCCGGGGCGGCGATAACCACGAGAACGCTTTCCTGGTGAACGACATGCCGATCGCTTCCCCCGGGCACCTGACCGGTATCCTCGCCACCTTCGATCCCTACGTCCTCGGTAGCGCCACCCTCTACAAGAGCGGTTTCCCCGCCCGTTACAACGGCTACCTCTCCTCCTACCTCAACATGCGCCCCGATGCCGGCAACAAGGAGCGCCACGAGGGGGAGGCCACCCTCGGCATCGTCTCCTCCTCGCTCAAGGCCAGGGGGCCGCTCGTGAAACGCGTGGCCTCCTACGTCGTCTCCGCGCGCTCCTCTTACTTGCGGCAGATCGCCCGCCTGTACAATCGCTCTGCCGGCCCTTCCGGTGCCGCCGGCCTGATGCCCGAATATGCCTTCCACGACTTCACCGCCGTCGTCGACGCCCGTCCTTCCGCTCGCTGGCGTTTCAGCGGCTTCGCCCTCCTCACGCTCGATGACATGGAGATGAAGCTCAGCGAGCACGCCCGGTACCGCTTTCGCTGGAACACCTTCTCCGGGAACCTCCTCTCCGCGTACACCTCCCCGTCCGGCGACCTCTGGACGCTCCAGGCCGGCGTCAAATCGGCCTTCAGCGAGGGGAGCGCCTCCGGGAATATCCCGATGGGCGGCGGCAATCGCTACCGGACGTTCATGTCGCGCCTCTCCTACGCGCGTACCTTCCCCGGCGGCTCCCGCCTCCAGGCCGGTGCCCGGGCCGAGCACGATCGTTTCGAGACGGCCAACCGCGAGGACGGCCACGGGAACTTGCTGTTCCGTAGCTCGGACAAGGAGTTTATCCTTCTCGACGCGTACCTCGACCTCTCCCTCCGCGCGGGCGATCGCTTGACCCTCGACGCGGGCCTCAACTTCCAGCGCTACGCCGGGGAGACGCGCGCCACCGTTCTCTCCCCCCGCCTGAAGCTCACCGCCCCCGTCGCCCGCTTCACGCTGTGGATCGACTACGCCGCGAGCGCGCAGTACCTGGGCCTCTATCCCTATTTCACGGTGAAGACGCCGGTGGACATCTGGTATCCCTTGAGCGAGGAGAATCGCCCCGCCACCTGCCACCAGCTCTCCCTCGGCGCCCGCCGGGAGGTCGGGCACGTCACCGCTTATGCCGGTCTTTTCTACAAGAAGATGAAGCACGTGAAGGATTTTACCCGCGAGCCCGGCACGGGGTACGTCGCCGCCGGCGAGCGCCAGATCGAGGGCACCGGCCGCGCGCGCGGCCTCGAGCTTGACCTCTCGTTCCTCCACCGCGGGACGAGCGCCCGGGCGAACTACACCCTCTCCAGCTCCACCCGCGCCTTCGCCGCCATCAACGACGGCCGCGCCTTTTCTCCCCCCTACGACGTCAAGCACAACGTCGTCCTTACCCTCTCCCGCGCGCTCTCTCCCCGCCTCACCTTCAACGCTCTCTGGACGTACTCGTCGGGAGTCCACACGACCTTGCCCGCCGGCATCGTGCTCGCGCATAACCTCACCGACGTCGAGGACAAGCCGGTGATCATCCCCGTCTACCGGGAGCGCTATAACTATCGCCTGCCCGACAATCACCGGCTCGACGCCGCCCTCGATCACCTCTCCCGCCGGGGGCCTTTCACGATCCGCGTGAGCGCCGGCGCTTACAATATATACAATCACCCGAACCCCTCGTTCGTCTATTTCCGGGCGGAGGAGGGGCGTTCCGGCTACCAGCGGCTGCTCCCGGCGTCGAAGGTGATCCTCCCGTTCATACCTTACGTGTCATTACGTCTTAACTGGTGATCTCATGAAACGAACGCTCTTCGCGCTGCTGCTCCTCGCCGCCGGGTGTCTCCCGGGAGAGGATCTCCCGGTGAAGGAAACGGGGGGAAGCGGCGACTATTTTATCGAATGTTACTGTCAGCCGGGCCGGGAGTTCCGCCTCCTGGTCACCCGCGTGCTACCGCTCTACCGGGAGGTGATCCCGGACCTGGAGATCCCGCTGGAGGCGTCGATCATCGCCGGGGACACGATCCCGCTGCATCCCCGGTTCTCGCGGCCGGCCGGCGATTTCCCGTACAATTACGGCGCGCGCGCGCGTCTTGCCGCGGGCGTTGACTCGATTCACCTGCGCGCGCTGGCGCCGGGCGGGGTGACGATCGCGGCGACGAGTCCCGTCCCGTCGCCCGTGGCCATTGATTCGGTGGCCCGGGAGGGGAGTGTCGTGACGATCTTTTTCCACCTCTCCGCCGTCGCCGGGGAGGATTATTACCTCTACATCCTCCAGCCGTTCGACGAGGCGGGCGCGCTGGAGGGGGTGTCGTCGTTCCTGGATTACGGGGCGCTGCCCCCGCGTTCGCGCGTGGAGCGCGCGCTGACGTTCACCGCGCCGGGGGCGACGCGGCTCGAGGTGGTGTTGCGCCGCCTGACCCGCGCTTGTTACGATTACCAGGTCTCGCTCAACGAGGCGAACAGCACGCAGCACGGGAGCATCACCACGCCCATCCCGCTTGCCGGGAACATCACCGGCGCGCTCGGCATCTTCACCTGTTACACGGAGGATGCCCGCGTGTTGATCCTCCCGTGAGGTCAGCGGCGGGCCGCCTCTTGATTTAAAGCGATTCGCACGGCGCGCGGGAGCGTTATCTCCCATCCCTCCCTAACATGACGTGTACACGTGTCCGCGGGTCAGGGATTTAAATCCGCGGGTCAGGGATTCAAATCCGCGGGCCAGGGATTTAAATCCGCGGGCCAGGGATTTAAATCCGCGAGCCAGGGATTCAAACTGATTAAACAAATAAAAACGACCCCGGTAGCCGCGATAAACCAACGATCAGCCACTTATTATCCAGGACGCGGGTAGGGATCAACGCGAACGCCTGAATCTCAATTTTTCTTTCTCCGCGAACCGGTTCATGTCGGACGTGATCACGCGTTCCCCCTCGGCCAGGCCCTCTTTGACTTCCACGTGGTCGTAACCGCTTTCGCCAAGCCGTACCGCGCGTTTCACGGCCTCGTCCCCCGCCACGACCCACAGGTCATACTCTCCCGCGCCGGTGTAATAGGAGCGGTTGGCAAGGCGCAACGCGTTGTCCCGCGTGGCGTGGATCACGTGCACGTCGACTTTCAGCCCCGAACGCAACAGGACGTTCCGGTTCTCTTCAAGCAGGATCGTGAAGGTGATCACCCCGTTTTTCACGGACGGCACCACGTTCCCGACTTTCCCGCGCAACTCTTTGCCCGCAATCTTGACGACAACATCACTCCCCGGGTTCACCTTGTTCCCGTAGCTTTCCGACATCTCTGCCTCCACTTTATAGCGCGAGAGATCCGAGACGATGGCTAACTGGGCGCCTTCAAGCACCTTGGCGCCCACCTGGTCGTTGACCCAGGTCAGCGTCGCGGAGCGAGGGGAGCGCACCCGCGCTTCCGTCATGGTCTTGTTTTTCAGCACGACGTTTTTCAAGGCGATGGAGTAATCCAGTTCCAGCACTTTGTTGTTAGACGCGGTGATCAGCAGGTGATTTTCATATTTCCGTTTTAACTGTTCCAGGCGCAGCTGTTCGACGGCGAAATCCAGTTCCGCCTGCCGGATTTTATCCGAGGTTCCCGCCCCGATGCTGTCGAGGAAACGCTCGTTCTTGAGCAACACCTCCATTCGCTTGATCTGCATCTCGTCTATTTTGATTTGCATTTCGAGGTCGGCCAGCGTGCTTTGGGCGGTGATTTTCTCTTGTTCGAGCCTGTATCGTTTCATCTTCAGCTCGTTCTCCTGTTTCTCGTTCTCCGCGAGGATGGTGGCCAGGTCCAGTCGTAGGATGGTGTCTCCCTCCTGCACGGTGTCTCCCGCTTTTTTATACACTTCCATGATTTTGGTGGAGACCGGGGAGATGATGACCTCTTCCGAGAGAGGGACGACCTTGCCCGTCGCGGGAATAGATATCACGATCGCCCCCCGGTCCACGGTTGACGTGTAGATGTCGCTGTCGGATATGCCCTCCTGCAACAGTCGCGCGAGCGAGACGAAAGCGATCACGGCGATTGCCGCCGCCAGCAAAAAACCAGCGGCCAGTTTGACGCGGCGCTTCCGGATGATTTTCGGGTCTATTTTCCTGTCCATGGGTGGTGAGATTAGTCTGTCGGGTGATTCACGTTCGTGTTATTGATAAAATCAAACAGCGTGACCTGGCGGAGGTTGTAGTAGCATAGCCATGACAGGTAGAGTTCATGGATGTATTTTCGCCGGGCATTGTCCCGCTCTACCTGTGCCGCGTTGATGTCCAGCACGTTGATGGTGCCCATCACGAAGGTCTGGAAGGCGGTTTCGTAGCGCAATTGCGCGATGGAGTCCGCGTGGTGCGCGAGGCTTACCTGCAGGGCCTGGTTGCTGAATTGCGACACGGACAACACGATGTTTTGCTCGAAATTCAGTTGTACCTGTTCCGCTTGCCGCGCGACCACTTGCTTTTCCGATTCGGCCAGCTTCACGCCGCCCTTGCCTTTCCCCCAGTCTAAGATGGGTATCCTGATGCCCAGGCTGATCATCTCGCGGTTTTGCAAGTTCCGGTACGAGGCGGGCAGCGTCAAGTCACTGCCCGTGTTCCCCAGCGCGACGTACAAGTCGGCCTGGAAGCCCCGGTTGGCTTTCGCCTGGTCGACGCGCATCCGTGCTTCCATGATCTCGCGATCGAGGGTATGCGTGACCGGGTGATTCTTGTAAGCCAGTTCCATGACCTGTTCCAACGTGATATCCAGGTGGCGGAACCCTTCCGGGGTAACGGGAAGCAGGGGCTCGTGCTCCTCGATATGCAAGTAGTTGCGGAGCGTCAGTTCCTTGTTGTCATACGTTTGCCGGACGGAGATGACCTCGGATTCGGCGTTGACTTTCCCGAGTTCCAGCTGGTACAACTCGTTTTGCGAGATAAGCCCGAGGGCCCTTTTGCCTTTCGCGATGTCATGTAATTTCACCGCGTTGTTGAAATTAATGTTGGCGATCTCCAGGTTGATCTTGGCCAACAACAGGTCGAAGTAGTGGTTGATTACGTTCAGGTAGACCACCTCCATGTCCACCTGGTATTGTTTCAGCGCCTCTTTGTATCGTTCAGGCTCGATGCGCGTGGCCCATTTTAACGTTTTTGCGTGAAACAATGGTTGTTGCAGCATGACCGAGAACGGGACGCTCAGGTAGCTTGTCGTTTTGTTGTCCAATTGATCCACGCGTTGCAGTTGCGACTGGATGGTGAAAACGCCCCCCGTGAACGGGATATTCTGCCGCACGGAGAGCGAGAGATTTTCCGTCAGCACGTTGTTTTTAACGAACCGGTACGAGCCGTCCTCCTTCTGGTAGCTGCCAAGCGATCGGTTGAGGGAGGGGAGCGTGCCCTCCAGCACCATGTTCGGTAACAGTTCGGCCTTGTAATTGCGATAGCGCCAGTACGCGTTCAACAGCATGTCCCGCGCGATAGCGGCATCCAGCGACTGCTTCCCCGCGAGCGCGAAAGCCTCCTCGATGGTCAGCCGGCGCTCTTGCGCGTTCAGTCGTACTCCAACCAGTAACCAGATGACAAGCAGGTATATTTTCGCGTTTTGAGCAATCATCTACGTTGATTTATTTTTTAATCCATCCTTTCGATCACTCCTGATCCGCTGATGTTGCGCGTTACGTGCGGGGATCCTTTGTAGCGTGCGTTTCCCGACCCGGCGAGGTTGAGCGTTAGCGCTTCACGTGCGGTGATGTCCATGTTCCCCGCCCCGGCGAGGTTGCAAGTTAATCGTTCAACGACACAACCGAAAGCGCGTATGTTTCCCGAACCGGCAATCGACCAAGAGGCTTCTCGGCACGTTCCGTTCAGTTGGGCGTTTCCTGAACCGGTGACGTCAATACGCATTGTTTCGCAATACAAGCCATCCGTGGCAATGCCTCCCGACCCGGCGAGGTTTATCTCCATGCGTTCGGTCTGTACTTCTCCCGCCAGATGTACTTGGCCCGATCCTGAAACGTCTATGTTGTCGAGGTGTGCGGAATTGGTCGTGATCGTCAACCGCGAAGGACGAATAATCGCGTTATTCTTGGTCTTGATCTGCAAACGATCTCCGCTCGCGACGATCTCTAACAGGGGTAGGATGTTTTCGTCCGTATCGATTTTCAAATACGGTTTCCCATTGATATCCTGGTGATAGGTCATTTCACCGGGGACGCTTAACTGGATTTTCCGGTAATCGGTAATGGCGATCTCTTCGCTGACGATAACCTTGTTCCCTTCGCTGACGGCGATAGAACAAGTGTAGCAGAGTGACAGGGGTGCCGCCAGAACAAATAGACTGTTTATAAATCGTTTCATAGGCAAATTTAAGTTCTAAATGCAACAAATTTAGTTCAAAGATGCATAAAAAATTTTAGATGGTGATTGGAAACTCAATTTTTCTCTTGACCTTCTATTTATTTTACTCTGGATCAATTTGATAAAATCAGTATGATAAAGATGGAGATCAGTTTCTTGAAGCATGTATTGCCTTGTCGATCCGTTTGACTCCTTCACCCCTCTGTCCCAAGAGGAGTAAGAATGCACGAAATAAAATCGTGCGTCGATTTTTTTTGCGATATACTCGTGGTTGGTAAATTCAGTGCTATTATCGGAAGTAGTGGTATACACCATAATAAATAATATAGATTTCGTATCATTTTCCATTGGCCATTGTAATAGAATGATACCATGTTTGAAATTTAGCCGCATAGGAATGATCCCCCAACTCTTTTTTATGCATTACAATTTTTTCCACTTCTCTATTATTGCTGATATAATCAATTCCATCCTTGGACAAGGTCCCGGTGGACAACCATACAAATTGCTTCAAATAAATCATTGCCGAATAGGAATCATTCTGGTGTGTAGCTATTCTACTCAGATAATAGTAAGGATAAATTAAATTCGGCAGCAAAGATATAGCTTTGTCAAGGCATTGTTTTGCTTCCTTTTCAAAGCCTAACGACAAGTATATTTTCCCATTCTTGGCAAGTAGCACAGGATCGCTGTTCGATTGATCTGTCGAAAGATTGTGCAATAGATCACGTTTTAATGACACATTTATTGAGGAATCGGTCGTCAGGATATGTTGTAAATATGGAGTATCCAACAAGTCGGGAGATAATTTTACCGCCCGTAACAAATATTGAAAAGAAGAGTCAGCTTCTCCACTTTCACGTAACAAGTTGAAAGTCTCCAACAAGTAAAGACTTTTATTTGGAAATTGAGATGTTAACTCTTTTAAGGTTTGCAGGGCCTGTTCATGATCTTTCTTTCCCCCTAGGATTAAGGCCAAGTGATAACGAATCATGCCGTCATGCCGATTTTTAGAAATGGCCTCATTTAAATAATATTCAGCTTGATCCAGATAAGATGGGTTACGTGTTTTTTCATATAATTCCTTATAAATAATACCCCTATTGATTAAATACGGAGTTCTTCTTGTTGTTTTACAGATATGTTTTTCTGCTACTTCTAAGTCTCCGTTTTTTATCGCCGACAACGCTTTTTGGTTCTTTTGCTCGTCTATTTGGTAATAGATGATCCCCCCGCATATCAGAAGACTTATGCCCAGCATAAATGCGGGAAAATAGTGGAGATGATGATGGATGCCTCCGTGCGGTGATTCTTTCTTTGATGAAACTTGCTGAAATACAGCTAAAATACTAAGAAGTAAGACTTGAAATCCACTATTCCCTAAAAGAACAGGAAAAGAACTTTCCCGAATGAGAATCGCAATGAAAGTTAACAAGGTAATGACGGCAATCGACGAATATTTCCATCGCTTGAACGCCATGGAAAAAGATACAACAAAAAGTACTCCCCATAAAACGAATCCTATGATTCCCTGTTCTATTAATAACTGCGTATACCCGTTAGGTGCAAAATTGGTAAAACTGTGATTATCGTCTTCATATTTGAGATCATTGATGACTTGTGAATAGGTTCCTGCTCCACTGCCTATTAAGGGTTTCTGCTCAAGTAGTTTATATGAAAGTGTCATAGATTCCATCCGTCCCGATATGCTTCGCTGTTGAGACAACGACCTGTTAACTTGTAATGTTCGAGCAACCTCTTGTTTTTGTATTAGTCCGCCAAGCAGTAATGAGAGCAACAAGGCCGCGAGTATGACCGTTTTCTGCGCTCGATTTATATCAGAGAAAATTAGAAATGCGGCATAAGAAAGCAATAAAACAATACCGGAAAGATACACCCCTCTTGAAAAAGTGATAAGCATATTCCATAACAGCAGGAGGAGTATAAAAATTAAAAATGCAAATTTTATCACGCTTCGGCTACAGAGTGCCAACGACAACATAACGATGCAGGTAAAACCAATTAACATGGTTCCCCATACATTAGAAAGGTAACCCAATGGCCTGTACAGATGTCTAAAATCGTAAACATCAGAAAATCCTACATGGATACAAGCGGATCGGAATATTAGAAAAGTAGCAATTGCCACAACGCATAACGCCCCGACGATCATGCAGGCTACAAACAAGTAATTTTCGATTTTTTGCAAACTATCCAAACATATCCGAAGCAGAAAATAATAAATGACACTGAAGGTAAGTGTTTTCAGTGAAAAGAAAACGCTTATGGGAGCCGTAGAGAAAAAGATACTGATAATCTGATACAATAAAATACCGATTAACAGTCGGTCTATCCATGAGATTTTTAATGTTCTTTTGCGCCATCTCCATAGTAGAAGTAGGGCGGATAAAAAACCGGATATAAACAGTGGATCACTGATGTCACAGATGCTGATAAAAAAGATAACAGACAAGAACAGCACATCCGGTTGAAATATTGCCGATTGAACGTTACTCTGCTGCATGTTTTTTCCGTACGTGTATTTTAATATTGACAAGAAATGGCATTAACATCCTGACCAATAAATAGATGATAAGTGCCATGAAAAGTAGCTGCACGCAAAGTGCCTGTATCAAATCAAAGCCAATCGTCTGGCCGCTTGATAACCTATAAATCAACTGTTCTATCAGCGGTGGGAAAGAGGTGTAAAAACGATAAATAAAAGCCGGGATCAGAAAGAAAAAATAAAATACAAAGAAGAGGTTTACAATAACCGTATAAACAATTAATGCGGTTCTTTCTGTGCATTTTATTTGCGATAAATATGGGGCTTTTCCTATTTCTCTTTTGAAGAGTTTTTTGATAAAAAATTGAATAAGTTCTCCCGATTTCTTTCGTAAATTGGAAACTCCCAACAAATCGGACACGATCCAGTATCCGTCAAACTTGAAAAAAGGATTGAGCGTGATCAGAAATCCAATATTGACGGTCAACAAAAACCATTTAATAATGTGATTGCCCGTAAGGAAATAGGTTATAAAAAACGGTATCAACAAGATTAACTGGAAATACACGCCGGCCATGTTCACCACGAGTCGCTCTCGTCGTTTCAATTTCCATGTCTCGGAAACGTCGGTATAGAAAACCGGGAAGGTTAGGTAAAGCCCGAACCCTACCCCACCATGCTTTATTTTATAATGGCGACAAGCAGAAGCATGGCCAACTTCGTGTACAAACGATGACAATAACAGCAACAAAATCACCCCCAGTATAACGTATAAATTCACTTCACCGAATGAAACTAGTATCGTTTCATGGAGGATGAGATAAATTTCTAAAGTAGTTATACACAATACTAATCCGGTAATTATATACCTATTAAAGGCAAGTTTCAGTATATTGGAAAACTGCTCAATAGTAGATTGGGACAATAATTCAATTTTAAACAAAAACGGGTGTTTCTGTGGCGTTTGCAGCGCATGAAAAATCGGGCCGATATAGCGTTCGATAATTTTTTCTATTTCGGGTTCGCTGTATTGCCTACCATTTTCCCCCCTATATTTTTGCGACACTTCCGATAACGTACTCGATTCCTGCATGGTACCGATTAATCGTGCGACAGACTCGTTGATCTCAAAATGACGATCTTCAAAACTTGCGACATAGTGTTGCGTTTTACCTGAGGTTTCAAACTGAAGGATACTTATTTGCGCTATGTTTTCTAAATAGACCATCATTCATAGATTTTTCCGTCCAACATGTTGATGATCCGGTGGGTTCGCTCGGCGATGCGTTTGTCGTGCGTCACCATGACGATGGTCGCCCCCGACTGGTTGATGGCCGTGAGCAACGACAAGATCTCGTCACCCATCTTGCTGTCAAGATTCCCCGTGGGTTCGTCCGCCAGGATGATCTCCGGAGCGCCGACCAGCGCGCGGGCGATCGCCACGCGCTGGCATTGACCGCCGGAGAGTTGCGAGGGAAAATGTTTGAGTCGATGCGATAGCTCCACTTGTTCTAAGGCCTGCAACGCCCGCTGCTTGCGCTCCTTGGCGGAGACGTTACGATAGAGCAGGGGAAGCGCCACGTTGTCGAGCACGTTTAGCGCCGGTACCAGGTGAAAACTTTGGAAGATAAACCCCAACATGCGGTTGCGGACACCGGCAGTTTGCCGGTCGCTCAGGCTCGACACGTCTGTATCGCCCAGCAGGATTCTCCCGTCCGTGGGCTGATCCAGTAGTCCCACGATATTGAGCAGCGTCGATTTACCGCAACCGGACGGCCCCATGATGGAGACAAATTCTCCCTTCTCGACGCGAAGGGTCACGTTATCTAAGGCGACTGTTTCAATCTCCTTTGTCTGGAAAATCTTGGTGAGTTGTTCTATTTTGATCATGATGGACGATTATTCATTGGTTATTCGTGTTGTAATGTTTCGGCGGGATTTACCCGCGACACCTTCCAGGCCGGGTACCATGTGCTGACAACGGAAAACAGCAACATGCAACCCGCCGCTACCGCGACGCCCGTCACCTGTGGCCCGGTGTAGTCGTATATCGCGGCGGCGAGGGCCAGCGCGGGCAACATGGCGATCAACGTCACGAGCAGGCTTTGGACGATCACGAAATATATCAGTTGTTTTCGCGTGGAACCCAAGGCCATTCGCAGGGCAAATTCCTTGAAGGATTGCCGCGCGTGAGACCAAAACAAGCCGAAGGTACCGACAAAGGCAAAAATAGTGAGGAACGCGGTGGGCAAGCCCAAGAGTAATAAATGAAATTTCGTGCCGAATGAATTTCCCTGTTTGATCTCTTCTAAATTTACAATGGCGGGTTCTGCCATGTCGGGAGGTATGAATTGTTTAAATACATGACAATAGGTATCATAAAAATCCGCCTTGGAATTTCTTTTCACCCGGACGGTGATGACTCTTTGAGCCTCCCCTTCGATGGATGTGGGGATCACCGCCGCGGCGGGCGACGGCCAGGCCAGTTCAGATTTTAATCCCGATGTAACCCCGACAACGGTGCACGTGAAAGAGCGATATTGGAATTTTTTGCCCGTGCCCTGACTCCAGCCCGCCTTCTCCGCGAACTGTCGACTGATCACCACGGGCACCGTCCCGTCGGGGAGCCTGCTATTTTCGATCCACCTTCCCTCCTCCATGACGGGGTGAAATACGGCCGCCCCGTGTTCGTCGGACGCCTTGATCACGGCACCAATCGTT
Organism: Odoribacteraceae bacterium; assembly: GCA_031276355.1. Lineage (GTDB taxonomy): Bacteria > Bacteroidota > Bacteroidia > Bacteroidales > Marinifilaceae > JAIRKS01. Next base: position 20,949 of record JAISNC010000121.1, read on the forward strand.
TTGTCGTCAACGCGAATCGAATCCATTAAGTTGTTGGAGTTTATAAATGGCGCCAAATTGCGATTGTAACTGACATGCTCCACGTAGGGCAGTCTCCGTAAATGATCCGTCACGGCATCCAACTTTTTGGAAATCTCCGTTGTAGCGTTTGGATCTGTTTCCGCGAACAAACAGATAAAGGTGTTGTCCACGTTCAGGATGCCCGGATCCCGGAGCTGCTTGATCGTCTTGGCGAATATCACCATGCAGAACATCAGCACGAACATGACCAATCCCTGTTCTACCAAGATACCCGCGTACTGCCGCTTGGTGTGCCACGTTATTTTTAAAACATGTTTTATCACGACATACCTCCTTTCAAAATGGTGGCGATATTTTGTCGTGCCGCCCGGTAAGCCGGTATCCCCCCGAACATCAGTAGGAACAACAACATCAACGGGAGAATGAACAGCACTATGACGATCGCGTCAATGTTCGGGATTAACGAAACTCCCTCTAAAAATGGATTTTGCAACACGGTATGTTGGATGAGATAATAGGTCGGTTTGACCAACGCCACGCCTAAGAAGACGCCGATGAGGACCAATACCAGGTTCCCCGCCATGATGTCCAAGAAAGCGGAGAAGCGGCTGGCCCCGAAAGCCCTTCTAACGGCGATCTCTTTAAGTTTCCCGCGCGTATTGCTCATCGCTAAGGTGACAATGTTCACGGCAGGTATCAATAAAAGAATAAACAATAAAACGCCCACGGAGCCTCCAACGCCTCTTTCCCCTCCAACTTTTTGAAGTTTACTCTCTCGCGTGGTGAATAGTTTGTCGGCGCTGACCTGCACTTGCACGTTTCTCTGGGCAAATGTCTGTTGAACCGCGTGGCTCACCATCTCTTTGGCCCGGCTCATATCCATTCGCGTGGGAAATAAAATGTCCACGGCGCTTATCCGGTTATTCACGAAGCCGGGCATCCACATTTCGCTATATCCTGTAGGAGTGGCAAGGGGGGAAACATCGTCCACGACTCCTTTTATTTCAACCTCGACGCCGTAATATTCCAGTTTTTGCCCGACGCTGTAGGTCGTATGAAAGAGCTTGTTCGATAGCTTCTTGTTAATGATGGCGTAATGTTTTCTATCGCGGTAATCATCTTCAGTGACAGCCCCGCCCGCGAGGAAGTTAAATCCATACACCTTCCAGAATCCCGCGTTGACAAACGCCATCCCCACTAAATAGTTTTTATCGTTTACCAGTACATTTCCAATGTCTGAGGATCTCAAGGCAACCGCTTCATGTTCCTTGATATGTCCCAGTAATAGATCTATTTCCCAGTGTTGCAAACCACCTACATTCCTCCCGTCGATATCGGAGAAGGTGCCCAATGAAATGACGCGGTCAGCATGAATATCGGGCGGGTAGTTGCTTCCCAGCATAAACACTATTTGCAACAAGGAGGTGACTAATATAAACGTCAACGCGGTGCCCAAAATGCAAAACAGCGAGTATGCCTTATCGTACAATAAATTTCGCAATATCGTCATCATATTGTAGTTCTATTTCTTAAAAAGCAAAACGATAGTGGAATGAAATAACCATTCCACTATCATTTTATTTACTAGTAAAAGTCTATACAGAAGCTACTACACAGACCACAGTAGAGAGTGCAACTGCTGTATTCGGAACATGAAAATGTTCCACAACTGCCCGTCGTTGATAATGACGAGTCTTCAGCAGGAGATGTAAAAAAGTCTGCCAGTCCTCCCACGATCAATGGATCTGTTTCTAGTCTTGACTCGAGTTCTTGAATGTAGAACTCATCATACAACGAGCCGTTTAATGAAACCAACTCGTCCTCTTCTTGTTTCGGAAGTTTACTTTCTTTTTCATTTTTTACCATAACGTCTCTGTTTTAGTTAAACATGCCCCTTTAACACAATAGAGAAAAGACGAGGCTTATATCTATATCTCTATTTTAATTTTTAAGACTTTTTCAAAACTCTACGATATGCTAAATTAACTGAAGAATGGAATGTATCTGGAAAATGATTACAAAACCCCGCTCCAAATGTTCCATTGACTACGATTTCTTGAGAAATACATCCTCCTTTACAGAAAAACGCATATCGACAACTGATACATTTCGAATTAGAAGCAATATTTTGATTATGCCATAGGTCTTTATGTCCCATCCATTCGACTAATTCATTATAATGGCCAATTATTTTTTCTTGATGACCTACTTCTTCCCAACAAGCGTAAATCTCACCGAAAGGATCTAAGATGTATGATCCACTTTGAGCTGCGCAAAATTCAGAAGAAAAGTCTATGGTTTTGTTGTTTTTTATAGCATTTACTAATAACTGCGCCATAGAGGTTATGGTACAATTATACCTGTAATTTGTATGCTTATGAAGATCATTAAATTTTTGTTGATCTAGAAAACTCAAAGATTTATTTGTGGATAATGGATTGTGATCAAATAGTAGCGCCGAATGAATAGATAACTTCGCATTATCTGTATAACCCAAATTCCTAAACATTTGCTCTAACTTTTCCAAATCAGCAAAATTATCAGCATCGGTATTGACCCTTATCCCAATACGCACGTCCTGTGTTAGTGCCATCCCAATATTAGTTATGATCTTATCGAAAGATTTTTTTGTTCGGTAATGTACTCTTCGTTTGTCATGATGCTCTTTGATACCGTCTAAAGTTACTTGTAACGTACAGATTTTATCAGGTCCCAATAAATGAACAAAATGATTTAGATCGTATCCGTTGGTAATCGCCATGAAGCGATAACCCAAATCTGTTCCTTTGGTAACAATATATTCTACAATGTCTTTGTTTTTTTCGAGCAATGGCTCGCCTCCGTATAGTGTGATCTGCCGTGAGTGAAGCCGTCTGTCTCCTCCGATTTTAGAAATGGCATTGTAAGCTTTATCTACCATTTCTTTGCTAAATATCTTTTTTGTCCATTGCCGACTGTTTTTCAACACTTTCTTTTCGTAACAATAAGGACATCTGAAGTTACAGTCATATGCGACCAAAAACATAAAATGCTTGAATAGTATCTTGTCTTTTTGATGCAAGATATGAGCCAACTTACGCACACGTTCTCGCTCCTCTTCTTCAGTTTTGGTGGTCAGATAACCCCTTACTTTCAATGCATCAACAGTAGTATCCAATATGGGTGCATTTGCGTCAGCATTTTCCAGATAACGGATCACTTTTTCATTTACCAAATCAACGGCTCCCGTATATCCATGAATCAACATGTATTTGTCTTCGGTATCGTCCAATTTGACACTAATCGTATATGAAGATTTTCGTATGTCCATATTTTTTCTTTTATCAGCAAATTTAAATGGAGGAACCTCTATTTCCAAATAAACATACCATAATTATACCATCCGGTCGATTTCATGCGCTAAGTGGGCATTTTTCTTTGTAGCGCAAAGACTGTCTTTAGTCAAACAAGCGTTAGTACATGTCAAGCAGGGAGTACATAAAGGGGAGAGTCGTGGTAGCGACGCAAGCCTTACCCGAAAATCGCGATGTTTTCGCTTGGATATATTAAATATTTTTCCATCTTCCATTGCAATTTGTCTTTCTACATGATCATATTTTTTTAAATAGCATAAATTGAGGATGGATACCGGATTACATCGAAAAAAAACGACGGGTAAATATTGTTCCATATAGACTAAAGAGATTTGTAGAAGTTTTTTTTTCGTTTTCCCTTTTTCCATCCATACAAGAAGTGTATAAGGCTTATCATAAATCATATACAGGATATCATTATAGGGAATCATTTCGATATTCCCATTTTTATCGTGTATTTCTATTTTCAAGTGATGGAATATAGGTGTTTTCATAACTATTTTTAAATCAGTCTAATGAATTGCATCATGTTTACCGCCTGACTGTTTCTCATTTTAGCAAGCTTATCCCCGGTAAAACAGTTCATGACGTTGATCAAAAGTGATGTGATTGCCTTATTGTGCTGGCAGTAACGAAATAGTGAGCATCTATTTCGATATGAATTTGGAAGATCTATGACTTTATCTATGACTGCGATATTCAGAATATTCGCTTGGCCGACAGTCTGAAATTCGCCATCACTTATGCGCCTGCTTTCCATTCGAATAAAAGCGGATATTTGAGATTGGTACTCACATTTTTCCATTGAACAATTACTTCGACATTCCTCGTGTATGCGAGTATTAGGCAATATCTTCCCCCATATCTGTAAATACCACCGGATTGTCTGTTTTATCCTGATGAATTGGCACACGATTTTGATCATCAAACATTGTCGGGTAAAAATAGTTTTACTTTTCATATAAATAGTAGTCGATCTTGAATGTCAAAATATTGATGTATAATTTGATAGATCTTCCAATTTGGTCCGTTTTTTGTTTAATGGCTGGTTTTCCCGGAAAAGATTTGTCGTCCGTTCTCCATGTAAAACACTTGTTCTTCCTCTCCTCGACTGTGGTTTTGCAGCCAAAGGAGGGCGTCTGCCGGCACGTTTTCATACTCCAGGAACTGCTTGTCTGCCTTTTGCTTTCCCAGGCTTATCCACCCGGCTTCTCCCGCGTGAT
>JAISNC010000019.1 GCA_031276355.1 Odoribacteraceae bacterium
TAAACGGATTTGTTTCGTGGGACTAATCCCTACCTTTGCCCATGTTTTATAACATATATAATCACGAACGTTAAGGAGCAAATTTATGAATAACGACACTAAAGTGATCGAGAGGAAAGAGGTTGTCATCCGTTTTTCCGGGGATTCAGGGGACGGGATGCAACTCACGGGACAACAATTCTCGGACGCGGCGGCCCTGTTTGGTAACGAGGTCTCCACATTTCCCGACTATCCGGCCGAGATTCGCGCCCCACAAGGGACGGTAGGCGGGGTCTCCGGTTTCCAGGTACATTTCGGGGACAACCCGATGAAGACACCCGGCGACTTCGCCGACGTGCTGGTGGCCATGAACCCCGCGGCGTTGAAAGCGAACCTGCGCTGGATCAAGAAAGGGGCCACGATTATCGTGAACAGGGACGCGTTCAACGCCAAAAATTTAGAGAAGGCCGGCTACGCGACAGACCCGCTGCTGGATCCGATGATGCAGGACTACAACGTGGTGCCGGTGTCGATCACCTCCCTCACGGAGGAGGCCCTGAAAGAGTCGGGGCTCGACCAGAAGAGCATCGTCAAATGCAAGAACATGTTCGCGCTGGGGATGACCTTGTGGATGTTCGACCGGACACTGGAACATACCGAGACCCTGCTCAACCAGAAGTTCGGGAAGAAATTGGATGTGGCGGCGGCCAACCGGAGAGTGCTCCAGGCCGGGTACAACTACGCGAGCAACGTGCACGCGCTGGGTGTCCACTTCGGGGTGAAGCACGCTACCATCGAAAAAGGGCGCTATCGCACGATCACCGGTAACAAGGCGACGGCCTGGGGATTGATCGCGGCGGCCGAGAAGGCGGGGTTACCCCTCTTCTGCGGCTCCTACCCGATCACGCCGGCGACGGATATCCTGCAAGAGCTGGCGTTGCACCGCGAGCTGGGAGTCAAGACCTACCAGGCAGAAGATGAGATTGCCGGTATCTGCACCTCCATCGGTGCCAGCTACGTGGGCAGCTTAGCCGCGACAACCACCTCCGGCCCCGGCCTGGCCCTGAAGAGCGAGGCGGCGGGATTGGCCGTGATGGCGGAGTTGCCACTCGTGATCGTCGACGTACAGCGGGGAGGGCCTTCCACCGGCCTTCCCACGAAGACAGAGCAGTCCGACCTGATGCAGGCCCTTTACGGGCGCAACGGTGAGTGTCCGATGCCGGTGATCGCTGCCGCCACGCCGGGGGATTGTTTCTATACGGCCTTCCAGGCGGCGAAGATCGCCGTGGAGCACATGACTCCGGTCGTCCTGCTCACGGACGGCTTTTTAGGGAACGGGGCCCAATCCTGGAAGATTCCCGCGATGAAAGAGCTGCCCATCATCACCCCGCGGGTGGCCCGGGAAGGGGATGATTACAAACCATACGCCCGCGACCCCGGGACGCTGGCCCGGACGTGGGCGCTCCCCGGGACCAAAGGGCTGGAGCACCGCATCGGCGGGCTGGAAAAAGTCAACGTGACGGGCGAGATCAGTTACGTCCCCGAGAATCACCAGCTGATGACCGATCTACGCCAGGAAAAGGTGGCCCGGATCGCCGATTATATCCCCGAACAGAGCGTGGTCGGTAGCCCGGAAGGCAAGTTGCTCGTCGTGGGCTGGGGAGGTACCTACGGCCACCTCTACACGGCCGTCGATGAATTGCGCACCGAGGGGAAGGAGGTGAGCTTAGCTCATTTCACCTATATTAACCCGCTCCCGCGGAACACGGGCGAGGTGCTCTCTCGCTTCGAGACGATCCTCGTGTGCGAGCTGAACCTGGGGCAGTTCGCGCAGTACGTGCGGGGCATCTTCCCGCAATTCTGTTACAAGCAGTATAATAAGGTAGCGGGCTTGCCTTTCACGGTGACGGAATTAAAAGAAAAAATAGTCGAGATTTTAACGAAATAGACATGGCAGAGAACACTTACACACCGAGAGATTTCAAAAGCGACCAAGAGGTACGCTGGTGCCCGGGATGCGGCGACCACGGGATCATCAACTCCGTACAAAAAGCGATGGCTGAACTGGGTTATCCGCGCGAGTCGTGGGCGGTGATCTCCGGGATCGGTTGCTCCTCCCGTTTCCCCTACTACATGAACTGCTACGGTTTTCACACCATCCACGGGCGAGCTGCCGCCATCGCGGCCGGTGCCAAGAGCGCCAACCCGGCCCTGAACATCCTGCAAGTCTCCGGAGACGGCGACGCGCTGGCCATCGGGGGAAACCACTTTATCCACGCCATCCGACGGAACATCGACATCACGATGCTAATGTTCAACAACGAGATATACGGCCTCACCAAGGGGCAGTACTCCCCGACCACCAAGTTGGGCACGAAGACTAAAACCTCCCCCTACGGGACGATCGAGATGCCCTTCAACCCCGGCGAGCTGGTCATCGGGGCACAGGGAAAGTTCTTCGCCCGCTCGATAGATACCAGCATCCACCTCACGGCCGAAGTCGTGAAGGAGGCCGTGCGTCACCCCGGTACCTCCGTCGTGGAGATCCTGCAGAACTGCGTGATCTTTGCCGACGGCGTTCACGCGGCCATCACCGACAAGGAGCACAAGGAGGATCGGCAACTGATCGTTCGCCACGGGCAACCCATGATCTTCGGGAAAAATAAAGAGAAGGGGTTGATCGTGGATCGCACCGGCAAGCTCCAGGTGGTAGAGATCGGGAAGGAGGGGATCACCGCGGCTGATCTCCTCGTGCACGATGCCCACTGCGAGAATCCATCGATGCATTGGATGCTGGTGCACATGAAAGCGCCGGAGTTTCCCGTCGCGCTCGGCGTGATCCGCGACGTGGAGGGGCATACCTACAACGATGCCCTGGAAGCGCAAATTAGCAGCGTGAAGGCTACCTCGCCCATCCATTGCATGGATGATTTGCTGAACAGCGGGGAGACCTGGGAGGTGAAATAAGCACGTCCGTGTACAAAAGCCCGAAAGGGCTGCCTCAAACGCCCCGAATAGACATCATCGCGAGCGCGTAGATCGAAACAATCCAGGGATTCACGGGTCCCCGGATTGCTTCCCGCTACGCGGATACCAATGACGGGAATTGCAATCTTTGTTTTCGTCATTGGTAGCTGTCTCGAACGTCCCGAATGCATGTCATCGGGCGAGTGTAATTCAATATAATTCATTGACTTATTGGTTTCTGGATTGCTTCCTGCTGCGCAGATCGCAATGACGGGACACGTGGGTCGTCGTGACGGTACACGCCGCAGTGTCGTTGCGTTCTTTCGTCATTTCCTTTGTTTTCGTCATTGCGAATCCCGAAGGGTGAAGCAATCCAGGGATTTACGGGTTTCTGGATTGCTTCCAGCTACGCGGATCGCGATGACGAAATCTGACGTTTGATACACCTTTTTAATCAAGTGTCGTCCCTGCGAGACTGGGTGGGAGATGTGTTCCCTGGCGGCCGTAAGCTAAAGCATACGGTTAATAGAGTGTCGTCCCTGCGGGACTTGGAGGCACGTGCGTCCCCCTACTGGAGGGTGTGTCAAAAGTAAAATTAACTCTCTGAGAATTGAATATTTGAAATCACTTTCAGATATCGACCCGAAAAAAAATACTAAAAGAGGGTGTGTTCAGACTTTTGACACACCCTCTTATTAGCATTTCTACCGGGCGAGGCATCCCGTCAGGGATGCGAGGCAAGGGCAAGCCGGAGGTTGCCACCAACGGGCACGGTCGGCTTCGTGCCCTTTATTCTTGGACACAGCGCACGGGGATGCCGAGACCACGTTGGTGATAGCCGTGTGAGTACACGTCGCTCGAATGGAAGTAGAGGCCAAGAACATGCGTACTGCCGTCCGGAGTAGATGCCCAACTGACACCGTCGATCCGCTCGTTTAACATGCCACCCGTACCGACGAGACGATAGCCCGATGCCGGATAGTAAGCCCACGCGTTCTTCAGGACATTATCCATGTAGAACTCCCAGCCGGCGGTATTGATACCGTAATCGGACGGGTTATTGACGTTGTTGCGGGTGAAGATGTCCCACGTGCCGATTATAGGCAACTTCCATCCCGGGGGACAGGGGTCAAAAAAGCTCTTGCCGGCCGCCGGGATCGCGTTCCACGCGGGGTTATTCCACAACTCGGTGTAGTAGGGATTAGTCACGAGCCAGTCGTTATTACCATCGCCGGGAGCGTAGAACCTGGTAGGATCTTTAACCGCCCCCTCGAACGACGTCCTATTTACCGTTATTGGGATAGCCGCATTGCCGGTTTTACCGTTCTGGCCGTTAATATCGTACAAGGTGACGGGAGCAAAATCGCTGTTCGTGGTGGGGAATGGATCCTTGCGCCCGAACTGGTAGAGCATGCCGCGGGTGTTGGCAATACCCTGGGTGCGGTCGGCACTGGCAGCGCCGAGGTCACGGTCCATGATGAATTTATTGTTGTATACATTGGCCCACGGCCCGCCGGTATAGTGATGCACCTGCCCGTCGCCGGGAACGGGGTACGCGAACTTGTCCGCCTGCCACGAGGAGGGGGCCTCGTCCGGGTTGTAATCCGTGATCCACAGGTGCCAGCTCCAGAGATACGTCGCCTCCCCCTTTTTCCTGACACCGATCAACACGTTGCCAGCGGCTCCTTGAACAGGCTGGAAATAGAAACGCCCGTCTCCAGTACCCTCGAACGAGGTATTGTCCGGCGTGACCACGCCGTTGGAGGTACAGAAGTTAATCAAGCGACTGGGCTTGTCCTGCCAGATCACCTCGGCCACCCACTCGGTAGTCGTGGTGATAGCGATTCCTGTTTGATTCGTCCTGTTCCAGAAGTTATTGACGCGTTCAATGACGGGCACGCCGTAGGTGGCCTGGTTCGAGGCGAGCGGGTTGATGATATAGGAGTTCGCGTCCGCCAGGTGAACCTGGCCCAGGTCCTCCACGCGGGAATCCCCGGCGTCGGTTCCCGCGGAGTTGAAGGTCACCGGGAGATAGTAGTAATAATTCGGGTTGATGTTGAAATCATCGGTCGTGTTCGCGCCCGGGTAGAAGCGGTAACGCAACGTGCCGCCCCCGACGGTTTCGGCCATGATTTGAACGTAGGTGGCGTTCGCGGGGGCGTCAACGTTCTTCTGGTGCGGGAGTTGCGCCGCGGTGGTTCCCTGGCGGTTACGGGGCAGGTAATAGTGTAGCGTTTGGCTGGCACCGGGATCCAGGGCAGGTGATAGAACATCGATGGGTAACAAATTGAAAAAACCCGCCCCGGGGCTAGTAGCGATCGTCAACAGCTGGTCGGCATAAGAGAGACGATCGGGCACGTTGCACAACTGCACCGAGATGATTCTCACGCCCGAATCTTCATCATTGTTAAGCTCCAGCGAGAACTTGGCCACGTTACGGTACAGGTTACATGTCAACGTGGTGGTCGTGCTGGTTAGATCGACGTACCCGTTCATCAACAGGTCGTCGCCGTTGCCGTCGTTGTACATGCTCTCCACTTGCTGGACGGGCAGGGTAACGTTCTTCAAGGCCCCCAGGGTAGAGGCGTTCCTTAACCCGCCATCGTCGAACACGGGGTTATGGGTATTGGCCAACAGCACGCACCGGTAGGTACTGCCGACCGGGGGAAGGATCACCGGGATCACGTTACCGTCTGTCTCGAACTGGCTCATCGTGTAGTACCGGGGAGCGGTCGCGAGGATGGCGTTGTCCGCGGTACCCGTGTATTGCAGCACCCAGAAGTCCTCCACCGTGTATCCCGTCCCGGTTCCTTCGTCCACGAGATCGGTAAGGGCCCGCGTGTCGGTGGTGCCGGGGGCCTCGGGCACCGCGTTGATCGAAAGAGTGACCCGGGCCTCGTGCCCCTCGCCGCCGGCGTCCGGACGCTCCACCGGCCCCTCCGCGCACGACGCGACCGCGCAAGTCGCCAGCGCGAGCAAGTAAATTCGTGTTGTGTTCATGCTGTTTCTATTTTTATATTTTTTCATTTTTCATTTTCTTTTCGCTCGTTAGTCGATGGATTGACCGAGGTTTACCGGTTCCCAGGAGCCGTTACCGTTTACCTTCCACGTGCCAACGTGGAGGGTTTCTTCCGGTAGTCGCTCGTTGATCCATATCTCCTCGCCCTCCTGGTCCCCCCAGCCGCAGGATCCAGGGGACGGGGCGTAAACATCCACGGTGGCAATTATATAGTTAGACATGACGGTGATGTTAAAATAATACGTGGTCAACGGTCGCAAGTCGTATAGCGTGTTCGTCAGGGGGAGGCGGAGCGGGGTCTCGCGACCTCTCTGCACGAGCGTGCAGACCATGTAGAGGTAACCGGACTCCTTCAGGTGCACGGACGGGGTATTACCGAACTGTTCGACCCTCAGCACCTCCTTGGGAGCGTACATCGCCGAGGCGATGTAAAGCAAGCTTCCCGCCGGCATGTTATAATACTCGAGATTGCCGGCCCCGTCAACAGTGGGAGGATCGGTCACAGGGGTAGGGGGCAAGACCAGCGACTGCGGGGCGGCGGACGCGACAACCTGTCGGGTAACGGGATAAAGCGTGACCGCCTCCCCGTTTGCCCCGGCCCCTACCAGTTGCACCGTGTTATCCTTGATCGTGAACGGCTCCACGGCCGGGTCGTCTTTCTTGTAGAACCTGAAGCCCACCCGGGAGCGATAATCGACCAGGTCGCCCAAGGAGAGCGTCCCGTAACCGTCCAGCCGTGTCGATCCTATCGTGGCAACCAGGAACTTCGCCGTGCCCGGGGTACAAGGGAACCCGCCATCGATAGGTGCTATACCGGGTGACACGCATGCGAGGTAGTAAAAGGCGTTGAGACCGATCAAGGTCGCCGTCGTCTCGTCCGGCGTGTCGTTCACCCACGCCCCGGCATCAGTCAACGTGCAAGCTGTCAATGATTTGTCACCCACCGCCTTTAAATAAAGGGTGGCACTCCTGAGTAATCCGTAGTGGCTACTGTTCGCTTCCGTGGAATAGGCCGAGACGCGGTAAGTCGTGTTCGCCTCGGCGCGGGTGGCGACGGAAAAAAGGGGAAGCGTCGTCGCATCCCGCGCCCCCTCCTCGCCCGCGCAGGAAAAAAGCAGGGCGGCGGCCATCAAGGAGGGCGTTATTCGTGATCTGTTTGTCTGTTTCATGCGTTATTACTATAATGATAAGGGTATGCCCGTGCTTGTCTCGGGCCACGTGTCACTCACCTCCATGGACTCGAAATGTATCTGATTGTCTAATCGCAGGTTGTAAATATAGCACTTCCCGGTTTCGAACGCATTGATCGTCACGTCGTCCGTGTTCGTCGTGTTCCTGATCGTCCTCGGGAGGGGGAAAACATCCTCGCCGTCCACGGTGCCGTTGTAGACGAAAGAGAGGACAAATCGACCCAGTTCATTGTCGTCTACCTCGTCGGGCCACGCCACCTCTGGCATGATGATATAAAAAGATCTCGTGCTGTAGTTATTCAACGTTGCGTTAGGCTCTATGGAGATCCTGTCGGCCCGTGTCGCTGGATCGAGTACCAGGCTCCCGGGCCCGGGAGCGGTACAGGCGTTTATCTTCCCGCTTGAATATAACCCATTACCGTCCGTGTCAATTAAGGTCATCTTGCTTAATATCACGCTACCTATATACCTGCAAGTGATGTTCACCTGGATACAGGTCATCACGTGGCTGAATGTCAAGTTCGCAGTGGCCTCGGTTTGGCCAGGGGTTGTCGCGAAGTTGTCATGGTGAGCCACCATCCAGTCGGTTTGGCCCGACGTGAAAGGGATCTCCGTCGGTTTCGCGGCCCCCGGCACGTGGGGATGGCAGGCGTAAATATCAAAGTTAGTACCCTGTCGCACGCCGAGCGTGTTATAAAAAGTGGTACCGTCCACCCTGTAGCTCCAGTCGTATCTCATGTTCGGGCCGTCGGCGGTGACGTCCACGTTCGCCTCCAGGTTGCCGTACCCCGTCATCACGGGGGTGAACAGCGACGGGGTGGCCTCGTGGTTACAGATCCACAGCCCGAGCGTGTACTTTCCAGAAGGGAATTCCGCACCGGAGATGGGGGGGGCCTTGGTGGGCGCGACCGGTGACACCTCGACGGAGAATTTCAGCGGCACGATCCCCGTGCCGGGATCTCCCGCCGGCGGTTCACCGCACGATGCCAGCAGCGCCAGGCAGGCCAGCAGCGCGCGTCGTTGATGACTATTTGTAAATAACATGTTCATGGCTCTTCTTTTTTACGTATCGCTTGTATCGCCGCCACCGCGCGCGCCCGCTATTTCAGGGTATGGGTGGGCGCATATCCTGACTCTTCCCACGGGGTGACCTGGACGGCGGGCTTGATCGTCGTCCCCTCGAAGGTCAGCGTCACCAGGTAACTCTTGCCCGCCACCTGGCCGTGTTGCAACTCGCCGGGAAGCCCCCAGGTCACGGCGGGGTACTCGATCCCCCCGGCCTTGACGCTAAGGTTCACGGTCTCTCCCGTTCCCCCCGCGAAGCCGGGGGGGGCCATCAGGCACGGCTCGATGACCGCCGCCTCCGCGAGGGGCTTTATTGGGAACGTGCCGGTCAAGGTCAGCTTGTCGCCATGCGCCACGCCCCCCTGGTGCGTCCAGGTCAACGCCCCGGTCACCAGGTCCAGGGAGGCCCGCGTGTTCAGCGCCGTGAGGCTGATCTCGGTCACGTTTATGCCGCCGCCGAAACCGGTGCCCTGCACGAGCTTGAACTGCACGCGCGCGAGCAGGTGCCGGAAGCCAAATTCCGGGTGGGTTTGCGTCCCCTCCTCCTTGCCGATGCCGCTCGTGACGCTGGCGTACATGATGTCTTG
>JAISNC010000064.1 GCA_031276355.1 Odoribacteraceae bacterium
GGCCGCGAGGGCCGCCAGCGCGAGCGAACAAATTCGTGACGTGTTCATGCTGTTCTTATGTTTATAGTTTATCATTTTCTTTCGTCTCGTTTATCATTCCCCGGGGGGTGTCGCCCGCCAGCGAATCATCGATCCGTAATTTTATGGTACAAAAGTACGAAAAGTAATAATACAAGATACAAAATCAGGCATTTTTTTTCGCCCGTCCCGCTTTTACCGGGTACGCGGCTGTTTATCATGACTATAAATGGAAATTCGGGAGCGAGAAGAGACGGGGAACGGCGAGAACGACGCGGGGGCGAAAGATTTTTCGCCCCTACACCTGAACGTCATCGCGCATAAAAAAAAGAGGGTGTGTCAAAAGTCGGAACACACCCTCTTTTTTATAGTCCAAAGGTCGAACTTTCTCAAGCTCGCCCTTTTTTAAGAAAAAGAGGTTGAGCATTTGAAGTTGTGTCGCATCGTGGGGAAAATCCGGTTTTATCCCGTACCTTTGTCAAAATGATTCGGGGAGAGAAATATGATAGATAATAAAAAAGAGTATGTAGAACAGCTCCGCTACTTGGTCAAGGAGGGACGAGTGACGGAGGCGGTCGCGTTGTTGCAACGCGACCTTGAACAAGCGACCGGCGAGGAGGAGCGGGCGGAGATCTGGTTTGAGCTGGGGGTTATATATAATGGTGTGGCTGATTTCCCGCGTGCCTTAAACTGTTTTAACGCGGTGTTGCGCGTGAATCGTGACCACCTCCAGGCGCGCGCTTACGTCGAGATGATCAACGGGATCTTGAACTATTACTCCAGGGAGTTGTTGAACCCTTGACGGAACGGGGCAGAAGTCGATAAATATTTCAGGATAATCGCACAACCGTTTGATTGTCTCGGAAAGAAGTACTACCTTTGCACCGTTAAAATAGATGACAAACCTTTTTCTATTGAGAGGGGGTGATTGATTGTTATTAGAAGAGATTGAATGACATAGTTTTAGCGAAGAGTGACAATACAACGTTATTGTCACGTGTTTGTATTTACTGTAGTTTATAAATTCAAAAATAGAGAAACATGATTATAGTACCATTGAAGGAGGGAGAAAACATCGAGAGGGCTTTGAAAAAGTTCAAACGGAAGTTCGAGAAAACGGGCGTGATTAAGGAGCTAAGAGACCGTCAGGCCTACACGAAACCTTCCGTGCGAAATAGAATGGCCCGTATGAAAGCCATCTACCGCCAGTCGTTGCAGCAGGCGGAGGAGTAAGCGGGGTGGCGGCAATGTCGTTTTTTTGAAAAGAAAAACGTAACTTGGTGTCCTGACAAGAAATCACATGCGCGTTCAGCAGTTTATCGATCATTTGAGCAACGTAAAACGTTATTCTCCTCATACGCTCGCGGCGTACAAGCGGGATCTGCTCCAGTTCTTGAGATTCTGCGAGATGAAAGAGGGGGAGAGCGATTTTTCGAAGATAACGCCCAAGGTCGTGCGGAGGTGGCTGATGGCCGAGATGAATGGAGGGTTGCGGGTGGATCTCCCGGGCAAACGCTTGTGCGCCGCTTCCGGAAGGAGAAAATTAAGTAGCGTAAGGGCATTTTTCCGCTTTTTGGTCAAGGAGGGAGCGCTGGAAGTAAGCCCCGTCGCCACTGTCAACGGTCCCAAGGCGGCTCGAAAATTGCCCCTCTTCCTGGAAGAGGAAAAGATGGATGAATTGCTGGACGAACGCCTGGCTGGGAGTGTAAACTTCTCCGATCTACGGGATCGATTGATCGTGTTGGTGCTGTACGATACGGGGATACGACGTTCTGAAATTATTGCTTTGCGAGTGGACGACGTGGATTTTGCCCGGCGGGTCATTCGGGTGTATGGCAAGGGGGGGAAGCAGCGCGAGGTGCCCATGATCGCTGAGTTGGTGGCGGCTATCGCGTGCTACTTGGAGATGCGAAAAGAGGTGGTCGAGCCTGAACACGGGTGGCTTTTTGTGACAAACGCGGGGAACCCGGTTGGTACGAGTTTTGTTTATCGTGTAACGAAAAAGTACTTGAGTGAGGTGACCACCCTATCGAGGCGCGGGCCGCACGTGTTGCGCCACACTTGCGCCACGCATCTGTTGCATCGCGATGCTTCGCTCCAGGGGATTAAGGAGTTGTTGGGACACTCGAGCTTGGCGGCCACGCAGGTTTACACGCATAACTCGATAGAGCATATTTTGAAGATTTTTAAACAAGCTCATCCGCGAGCGTAAAATTATAGGAGGAAACGGTATGGAAATACGAATTAATGCTGTAGGTTTTTCGACGAGTTCGACCTTAGAAGAGTTTATTACTAAGAAATTCTCGAAGCTGGAGAAATATCACGATGGTATTTTGAGGATCGTGGTCAACTTGAAATTAGAGAAGGATGACAGGTTAGAAAATAAGGTGACCGAGGTGCAAGTAGAGATCAAGGGGCAGGATGTTTTTGCTAAGAAAAACGCCCGCACCTTCGAGGAGACCGTGGATGAGTTGTATGACGTGTTAAAGCGTCAACTTCAAAAAGTGAAAGAAAAGAGAGAAAGTTGATGAAAAATGGTCTCATTGTCTTGTGAGATACATTTTTAATTTGTACATTTGCAGGCCGAAAATGTTGCGATTTTTATAGATTGGAATATAAGAGGTTGTAACATAGCGGATTGTGGGCCGTGTACAGGAGTTTTAGATAAAATGTTGAATATAAAATTAGAAAAATTATGGCAAAAGAACATTTCGAAAGATCGAAGCCGCACGTAAATATTGGGACGATTGGACATGTCGACCACGGTAAGACCACGTTGACTGCTGCGATTACGATGGTATTGGCAAGGCAGGGCTTGTCTGAGATTCGCACGTTTGACTCTATTGATAACGCGCCGGAGGAGAAGGAGAGGGGGATCACGATCAATACGGCCCACGTGGAGTACCAGACGGCTAACCGTCACTATGCCCACGTGGATTGTCCCGGTCACGCCGACTATGTGAAGAACATGGTGACGGGTGCCGCCCAGATGGACGGGGCTATTTTGGTTTGTGCCGCGACCGACGGCCCGATGCCCCAGACGCGGGAGCACATCTTGTTGGCTCGCCAGGTGAACGTGCCGAGGATGGTCGTGTTTTTGAACAAGGTGGACATGGTAGATGACCCGGAGATGTTGGAGTTGGTCGAGATGGAGGTGCGCGAGTTGCTATCGTTCTACGGCTTTGACGGGGAGAAGAGCCCGATCATTTTGGGATCCGCCCTGGGCGCGTTGAACGGCGAGGCCAAGTGGGAAGCGAAGGTGATCGAGTTGATGGATGCCGTGGATACTTGGATCGAGCTTCCGCCGCGTGACATCGACAAGCCCTTCTTGATGCCGGTAGAGGATGTCTTCTCCATCACGGGCCGTGGTACGGTTGCCACCGGTCGTATCGAGACGGGGGTTATTCACACGGGCGATGAGATCGAGATTATTGGCTTGGGGGCTGAGGGTAAGAAGACCGTCTGCACCGGGGTCGAGATGTTCCGTAAAATCTTGGATGACGGTCAAGCAGGTGATAATGTAGGGCTGTTGCTGCGCGGTATCGACAAGGACGAAATCAAGCGCGGCATGGTGTTGGCGAAGCCGAAATCGATCACCCCGCATACCAAGTTCAAGGCAGAGGTCTATATTTTGAAGAAAGAGGAGGGGGGCCGTCATACCCCGTTCCACAACAAATACAGGCCGCAGTTCTATATCCGCACGCTGGACGTTACCGGTGAGATCTCTCTTCCGGAGGGCCGCGAGATGGTGATGCCCGGAGATAACTTGACCATCACGGTTGACTTGATCACCCCGGTAGCTTGCAACATCGGTCTCCGTTTCGCTATTCGCGAGGGAGGGAGAACCGTGGGCGCCGGCCAGATCACCGAAATCTTGGCTTAAAAGATAAAGATAGTTTAATCATCTCGGTTGATGCCGATGGTATCGGCCGGGTGTTACGGGAGTGGCTCAGTTGGTAGAGCATCGGTCTCCAAAACCGAGGGTCGGGAGTTCGAACCTCTCCTCCCGTGCAATTAAAAATAGATAAAATGAGGATTAAGAGCTATTTTTCGGACGTGTATAACGAGCTGGTACATAAGGTATCCTGGCCAACGTGGTCTGAACTCCAGGGCAGTGCTACGATCGTGATGATCGCTTCCGTCATCATATCGGTATGTATTTTTGCCATGGACTTCTCTTTCAGGCACATCATGCAGGGTATCTATTCGTTTGGTTTCTGATAATCTTTGATAATCAAATTCATGGCTGAGATAAAAAAAAGGTGGTATGTGCTTCGGACGATCGGTGGCAAAGAGAAGAAGGTGAAGGAGTACATAGAAAGTGAGATAGCCAGTTTGGGGTTACAAGATTATATTTCGCAAGTTCTTGTACCTGCCGAGAAGGTATATCAAGTGCGTAACGGGAAGAAGTTTAGCAGCGAGCGGAACTTGTATCCGGGTTACGTGTTGATAGAGGCATCCCTCGTTGGAGAGATCCCCCACATGCTTCGTGATATCACGAACGTGATTGGCTTCCTGGGAGAGACGAAGGGAGGGGATCCTGTACCGATGCGTCAAGCGGAGGTAAACCGGATTCTGGGTACGGTAGATGAATTGGCGGAACAGCCGGAGGAGATCAATATCCCTTATTTTGTGGGCGAATCGGTCAAGGTGACCGATGGGCCGTTTAATGGTTTTACCGGTATGATCGAGGAGGTAAATTCCGACAAGAAGAGATTGAAGGTAATCGTCAAGATCTTCGGACGGAAAACGCCTCTTGAATTGAGTTTCATGCAGGTAGAAAAAGAGTAATAATTTTTGATACATGAATCATGGCAAAACAAGTTGAAGTAATTATCAAGCTACAAATCAAAGCCGGAGCTGCTAATCCTTCGCCGCCTGTAGGCCCCGCATTAGGTTCTAAGGGAGTTAATATCATGGACTTCTGCAAGCAATTCAATGCGCGGACACAGGATCAAGCTGGGAAAATCATCCCGGTGATCATCCAGGTGTACGGGGATAAGTCGTTTGACTTTATCACGAAGCAGCCTCCTGTCGCGATTCAGTTGTTGGAAGCAACAAAATTAAAATCAGGCTCCGCTGAGCCGAACCGGAAGAAGGTGGCTGCCGTCACCTGGAATCAGGTGAAGGAGATCGCCGAGAACAAGTTGAAGGATTTAAACGCTTTCAATGTTGAAAAGGCGATGAGCATGGTAGCTGGGACAGCCAGAAGTATGGGAATCACCGTGGACGGTGAGAGACCTTTTTAATGAATTTGTAATACTTCAAACGTAATGAGTAGACTGACAAAAAATAAGAAGTTAGCTTTAGCGAAGATCGAAGGTGGAAGAGTATACTCTATCGACGAGGCGACACAGCTCGTGAAGGAGATCACTTTCACGAAGTTTGATGCGTCAGTAGACCTGGACGTTCGATTGGGCGTGGACCCGCGGAAAGCCAATCAGATGGTGCGCGGCGTTGTGGCGTTACCTCACGGTACCGGCAAAGAGGTGAAGGTGTTGGCCCTGGTCTCTCCCGACAAGGAGGAGGAGGCGAAATCCGCCGGCGCGGATTTCGTGGGATTGGATGACTACGTCGAGAAGATCAAAGGCGGGTGGACCGACGTCGATGTCATTATCACGATGCCTTCCGTGATGGGAAAAATCGGGGCGCTCGGTAAGATCTTGGGCCCGCGTGGCTTGATGCCCAACCCGAAGAGCGGCACGGTAACGATGGAGATCGGCAAGGCCATAACAGAGGTGAAGCAAGGGAAAATCGACTTCAAGGTGGATAAGTTTGGTATCGTTCATGCTTCTATAGGCAAAGTCTCGTTCGCTCCCGAGAAGATCAAGGAGAACGTGCGCGAGTTCATCAACGTGATCCATAAACTGAAACCTTCATCGGCCAAGGGAACCTACGTGAAGAGCGTCTATCTGTCAAGTACGATGAGTCCAGGTATCCAGCTGGATACAAAATCATTACTGGACTAATTTCTAATCTTTATTAAAGACTCGGTAATATGAACAAAGAAGAGAAAAAGAAGATCATTGATAACTTGACGGAACTGGTGAACAAATACAAGCATCTGTATGTGAGTGATATCGCTGGATTAAACGCGGCTACCACGCAGAAGTTACGCCGGGCTTGTTTCGCCGCGGACATCAAGTTGATCCAAGTGAAAAATACGCTGCTGAAAAAGGCGCTTGAGAACGCGAATAACAACTACGAGGAGATTTTTGTAGCCTTGAAAGGTTCAAGCGCGATCATGTTATGCGACACGAGCAATGCCCCGGCAAAATTGATCAAGGAGTTCCGCAAGACCTGCGAAAAACCTGGTTTCAAAGCGGCCATTGTAGAAGAGTGCGCGTACGTGGGCGAGTCCCAGTTAGAATCGTTGATCAACATCAAGTCGAAAGAGGAGTTGATCGGAGATATCGTGCTGATGCTTCAATCGCCGATACGCGACGTGATTTCCGCGTTGCAGTACGGGCAAAACACGATTGCAGGAGTCGTGAAAACACTATCCGAAAAATAAGCAAATAGATAAGTTATTAAACAATTTAAAAATTAAATAAGATGGCAGATTTAAAAAAATTGGCAGAAGAGTTAGTGAACCTTACCGTGAAAGAGGTAAAAGAGTTGGCTGACATATTGAAAGACGAGTATGGAATTGAGCCGGCTGCCGCCGCTGTAGCCGTGGCCGCTCCTGTTGCAGCTGAAGCTGCCGTGGCCGCCGAGCAAACGGAGTTTGACGTGTTCCTGAAATCAGCAGGTGCTGCCAAGTTAGGCGTGGTGAAGTTGGTGAAAGAGTTAACGGGCCTGGGCCTGAAAGAGGCGAAAGAGCTTGTTGATAAAGCGCCCACCGTGATCAAGGAGAAAACCTCCAAAGAGGAGGCTAACAGCCTGAAAGCTCAACTGGAAGAAGCTGGAGCCGAGGTTGAACTTAAGTAAAAAGCAAGCCGTCGAGGTTCTATAGGTTAAGAGTCTCCGGACTCTTAACCATTTTGTCGTTATGGTTTTAGGTTCAACGGGGTTTTACAGGTCAAAAAAAATAAGATGTCTTTAGAAAAATCCAACAATAGAATCAGTTTTGCATCCATCAAAAATCAGTTCCCCTATCCTGACTTTTTGGAGGTGCAGTTAAAGTCGTTCAAAGACTTTTTTCAATTAGGTACTACGCCCGAAAATAGAAAAAACGAGGGTCTTTACACGGTTTTCAAGGAGAATTTCCCGATCACGGATACGCGGAACAATTTTGTCTTGGAGTTTATAGATTACTTTATCGATCCGCCTCGTTATACGATTGACGAGTGTTTAAGCCAGGGATTGACGTATGGTGCCCCGCTAAAGGCCAAGTTGAAGTTGTACTGCACGGACCCGGAGCACGAAGATTTCAACACCATTGTCGAGGATGTCTACCTGGGCAACGTTCCTTACATGACTCCGAAGGGGACGTTCGTGATCAACGGGGCGGAACGCGTGGTCGTTTCCCAGCTACACCGTTCTCCCGGTGTCTTTTTCGGGCAGAGTATTCACGCGAATGGCACGAAACTCTATTCGGCCAGGATCATCCCGTTTAAAGGATCGTGGATCGAGTTTGCCACCGATATTAATAATGTCATGTACGCCTACATCGACCGGAAAAAGAAGTTGCCCGTGACCACGTTGTTGAGGGCAATCGGTTTCGAGACGGACAAGGATATCTTGGAAATTTTCGGGTTGGCGGACGAGGTAAACGTTTCTCGCACGGGGTTGAAAAAAGTCATTGGCCGGCGACTGGCCGCCCGCGTGTTAAAATCGTGGGTGGAGGATTTTGTGGACGAGGATACCGGCGAGGTGGTCTCTATCGAACGGAACGAGATCATCGTGGATCGGGAGGTCGTGTTGGAGAATGAGCACATCGATCCCATCATCGACTCGGGAGCAAAGACAATCTTGCTCCACAAGGAGATTCAGAATCTGGCGGATTACGCTATTATATATAACACGTTACAGAAGGACGCGACCAACTCCGAGAAGGAGGCCGTGATGCATATATACAGGCAATTGCGGAGTTCCGAGCCGCCCGACGAGGCTACTGCCCGGGACGTGATCGATAAACTCTTCTTCTCGGATAAGCGTTATGATCTTGGCGAGGTGGGGCGCTACAAGTTGAACAAGAAATTGGGCCTCGCCACCGACCCGGCGATCCGGGTATTGACGAAAGAGGACATTATCGAGATCATCAAGTACCTCATCCGCTTGTTGAACGCGCGCACGGACGTGGATGATATCGACCACTTGAGTAACCGCCGCGTGCGTACGGTGGGCGAGCAACTGTACAATCAATTTGGCGTGGGGTTGGCCCGCATGGCGCGTACGATCCGCGAGCGGATGAACGTGCGCGACAACGAGGTCTTTACCCCGGTAGATTTGATTAACTCGAAGATACTATCTTCCGTGATTAATTCGTTCTTTGGAACGAACGCCTTGTCACAGTTTATGGATCAGACCAACCCGCTGGCCGAGATTACGCATAAGCGGCGCATGTCGGCGTTAGGCCCCGGCGGTTTGTCGCGCGAGCGTGCCGGTTTCGAGGTGCGCGACGTGCACTACACCCATTACGGTCGTTTGTGCCCGATAGAGACGCCTGAAGGACCGAATATCGGCTTGATCTCCTCGCTTTGCGTTTACGCGAAGATCAACGATCTCGGGTTTATCGAGACCCCCTACCGGAAGGTGGACGCGGGTGTCGTGGATTTGTCGGAAGAGGGGGTGAAGTACTACTCGGCGGAGGAGGAGGAGGAGAAGGTGATTGCGCAAGCCAGCTCACCGTTGACGGATGAGGGGTATTTCGTGGAAAAACGAATAAAAACTCGAAAGGATGCCGATTATCCGGTAACGGAGGGCGAAAATGTCAATTTAATTGACGTGGCCCCGAACCAGATCGCCTCGATCGCGGCCTCGTTGATCCCTTTCTTGGAGCACGATGACGCGAACCGTGCCTTGATGGGATCGAACATGATGCGGCAGGCCGTTCCGATCGTCACCCCGGAGGCCCCTATCGTGGGTACCGGCCTGGAGGCGAACCTGATCAAGGATTCCCGCACGCAGATCGTGGCTGAAGCGCCCGGCGTGGTGGATTACGTGGATGGACGTAAGATCGTGATACGTTACGACCGCACCGAAGAGGAGTCGTTCGTGAGTTTCGCGGGGGAGACGAAGGAGTATGAACTACCCAAATACAAGCGTACCAACCAGAGTACGACCATGACGTTAAAACCGATCGTGCGGCGAGGTGACCGGGTGGAAGAGGGGCAGATACTCACGGAGGGGTACTCGTCTGAAAAAGGCGAATTGGCGTTGGGACGTAACTTGAAGGTGGCCTTCATGCCTTGGAAGGGCTACAACTACGAGGATGCCATCGTGATCTCCGAGAACATCGTGCGGAACGATATCTTTACCTCGGTGCACGTGGACGAGTACGCGTTGGAGGTACGCGAGACCAAGCGAGGCATGGAAGAGTTAACGGCCGATATCCCGAACGTGAGCGAAGAGGCAACCCGTAACCTGGACGAGAACGGGATCATTCGTATCGGTGCCCGCGTGGAACCGGGGGATATTATGATCGGGAAGATCACGCCGAAAGGGGAGTCCGATCCCAGTCCCGAGGAGAAGTTATTACGCGCGATCTTCGGTGATAAAGCCGGGGACGTGAAAGATGCCTCGTTAAAGGCCTCCCCCTCGTTGCGAGGAGTGGTGATCGACAAAAAGTTGTATCAACGCACGGTGAGCGATCGGAAGATGAAAGCTGCCGGGAAAAACCTGCTGGCCGAGTTTGACGATCAATTCCAACGGAAGGTGAATGAATTAACGAGTTTGTTGGTGGAGAAGTTATTTGAATTGGTGAACGGCAAAACCTCTCAGGGAGTAAAGAACTATTTGAACCAAGATCTTGTCCCGAAGGGGGTGAAGTTTACCCTGAAGACCCTGCAAAGCATGGACTTTTTGCAAGTGAACCCGAATAAGTGGACGACCGACAAGCAGAAAAATGATATGATCCGCGACTTGTTGCACAACTATATGATCAAGTACAAGGAGATCGAAGGGCAAAACAAGCGGAAGAAGTATAACGCGACCGTGGGCGACGAGCTACCTACCGGGATCATCAAGATGGCCAAGGTGTACATCGCCAAGAAGCGTAAGTTGCAGATTGGAGACAAAATGGCCGGTCGTCACGGGAACAAGGGTATCGTTTCGCGGGTTGTACGCGTGGAGGATATGCCGTTCTTGGAAGATGGAACGCCGGTAGATATTTGCTTGAACCCGTTAGGCGTACCTTCGCGTATGAACTTAGGGCAGGTATTCGAGACGGTGTTGGGATGGGCCGGACAGAAGTTGGGCGTGAAGTTTGCTACCCCTATTTTTGATGGGGCTACGCTCGAGGAGATCAATGAATACACCGACCGGGCCGGACTTCCGAGAAACGGTACCACGTATCTCTATGACGGGGGTACGGGCGAACGCTTTGACCAGCCGGCGACCGTGGGGGTGATTTACATGTTGAAATTGGGCCACATGGTGGACGATAAGATGCACGCTCGTTCGATTGGTCCCTACTCGTTGATCACCCAGCAGCCGTTAGGCGGTAAGGCACAGTTCGGAGGACAGCGCTTCGGAGAGATGGAGGTGTGGGCACTGGAAGCGTTCGGGGCATCTCACATCCTGCAAGAGATTCTGACCGTGAAATCGGACGACGTGATGGGACGGACCAAAACGTATGAGCACATCGTGAAAGGGGAGCCGTTGCCAACACCGGGTATACCGGAATCCTTCAACGTGTTGTTGCACGAGTTGAGGGGCTTGGGCTTGAGCGTGAACTTAATTTAATGCATGTTGTTTGTCTTCGACTTGAATGACAAATGATTAAAATTCAGCAGTATGGCTTTTAGAAAAGAGACTAAGACAAAACCAAGTTTTACCAAGATCGCCATTGGTCTGGCATCTCCGGAAGAGATATTGGGGCGTTCCAAGGGGGTGGTGTTAAAACCGGAGACGATAAATTATCGTACTTATAAACCGGAGCGCGATGGTTTGTTCTGTGAGCGCATTTTTGGCCCGGTAAAGGATTACGAATGTCATTGTGGAAAGTACAAGCGGATTCGTTACAAGGGGATCTTTTGTGATCGTTGCGGAGTGGAAGTGACCGAGAAAAAGGTACGTCGCGAACGCATGGGCCATATCCAGTTAGTCGTGCCGGTGGCTCACATCTGGTATTTTAAATCCCTGCCTAATAAAATTGGGTATTTACTGGGGTTGCCCTCCAAGAAATTGGACGCGGTGATTTACTACGAGCGTTACGTGGTGGTCAATCCGGGGATCATGGCGAATGCCGGGATCAAGATGATGGATTTCTTGAGCGAGGAAGAGTACATCGATATCCTCGATCGGCTTCCGAACGATAACCAGTACCTTGATGATGAAGATCCCAACAAGTTTATCGCCCGGATGGGGGCCGAGGCGATCTCCATGTTATTGGAACGGACGGACCTGGATGATTTGTCTTACGAGTTAAGAAATAAGGCGAACACGGAGACTTCCCAGCAACGAAAGAATGAGGCGTTAAAACGCTTGCAAGTGGTGGAAGCTTTTCGCGAAAGCAAGGGCGTGAACAAACCGGAATGGATGATCGTGAAGGTGATTTCCGTGATCCCCCCGGAGTTACGCCCGTTAGTCCCGTTGGACGGGGGACGTTTCGCCACTTCTGACTTGAACGATCTCTACCGGAGGGTGATCATCCGTAATAATCGCCTGAAACGCTTGATCGAGATCAAGGCGCCGGACGTGATCCTGCGGAATGAAAAACGCATGTTGCAGGAGGCCGTGGATTCCCTGTTTGATAATTCTCGCAAATCCAACGCGGTAAAGATAGAGAACAATCGTCCCCTGAAGTCCCTCTCCGACAGTTTGAAGGGAAAACAGGGGCGTTTCCGCCAGAATTTGTTGGGTAAGCGAGTAGACTACTCCGCGCGTTCGGTCATCGTGGTAGGTCCTGATTTGAAAATGCACGAGTGTGGTTTGCCGAAAGATATGGCAGCCGAGTTGTACATGCCTTTTATTATCCGCAAATTGATAGAACGCGGTATCGTCAAAACGGTCAAGAGTGCCAAAAAAATCGTTGATCGTCGCGACCCGATCGTGTGGGATATCTTGGAAAACGTGTTAAAAGGGCATCCGGTGTTATTGAACCGCGCTCCCACCCTGCACCGCTTGGGTATACAGGCTTTCCAGCCCAAGTTGATAGAAGGTAAGGCGATCAGTCTCCACCCGTTGGCATGTACGGGTTTTAACGCCGATTTCGACGGAGACCAGATGGCCGTTCACTTGCCGTTGGGCAACGAGGCCATTTTGGAGGCCCAGATCTTGATGTTGTGTTCGCATAATATCTTGAACCCGGCGAACGGGGCCCCCATCACCGTGCCTTCGCAAGATATGGTCTTGGGCTTGTATTATATTACAAAACCCCGGAAAGGAGCCAAGGGCGAGGGGTTGAGGTTCTACTCCCCGCAAGAGGTGATCATCGCGTTCAATGAACGAGCGGTGGCCCTGCACGCCGAGATCGAGGTGAAGATCGATGACGTGGACGCGGCTGGAAACCCTTACAAGCACAACGTCAAAACCACGGTAGGACGAATCATGTTGAACCAGTTTACGCCGAAGAACTATCCTTATATCAACACGTTGATCACGAAGAAAGCCTTGCGGGATATTATCGGCGACGTGTTCAAGCGTTGTGGCGTGGACGTGACGGCCAAGTTCCTTGATGACATCAAAGACCTCGGCTACCGGAAGGCTTTCGAGGGAGGCCTCTCCTTCAATTTGGGCGACGTCATCATCCCCGACGAGAAGGAGGCCTTGTTGCAAGAAGGTTACAGCCAGGTAGATGAGGTGATGATGAACTATAACATGGGATTTATCACGAATAACGAGAGATACAACCAGATCATTGATATCTGGACGCACGTGAATGCCAATTTGACGGCCACGTTGATGAAGCAATTGGCCTCGGATGATCAAGGGTTTAACTCCATTTATATGATGTTAGACTCCGGGGCTCGCGGCTCTCGGGAGCAGATCCGTCAGTTGGGCGGTATGCGCGGACTGATGGCAAAACCCCAGAAATCCGGCGCTGCCGGTGGCCAGATCATCGAGAACCCGATTTTGGCGAATTTCAAAGAGGGCCTGTCGGTTTTGGAGTATTTTATCTCCACGCACGGTGCCCGTAAGGGGTTGGCCGATACGGCTTTGAAGACGGCCGATGCCGGGTACCTGACGCGCCGTTTGGTGGACGTGGCCAACGATATTACGATCACCGAGGAGGATTGTGGCACGTTAAGAGGGGTAAGCATATCCGCGATCAAAAATAACGAGGAGGTCGTTTCCTCGTTGTACGAGAGGATATTGGGGCGTGTCTCCGTACACGATATTTATCATCCGCACACGGGCGAGTTACTCGTGGCTTCCGGTGACGAGATCACCGAGTCGGTGGCCGAGTCGATTGAGCAATCCCCGATCGAGCGGGTGGAAGTGCGTTCCGTGTTGACATGTGAAGCCAAAAAGGGTGTCTGCGCGAAGTGTTACGGTCGTAACTTGGCCACCAGCCGGATGGTAGAAAAGGGCGAGGCCGTGGGCGTGATCGCCGCACAGTCTATCGGGGAGCCTGGCACGCAGTTGACCTTGAGAACATTCCACGTGGGAGGTACCGCGGGTAACATCTCCAGCGAGAGTTCATTAAAGGCGCGCTACAGCGGTTACGTGGAGTTTGAAGAGTTGCGGTCGGTGGAACACAAGGTCGAGAACGGAACCACGGTCGACGTGGTGGTCGGACGCCTGACCGAGTTGCGCATTATTGACAAGAATACCAACATCATCTTGATAAGTCATGCCATTCCTTACGGGGCGCGTCTCTTCGTGAAAGATGGACAGGAGATCGCCAAAGGGGATCTGCTGTGCGAGTGGGATCCATTTAACGCGGTGATAATCACCGAGTATTCCGGAAAGGTGGCTTTGGAGAACTTGATAGAAGGAGACACTTACAAGGAAGAATCGGACGAAACGACCGGTTTCCGGGAGATGATCATCACCGAGTTTCGCGATAAAACCAAGGCCCCGTGCTTGAATATCACGAACAAAGGGGAGCTCGTGAAGAGTTATAACTTACCGGTTGGTGCCCACATCGTGGTCAAGAAAGGAGCGACGGTTACTGCCGGTAGTATTATTGCCAAGATACCGAGAGCCGTGGGTAAGGCGGGTGACATCACGGGCGGTTTGCCGCGTGTTACGGAGTTGTTTGAGGCGCGTAACCCCTCCAATCCGGCCGTGGTTTCCGAGATCGACGGGGAGGTCACTTACGGTAAGATCAAGCGCGGTAATCGAGAGATTATCATTACCTCGAAAGCCGGAGAGATTAAGAAATACCTGGTCTCGCTTTCGAAGCAGATCTTGGTGCAGGAAAACGATTACGTCCGCGCGGGCACGCCCTTGTCGGATGGGGCCATCACCCCGACCGATATCTTAAATATCGAAGGGCCTATCAAAGTGCAGGAGTATATCGTGAACGAGGTACAGGATGTTTACCGGATGCAAGGCGTGAAGATCAACGACAAGCATTTCGAGATCATCGTTCACCAGATGATGCGGAAAGTGTTGATACAGGATTCGGGTGACACGCGTTTCCTGGAGAACCAGATCGTGGATAAAGCCGAGTTCATGGAAGAGAATGAGGCGATGTACGGCAAGAAGGTGGTGTTGAATGCCGGGGATTCCGACCGGGTGAAGCCGGGGATGATCATTGCCGTACGCACGTTGCGGGACATTAACTCGCAACTCAAGCGACGCGATTTAAAGACCGTAGAGGCCCGTGATGCCGTGCCGGCCACGTCGGCCCAGGTGTTGCAGGGGATCACGAGGGCCGCGTTGCAGACCGCCAGTTTTATGTCGGCGGCCTCTTTCCAGGAGACCACCAAGGTGTTGAACGAGGCGGCCATTCACGGAAAAGTGGATCCATTGGATGGGTTAAAGGAAAACGTGATTTGCGGTCACCTGATACCGGTCGGCACCGGCATGAAGGAGTTCAGGAGTTTGATAGTGGCATCGAAAGAAGATGCAGCTCGATTAGAGAGATAAGCGAAGAAGGGGGTACTTGTGCCCCCTTCTTTATTATGTAATGGTAAAATGACATGGTGATGGAAGAGAGAAAAGAGCAGATGGATATAGAGTTCAGTCAAGGGGTGGACGAGGGGACGTATTCGAATTTAGCGATTATTTCCCACTCTAATTCGGAGTTCATAGTGGATTTCGTGCGAGTGATGCCGGGAGTACCAAAGGCGATTGTAAAAAGCCGGATCATCTTAACCCCGGAACACGCTAAGCGTTTGATGTTAGCGTTGCAAGAGAACATTGCCAAATTTGAACAACACAACGGTCGTATCGTGATCCGGGAGAGAGGGTTTAATGGTACCGTTTTTCCAGAGGCTATGGAGCCGCAGGGACAGGCTTAGAATCCAGACGAAATGGATTGCATATAAATGATCATTTAAACATTTTAAACACAAACGTATGAAAGCTTGGATATTTAGTTTTATGGTAGCGGGAGGGATCGCGAACTCCTGCACGCCGGGTGGAGAGAATCTCGCGGGATTAGATCCGGCGAAATTCGAGAGCGAAATTCAAGGCAAGCCGGTACACTTGTACAGGTTGCATAACAAAAGCGGGATGGAGGTGTGTATCACCAATTTCGGGGGTAGAATCGTATCTGTCATGGTTCCGGATAAGGCGGGAAAACTCCGGGATATCGTATTGGGATTTGATAACATCGCCGATTACGTGAACATCCCTTCTGATTTTGGTGCTGCCATCGGTCGCTACGCGAACCGCATTGCACAAGGTAGAATCACGGTGGACGGGGATACCATACAGTTGCCCCAAAACAATTTCGGACATTGTCTGCATGGCGGCCCGAACGGTTGGCAGTATAAGGTGTATGATGCCAAGCAGATAGATGACACCACCTTGGAGTTAACGCTCCTGTCGCCCGACGGGGACGAGCATTTTCCCGGGAACGTGACGGCTACCGTCCGTTACTCTCTCACGGAGGATAATGCCCTCGATATTCACTATTCCGCGGTCACCGATAAAAAGACGGTGATCAATTTGACAAACCACTCCTATTTTAATCTTTCGGGCGATCCGACGATGCCCATCACGGATCACATCCTCACCTTGTATGCAGACAGCTACACGCCCGTGGATTCTACCTTTATGACTACCGGGGAGATCTTCCCCGTGCAGGGAACTCCCATGGATTTTACTACGCCGAAGGGGATCGGGGAACGTATCAACGAGTATGACTTCGTGCAGTTGAAAAACGGGAACGGGTACGACCACAACTGGGTGTTGAACGCGCGTGGGGATCATCAGCAATGTGCCGCCCGTCTGACCTCGCCCGTCAGCGGGATCACGCTGGAACTCTTCACGGATGAGCCTGGCGTGCAGGTGTACACGGGTAATTTCTTGGATGGGAGCGTGAAGGGGAAAAGAGGCGTGGTCTATAATCAACGCGTGGCCGTTTGCTTGGAGACGCAACACTACCCCGATTCGCCCAATAAACCGGAGTGGCCGTCGGTTTATCTGGAACCGGGACAAGTGTATACCAGTCATTGCATCTTTAAATTTTCCGTGAAGCCATAAGCTCCACAAGAAATAATAGATCCATTCATCCTAACAGGCTTTGAACCCCTGTTAGGATTTTTTTTAGGGGAGAAGGAGGACGCTTGAGTCCAAACGGGGGTATCGCGAAAGTCTCGAATGGCCGTCGTTGTGAGCGTAGTTCGAAGCAATACAGTGATTTACTTTCTTCTGGGTTGTTCCCGGTTTCGCCTCGTACCCCGCACTGCCTTGTGGTTCGCGATGATGCCGATTCGAGGCTTTCGAAACGCCCCCTTCCTTTTATCTGGTGGCTCACATTCCATTCGGGATGGGTTGCTTGGTAAAAATGCCGACCTCGCCTATTCGATTGTATCCTGTCAGGGTGGGGGTGTGTCAAAAGTCGGATTTCGGAGGGGGTACCTCGTATCCCGGCCGAGATGTTTGGGCGGTTTTCGTCATTGCGAATCCGGAGGGTGAAGCAATCCAGGGGTTTACGGGTTTCTGGATTGCTCCCCGCTACGCGGATACCAATGACGAAAACCGACTTTTGACACACCCTCGGGGGGGAAGAGGCGGTCTCGTTTCTCTACCGAGCAACCGTTGCCCCGCTCGGCGGTCATGGCGCCCGAATCGACGAGGCGATAGTCCGCCGCCGACTCAGAGCCGCGATCGTTTTTACATCACCGGTGGGTTACTGAATTTACACGGCACGCTCCCCGGAGCCGTGACTTCCGGGAACTCCGGCCTTGTCGGTTTGAAAGAACGAACCCTAAAGACGACGCGTACGTAGATTCAAGTTCTACATGTCACAAAGGATAGGAGAAAGATGTATAAAAAATGGGTAAGATCATCAATCGGGTGCTTTCTATTTATGAACAAAATAGTTGCCTATGAGAGGTGAAGCCACGTTATTTTTTTTCGTGTATTTTATGCTGTTTCTTAAAATTTATTTTGTAAATTTGCAAGTGAAATGTGATTCCCTATTTGATTTTCGCATGACTGGTTTAGAGGTACTTAACCCGGATGGTAGCCGGCATCACCGGATCGACGTAATCCCTGACGTGTTGGTAACCCCCACCATTAAAGGATTGCGGGAAGGTCGGGATGAAGTGTTGGAGCGGGTGATAGAATTAGTCAAGGCGCGATGGTAGAGAGAGGGGCGCGAGCCACGTTGATGCTTGAGGTGTCCACGCGGTTGCCGCAAAGGTGGGCGTGCCGATGAAAATCAAGGGACGAGGCAAGTGTGGGCCAGTCTACCAAGCGTTCGAAGGGGCCGATCATGGCTTGAAAAGTGCAAGCGCACGCGGGGTTGACGGGGGTGAGAGAAAAAAAATAAAAAAACAACGAATAATAGATAACAAAATGATGAGAATCACGTAAAAGAGTTTGAATTATAATTTTTATTTCATATGAAAACAGTACAGATACATGGATGGTTATTTTTGATTTTTGCGATGGCATTGAATTTACGTGTTGATGCCCAGTCGATGCCGATTGTTTTTGACAAGAAGTACGGAGATAAGGGCAAGGTGGAACATGTTTGTTTGATCCGGGACGAAATCGTGATTGTGGGAAAGGAAGATAATACTTTTTTCTTGTCCTGGTTGGATAGGATGGGGCAAGTGGTTTATTCCAAGGCTATCGCGGGATATACCGAGATCTATCAGCTCAAGGAGGTGAGTGAAACAAGCGTGTTGGTCGTGGGGCGTTCTACTCAAACGAAGTTAAAAACGAAACAGGCGATCTCGACGGCTCGTGCCTCGGTTATAGATCGTCATGGTAGCGTGAAGTCAGACTTTTACCTTGGCGACGAGGGAAGTGTTTTCTCTTGTGGCGAGGTGCTTCGAGGGGGTGTGTCGATCTTCGGCGGGTATGCATTAAGGGCCGATGGCAAGAGATGCGGTATTCTGGTGAAGGCGGGAGCCGGTGGCGAGTTGGTGTATAAATATGTCTCTCCCACGGGAGAGCGTTGTGCGCTCTTCGAGGTGATAGGGAATAACACGGAGTATGTCTGTGCCGCTTTTGCCGCTGCGGATGAGACGAGTGAAGCGAGCGTGGTGCGCTTGAATAACGCGGGCCGTCCTTTTTACACTACTCATTTGCCTGCACGAGGGTTTGCCTTCACGGCTCTTCGCGTCAGCGTCACGGATGCTTCCGTGATCGCGATCGGGAATTCCGCGGAAGCGGGAGGGATTGTTTACAAGCTCCGGCCGGAGGGAGATGTTGTCTTTGCCAAGACCGTGATACCCGCTTCCGGGAGCACGTACTTGGATCATCTTTTCGTGGCACGTAACGGTACGATCCTCGTGGGAGGTAATGGCGAAGGGAAGGGGTATTTCTCGTTGCTTCGCAGCGATGGTACTTCGTTGTATGCCGGGAGTGCCACGGGGATTTTGGCGGATGCCGTGATGAATGTTAATACCGGTGAGTCCACGATCACCACGTTTGATCCTGCCACTTATCACGGGAAATTTACACGTGTGTCGGGAGCGGGAAGTGTGGAATTTGAGCGGGTGATAGATGGTCTGTTTGATAATATAAAGGTCAACAATAGCGGGGAGGTGATGTTGCTCTCTCGCCAGGAAGGGCGCGTGGCTACTTACTCCGCGTTCGGGGAGCCATTGTCCGGGGGATATATAGCCGAAAACAAGGCCGCTCTCTACGACGGTTCTCTGCTTTCAACCTCCGGGGAGATTGTATTTTGGGGCATGAAAAACCGGATCATCAAGTTAGGACACGGGCTGTATATCTCTGACGTGAAGATCACGAAACCGATTAATGGTTTGGCGACGGCCCTCTTTACGGTGACGTTGACCGGCTTCTCGACCAACAAGGAAGGGGTTCCGCTTCCGGTGTCCGTGAATTACGCGACGAAGGGCATCACCGCTACCGAGGCGGACAATTTCATCCCGGTAAAGGGTCAGCTCTCCTTCATCCCGTCGAAGGGAGAGAGCAACCAGTACGCGGTCAAACAGAATATCGAGATCCCGATCAAGGCGAACAACTACGTCGAGGGGATGAAAGAGTTCGAGGTATACCTCTCCGGGGTAACCCAGAGTTACCTGGTCAAGCCGGTGGGCAAGGGGATCATTGAAGACCAGCAAGCGATTGTCAAGTTGGTACGCACGGAAGATGGCGTGGAGGAGTTAAAGGACATCGTTTACGAGATCGGTCTTTTCAAGACGGATGGCACGCAGCTCGTCAACGCTACCGGTACCGATATCATCTTCGATGGGAGCTACGGCGAAGGTACGGCGGACATGTTGGATTTCGATATAGGGGTTGCTCCCCGGATCGTGATCCCGGAGGGAAAACAGACGGGCGTTTTTGGTGTTAAGACCTTGGGAGATACTCGTTATGAACTTTCAAAGACGGTTGTCGTTAATTTTGACAAGATCCATGCTTTGAGTGCCACGAAGATCGCTTTCGAGGGTTCCAGGTTGAGTTGCGTCGGCACGTTGATTGACCAGCCGGCGGTGATCGCGGCGACCTCCTTGGGGGATCACCGCGTGAATAACAACATGATTTCCGGCTTCTTTAATCTCTCCCTGCACCGGGCTTCCGACGACGCGTTGCTTACCAACGCCACGGGCGATGATATCATCATTAAATTCGTTGTCGACCAGGACGGTTCCGCGCGTATGGGGAGGGACTTTGTCCTTACCAACCAGCATGACTTGCGCATTGACGGGGACGGGAATCACAGCACTGTTACCCTGTTGGGCCTGGTGCTTTACAGCACGGACGAGATGGAGAAGAACGTGCGCATGACGGTCGAGAGCGTACAAGTGCCCACGGGGGCCTTGCCTATCAATATCTCGCCGAAGGGCCAGAAGGTCTTCTTCACGATTCGACGGTAAGACGATCGGGTCGTCTGTTTGAAAATGTCTAAAAGAGGGATGAATGATGTAAAGTGCAAGGAATGGCTCTCGTCTTGTTAATAGATGAGGGCCATTCATTTAATGTATATGTGTGTGTGGTCTGTTATAAATACAAAGCGGCTCTGTGAATTAAGAGCGATGTGTGGTATTGATTCCATCACCCTCTCCCGACAGGTGGCGAGGGGGAACGTCTATGTGATGCTCTCTGCGTTATCGGGGGGCATTCGGTTTTGTATGGACAAATAATAAACATTTATAAATTGTTTATTTGTAGTTAGTTAAATTCGTTTAGAAAGATTCGGAAATGAAAAAGTGCAGCTTTATCCAGGGTCTATTCCTGGTGATTTTTAGTATCGTGTCGTGTGTGGTGATCGATGCGTGTCGAAGGGACGAACTCCATGAAAAAAGAACAAACCCCAATCTCTTCCTGCGGATGAGCGCCTACGACACGCCCGGGTACGCTGAGATCATCCCCGACACGCGCCTCTTCTTGTTTTACAAGGGGACGGGGAACGACATGCGCTTTCGCAGGGAGTTGCTTAACATCACCCGTACCTCCTCGCACCTCTCTACGCGGGTAGAGGCCGGTGATTGGTACCTCGCGTTGGTCGCCCCGCCCCGTCCCTCCTCCCTGCTCCTGCCGCGGGCGGGCCTTGATATGGCGAAGACTCCCCTCTACAAGTACGACCCTACCATCGACACGTTGACGGGTAAAAGCAGTAATGCTGAAGAAATATTTATCGCCAACGCACCGGTGACGATTCACGAGAACCAGGAAACGGCCCTTGCCACGCGCTTAAATCGGAACATCGCGATGGTGGAGATCATCGTCCGCAAGGCTACCGCCAACTTCAACAAGGCGGCCGTGGACCACACGATCGAGCTACACCACGTCCCCTCTACCGTGAGCTATACCGGGGCCTTGTTGCCGGACAAGCACGCTCCCGACACCCTCCCGGCCACGAACTACCTACGGGCACGCGTGAAGCTCGAAAATCATCCCACGGAGAGCGGCTACCTTTGTGCTGACACCGTACGCTTCTTGATCCCGGCCCACCGCGGGAGCGATTTTCTCGCGGCGAACCCCATCGATACCATCACGTTGAAGATGCTCGTGAGGGTCAATTTCCAGCGGACGGGAGGCTCCCGTTTTATCAAATCGAAGGAGATCCCGGCAGTGGCGAAGTGCAATCACATCCTGCGCGTCGGTATCAACGTCAACGACGGTTTGCTCTTCTCCACCGAAACGCTACCGTGGGAAGAGGTTAACATTTCCGGGACGGTGGGGGAGAATTACTCCAACTGGCTCTATGTTAAGCAGGGCAGTACCGGTAGCGGACAATCCTGGCGAGACCCCCTGCCCGATATCACCACCGCCATTGCCACGGCCAACACTTTGCGGGCGCGGGCGATACCCGTGCACGGGATTCTCGTGGCGGGCGGCACCACCACCGGCGTCTACCAGGAAGCGTTCTCCATCCCCGCGGGCACGAGAATTTTCGGGGGATGGAAAGGTACGCCTGGCACGGAATTATCCTCCACCGACCGTTTTGCCCCCTACACCTCCGCACACCGTGACCTGGCGGCGAGCAAGGCCATCATCACCCCGGTCGACCGGGGGATTCTCCTGGAGGCCGACTCCACCGTCTTCGACGGTTTTATCGTGCGAGGGGTGACGGGTAACATCGTGCCGCTTACCCTCAACAAGACCTCGGCCTGGATCAACGCCGTGGAACTCCGCGACAACACCTCCACTGCCGCTCACGCCCTCGCCCTCGCGGCCGGCATCGCCACCAACATCCTCGTTGCCGACAACAGCAAGGGCATCTCCCTCGCCTCGGCCGCCACGCTGGTCAATGCCACCGTCGTGAATAACGCCGCTGCCTCTACCTTCGCCGGCAAGTTCATCAACTCCGTTTACTGGGGCAACGCCGGGGACGTGCCCACGGGCGGTACCATACAGTACTCCGCGTTCACCGCGCCCCAATCCCTCCCCGGCTTGAACAACTTCGCGATCAACGCGATGAACACGGCTTGGTTCACCTCGAGCGACACCATCCCCGGCCCGCATTTCAACCTCGCGGCCTCCCCGAAATACGCCCCGGATGCCCTCACCCCCAACCGTTCCCCCATGCTGGGACGCGGTAACCGGGCATCTTTCGACGCTGTCACCACGGCCATGAAGGAGAAAAAGGACATCGACGGCAACCCGCGCCACAATGACGGCACCGACATCGGGTGTTACGAGGGCATCGGTGGCGCGACGGGCTTTCGCCTGCGCTGGAACTTGAACGCGCTGTACATCTCTACCAAGGCGAACAACGAGAGCGAGCACCCCGTGCTGCTCGTCGAGAACGCGGAAGGCGCTCACGTGAAGTGGTGGGTACGTGCGAAGTCCATCGAGTGGAGCCGCTACTCCCTCGCCTTGGGCTATACCGCTGGCGAGGGCAGTACGGACGACCTGGGGATATTCAAGTTAAAATCCGGTAATTCCCCCAACACGGGTAACACCCAGGTCTCCTGCGGGAAGGTCATCTTGTCGAGCAACCTGGGTAGCTACCTGCCCGATGTCGAGTTGGAAGTCTTCCAGACACCCGGCACCTCCCGCCCGTGGACCTCCGGCTACGCCGGCTCTTTTCACCGGAACAACGAGGTTGAGGAACGCCTCATCTCCGGCAGCAACAACGGCGCGTGGAAGGTACGCGTCGTGAGCGGCATCGACTGGATCAAGATCGACACGAACCCGCGGGGATACAACAACGGCATCGTGGAAGAGACACCCTGGGGAGAGGTCTCCGGGACGGGCAATATCAAATTCCGTGTCGGCCTGAAAAGTACCCTGCCTCCCGGTCACGCGCCTCGTTACGGCTTGATCACCATCACGCGTGACGGTGGCGCGGCGCTCTTCTTCGTGCGCCAGGGGGAGGAACCCGACTACATCTACGGCCCCGCCTCGCCCGGTCGCACGGAAGCCCCTCCCGGTCGTCCCGATGCCGTCAAGTTCTCCCCCTATAACCTCACGGATCCGCAAGGGCGATTCGACGCGAACGGCGTGCCGCTCGGCAAGAGCGGCGGCGGTTTTGTCGATTACCCCTCGAAGACCGGTTATTTCTTCAAGTTCTCCGACACGCGGGCTTACTATCCCGACAACAGCGTGCCGGGCACGAAACTCACTACCGATCGCACGCTGGAGTGGAGCGACGACAATGACCCCTGTCCCCCCGGTTACCACACGCCGACCAACTCGCAGTTCGTCGAGAGTTACTTCCTGAACAAACGCGTCAACACCGCTTTTTCCGGCGATGCTAACACGACGTTCGTGTGGGGACGTATCGCCGACGGTTACTTCGACCGCTTCGCCGCTGACGGCTCGCGCGAGCACGGGACGGGGCCGGACAGGGCAACGGAGGGCTTGTTGATATACAACGACTATAATAACGCGAGCGTCTTCTTCCCGATGGCCGGCAAGCGGATCACGGAGTCTCCCGGCGACAAGTTCTTCACGCGCACGGGTACCTCCGGTGGCGGGCGTTACGTGCAGTGGACGCTCACGCGGACGAAACAGGACAACGACAGGGTATTCACCACGCACAGCTACGGGGTCGACAACACCGGTCACCTGGGCATGTCCTGCTGGCTCAACGAGACGGCGAAGAACGAGGCCGCCTCCGTCCGTTGCGTGAAAGATTGATGCCTTGCCGGCCGCGCGCGTTCTCGGCACGTTGTCGCCGGGGCCGCGCGCGGCCAGCGGGGCCGGGTCAAGGGATCCTGAACGACGCGCGGGTCACGGGTGGAACTCCGCGAACCCCTTCTCGAGTAGGAAGCGGGGCCGGTACGACAACTTCGCCTTGCGTAATCCCGGTAATCCCAGGTCTTCCTCCCGGTTGATGTAGGTGTATTGTTCCGGCACGCGCCGGGCTAACTCTTGATTGATGATGTTATACGCCCCGTCGACCGAGGAGTCGGCTTTCTCGATGTGGATGCCGAACGTGTCGTCCGTGATCGGCGCGCCGTAGGCGAAGGCCACCATCTTCCCCGCCACGCGGATGGCACCCCCCAGGAGTTGCAACTCCCCCGCGTGTTGCAGGGCCAATGTTAACGCCTTGCGCTCGTTCAACAGGCTTTCCGATTCGGCACAGCCGTGCTGCCTGCACCACTCCTCCTCTAACGCGAGGCACTGGGGCACCAGTCCCGCGGCCAGCGGCACGTACTCGTACGGGTACGTCCGCCTGAACTTGTTGACGTGATTGCGTTTGGACTGCAGGTGTTTTCCTTTCAAGTCGACCAAGTCTTGGCGCGCGTAGATGTAATCGAAATGATCGCGATTGACCCGGTAGTGAAACCGGCCGGGGAAATCCTCGTCCAGCCAGCCCGCGAGCGAGGGAAATACCCCGAACAGCCGTAGCGGTTCGCCCCGTTCCGCGGCCTCCCGTAGCAGCTGTTCCACGATCCATTTCCGGTGTTCGCTCGTCACGGGCACGAGGTAGACGACCCGCGCGCTCTCCAGCATGAAACGGATCACCGGGGTATCGGCGATGATGGCAAAACTGCCCCGCGTGAGGAATTGCCAGCTATATAAATTCACGAACGATAAGTTGCAGTCCCTGCTCCCCGCGGCGGAGAGGCGGGGAACGAGAAATTCCCTGTCATCTAACGTGATACTCTTGAATTCTATCATTTTTACTCCTTGTTAAACGGCACGTGCGCCGCACCGCCGCGAAGATAACGACAACGAACGGATTTTCCCCGGTTCGCGCCACCCGAATTTGCAAAACGTCCCCTCGCGCACCCCCCTCGCCGGGGCGCGTGTAATCCGGGAAATTCATGTATATTTGCCCCTGGATTAACACGTGAAGATATGATAGATAACGTTGATTTTATCGCGAAAGCGAGGGCGAAGGCCGAGGGATGGCTGGATGCCGCTTACGACGCGGCCACGCGCGCCGCCGTGCAACAGATGTTACGGGATGAGGACCCGACGGGGCTGGTGGACGCTTTTTATAACGACCTCGAGTTCGGTACCGGCGGGTTACGGGGTATCATGGGCGTGGGCACCAACCGGATGAACACGTACACCGTGGGGGCTGCCACGCAAGGGTTCGCCAATTACATCAACCGGCTGCACGCGGGAGAGGCGCGATCGGTGTGTATCGGCTATGACTGCCGCCATCACTCCCGTGATTTCGCCGAGACCGCCGCCGGCATATTCTCCGCCAACGGCATCGAGGTCTTCCTTTTCGAGGCGTTGCGCCCCACGCCGGAGATATCGTTCGCCATCCGGCAGCTCGGTTGCAAGGGGGGAGTAATCATCACGGCCTCCCACAACCCGAAGGAGTACAACGGTTACAAGGCGTACGGGGACGACGGGTCGCAGCTGGTGCCCCCGCACGACAAAAACGTGATCGAGGAGGTGAAAAAGGTGACGGTCGCGGGGATCCGTTTCGAGCGGGTCGCCGGGCGCATCCACGTGCTGGGGGCGGATTTCGACCGGGTCTACCTCGACCGGGTGAAGCAACTCGGCCTCTCCCCCGATGCCATCCGCGCGGCGGGCGATTTGAAAATCGTCTTCACGCCCCTTCACGGTGCCACCTTCGAGCTGGTGCCGGCATCGCTGCGTCTTTGGGGATTCACGGGCGTGCATGTCGTGCCGGGGCAGGGCCTCCCGGATGGCGATTTTCCCACCGTGGCCTCGGCCAACCCGGAAGAACCCGCCGCGTTCAAGATGGCCCTCGACCTGGCGCGGGAACTGGACGCGGAGCTCGCGATGGCGTGTGACCCGGACGGCGACCGGATCGGTATCTCCGTGAAGGACGATCGCGGGGAGTGGGTGCTCCTGGACGGCAACCAGGCCAATCTCATCTTTATCGAGTATATCATCCGGCGGCGACGAGAACTGGGATTGCTCTCCGGCGGGGAGTACGTCGTCAAGACCATCGTGACGACGGAGCTTATCAAGGATATCGCCGAGAGGAACGGGATCACGTGCTTCGATGTCTACACCGGCTTCAAGTGGATCGCCGCCATGATCCGCGAGCAAGGGCCAGACAAGTATATCGGCGGCGGCGAGGAGTCGTTCGGTTTCATGCCGGGAGCCTTCACCCGCGACAAGGATGGCGTGTCGTCGGCCTCGCTGATGGCCGAGATCGCCGCGTGGTGCAAGACGAACGGTAAATCCATCTATACCTTCCTCAAGGAGATATACGCCAAGTACGGTTTCTCGCGCGAGCGAATGGTGTATGTCGTGCGCGAGGGGGTGAGCGGCGCCCGCGAGATCGCCGCGATGATGGAACGCTTTCGTTACCGCTCCCCGCGACAGATCAACGGCAGCGAGGTCGTGTTGCAAAAGGACTACTTGACGCGCGAGGCCGTCGAGCCGCTTAGCGGGAAGAGAACGCCCCTGGACGTGACTACCTCCAGCGATGTCTTGCAGTTCTTCCTCGCCGATGGCAGCAAGATATCCGTGCGGCCCTCCGGCACCGAGCCGAAGATCAAGTTCTATTTCGAGGCACGTGCTCCCATGCGAGGCATCGATGACTTCGAGCAGGCCCGGGAGATGGCCGACCTGCGCGTGGAGGGGATGATGACGGATATCATGAGAGGATAAGCCACGGGGGGGACGGGCGCTCACGTTAACGGGTCGTGCCCGCCCCCTCCTCGAACCAATCCTCCCTGGAATTAACGAGAAAGAGCCGCTCGCGGGCACGGGTGAACGCGGTATAAAGCCAACGCCAGTACTCGTCGTCGGGAGCCTCCTCGCCGGCCCGGCCGGGGTCCAGGAAGACGGTGTTCCATTGTCCTCCTTGTGCCTTGTGCCCGGTGATCGCGTACGCGAACTTGATTTGCAAGGCGTTGAAAAACTCGTTCTCCAGGATCTTCTCGTGGCGTTTCCGGCGAGAGGGTTCTGTCGCGTAATCTTGCCCGACCAGGGTATAGAGGCGTTTGTGATCCTCGGCACCCAGGGCCGGTTGCTCCGCGGTCAACGTGTCGAGCATGACCCACGCGTCGATCTCCCCCGTGCGCCCGGGCATTTGCAGGCATGCCCGGGCGAAACGAAACCCGTATACCTCCTTGTGTTTGCCAACCCGCGTTACCGTGGCGATCTCCCCGTTGGCGATGAAGTCGACTTTCTCGTGTTTGCCAACCCAGAAGTAGTTATTTTTCACGATCATCACCCTGTCCCCGCCGCCGAGGGCCTCCTCCCGGTAGAGAAGACGCCCCCGGATGCCGGCGTTGAAACGGTTGGCCTGCCGGTTGGAACGACAGATGACCATCGTCTCCTCGTCGCCGACCGTGTCGTAACTCCGTTCCAGCTCCTCCAGGAATTCCCCGCCCGTGATTCGCTTGACGTCGGGGAATCCCTCCGCGTGCAGCCGCGGTGATCCCCCTCGCCCGATCCTGTCCCGGATCCGGGTGGCGTTGTAGAGGATGCCGGAACGCTCCGCCTGGCGCGTCACCTCCGTTAAGTTTGCCTCGTGCACCTCCACGCCATAATAACGGCATAGAAAATCACCGTCAAGGGCTTGGCTCAGGCACGTGCCGACGGGAGGCAACTGCGCGTCGTCCCCGATGAATACCACCCGGTTGCCGCGCCCGTTGTAAACGTACCGGAACAGATCGTCCAGCAATGAACCGCTCCCGAAGATGGAGCCGCTACTCCCCTCCCCGATCATCGAGGCCTCGTCCACGAAAAACAGGGTGTTGCTGCTCGTGTTGAACCCCAGGTCAAAAAGATCGCTCCCTTCCCGCGTCATCCTCTGGCGATAGATCTTTTTATGAACGGTAAATGCCGGTATTCCCGCGTAGGCCGAAGAGACTTTCGCCGCTCGTCCCGTCGGGGCTAACAGGACAACCCGGTATTGGAATTGCAGTAACGTGTTCACGATCGCGGCGACCAAGGAACTCTTTCCCGTGCCGGCATACCCTTTTAGCAGGAAGAGGGTTTCTTTTTGATCCTGGAAAAAAAAGGCGACAAAACGTTCTACCGCCTCCCGTTGCGAGCGGGTGTACTCGAACCCGAACCTTTCCGATAAAACCCGCTTAAAATATTCATGTACCATCGTTGATTGAATCTTTTTTCCTTACCTTTGTCCATTGTACGTGGAGCATACGCGGGAGTCCTCGCTTGTTACCCGCCAAAAAGCCGCGTAAAAGTAACGAAAGACGGGAAGATTCCCTTTGATTAAGCAACTATTCTATGCGCCGTATTCATCATTTCACGGGGAGACCGGTTGAACCACCCTCCCTTGAGTATACCCTCTCCATCTACCACGAGATGGATGGATATTCATTTTGCGTCCATGATGAGAAAGGGGAGCTGGAGACCTTTGCCCACGAGTCTTTCGAGGAGGACGCGCCGGGCATGTGGCTTGCTTGTCTGCAAAAGGCCATTGCCGCCGAGCCGTTGCTTGCTCGTGTTTATAAAAGAGTGGTCGTCACGTCGTGCTGTCGCGAGAAGATGTTACTCCCCGATCGCTTTTTTAAAGAGGAACACCTGTCGCTCTTGTGGTCGTTTTACCGTGAAACCGGGTCGAGCGGTCGCTTCTTGCACCATCGCGTCGGGGAGTGGGGCGCGTGCGTGGTGAGCCCGTTACCCTCCAGGGTAGAGCAACTGTTTCGAGAATTGCAGCCGGCCACGTTCTTTCTCCCCGATGGAGCATCGCTCGTTCGGCTTGCCCTCTGGGCGTGCACGGATGACCGCGACTACCTGCTCGCCGATATCCACGGCGATTACTTCGACCTGTTGTTGGTACACGACCGGCGCCTGCTTCTGTTCAATACGTTTTATTATGAAACGGGGGATGACATACTTTATTTTATGCTCAACGCGTCGCGAGGTTGTCACTTGGACGAGCAACGGTCACGCTTGATCCTCACGGGCCGCGTCTCTCCACGGGGCGAACTGCACGGCTCTCTCTCGCGTTACTGGCCATCCCCTCTTCTTGTCACGGAACCGGCGTTGAATACCCTCGCGCGAGATCCGGCGTTCAATACCTCCCCGTTCGTTCACTTGTTAAACCTGCACACGTGCGAATCATAAGCGGCACTCACCGGGGAAGGCGGATTTTGCCGGATAAGCGTTTCAAGGCACGTCCCACGACGGATTTCGCCAAGGAAAATTTATTCAATCTCCTGCATCACCTCGTCGGGATCGAGGGTACCTGCGTGCTGGATCTATTTTCCGGGACGGGCGGCATTAGTTACGAGTTCGCCTCCCGCGGGGCTAGCAAAATCATTGCCGTCGAGTCCGATTATCACCATTTCGCCTTCATCAAGCATACCGCCATCGACCTGGGATTTACAGCTATCAAAGTGTACAAGACCGACGCGTTTTTCGCTTGCACGAAACTAAAAGATACTCCTTTTGACATTATATTTGCCGATCCCCCGTATGACTTACCGCGGTTGCTTGATTTGCCGGGAGCCATCTTTGACAATCACCTCTTGGCCCCGGGAGGGATCGTTATCATCGAGCACCCCGGGAGTGTTGACTTCACCACCGACCCCCGTTTCTCTTCCCACAGGCAGTACGGGAGCGTGAATTTCTCCTTTTTTCAAGAGAAAATACCGAAAAACAGCGACACGCGCGCAACGTAATCTAACATCCCTCATCTACTCTATGCAAAAACATTTTTCATCATGAAGCCTTTTCGAAAACACCCGGTAGCCCACGTATGCCTCTTGTGTGTGATCTGCGCGTGCGTCATCTCCTGCGTTGACGACCGTCATTCCGGTTACGAGAAGTTTTTCTTGGCATACGGCACCGTGGAGCGTGTCTCCAAGCAAGACCTTTTCATCGTGCTGGACGACAACGATACCACGTTACAGGTCTCCGAATCCGCCGTGTCCCTCGATTTTTTCAAGGAGGAGATGCGCCTCATCGTCGATTACTCCAT
This sequence comes from Odoribacteraceae bacterium, assembly GCA_031276355.1. GTDB lineage: Bacteria > Bacteroidota > Bacteroidia > Bacteroidales > Marinifilaceae > JAIRKS01. The sequence continues at coordinate 30,458 of JAISNC010000064.1, forward strand.
CCTGGAGGAGGCTGCTCCCGGGCAGTCGTTTCACTACCGCGTACGGCTTAACCAGGCCAAGGAGATCCCGACGGTGGAGATCGATAGTTCCGGGGAGACCCTGGGCCGCGACCCGGTCACGGTCGAGAATTACTGGCTTGCGCGCGGTTTCCTGACGTTCAAGTACCGTGTCCGCGGGACATCGTTCAAACATGCCGTCAATCTCACCCTCCTGCCTCGCGCGAGTACCGGTGATGAACAGAACGAGGATATTGCTTACCTCGAATTACATCACGATGCACTCAACGATCCGAACAAGGAGGCGTTAACAGAGATCGTCTCGTTCCCCCTGTACAAGGTTTTCCCGGATACCGTCGAACCGGTAAAGTTGCGTATTTCCTATAACGACGCTGAAAAAGAGGGGGATAAAACGACGGTCGAGATCACCTATTATCCGCGGAAATAGCCGGTTGATTATTTTTCGCGTTTTTGTTTGGGAATTCGGGAAAACGGCCTACCTTCGCGTTCGCTTCGCACGGGCGATGTTCTTGAAAATAATGGGCAGTTACCAGAGTGGACAAATGGGGCTGACTGTAACTCAGCTGGCTACGCCTTCGGTGGTTCGAATCCATCACTGCCCACGCGTTGAAAACGACAGGTCGAGCACGTCGCCTGTCGTTTTACAATAACACGAACGCGGAAATAGCTCAGTCGATAGAGCACTAGCCTTCCAAGCTGGGGGTCGCGGGTTTGAGTCCCGTTTTCCGCTCTGATGAAATGGTTGTCATGACACCGTGGTACAGCCGGTTAGAAGCCTTCTTTAAAAGAAAGAGGGCTTTTGTCTTGGAAGGGGATGAACGGGATTTTTTCTTTACTTTCGCGAAAACATTCACAAATAATTTACAGTCATGGCAACATTGAACACGACTCGATGCCTGCTCCTGGCAACATTCACCATCTTGTTATTCGCATCTTGCACGACAAGGGAGGGGGAGTTGAGATGCAAGCGGACTGTCATCGCGGGGAAAGTAGAAAACATCCCCGGGACGTCAACGATCCTGCTGGTTAATTTGTGCGACCCGTTGAGCGAGAGACATCGATTCGTGCAAGACGTGACAACTTCGGGCGGGACATTTCACGTGGCCCACGACTACCCCTTTGCTCAAAACCTGATCCTGCAGTACGACCAAGCCTCCATCAACGTGTACATCGTCCCGGGCGACTCGGTGTTCATCACGATTGACGCCGCGAAACTCCACCAACACCCGGACGATGCGATCGCGTTCTCAGGAGATAACGCGCGCGTCAACGAGCAACTCTTCCGCTGGACGAGTTATGCCTCCACGTTGCCGATCCCGGATTTTAACCCGGCGGCTACCCCTGACGTCTACCTGGCGAGCATCAAACAATGTTTTAGTGCCATGCAAGACACCATCGCCGCGTACGCCCGGCGTGAAAAGACAAGCGATTTCGTGCGACAATGGGCCTTTATCGATTACAAGTTCAGGGTAGCCAACACGCTCCTGGCTTACGCCGACAAGGCCAGCCGGTGGAGCGTCTTTACCGACCCGCTATTTGATGTATACAACGAACAAAACTTCCAGAGCATGTTTTTCCAGTATCACTTGATCGCTTGCGTCAACGCGCTGGTGGCTGGTAACGAGGAGCTCCAGGCATCGCTCGCGCGGGAAGAATATGGCGGTGCGCTCCGTGCCGTTATCAACGAGTTGTCGGGGAAAACACCGGAAGGCACCGTCCGGGATATGCTCCTCTACTTGTTTGCCCACAAGCTTATCAATAAAACCCCGGGGTTGTACGATTCGACAAGCTGGGATTTTTTTTCGCGCCCCCTCTTCAACGAAAAGATAGCATCCCTTGCCCGGGAAAAGTTAGCCGGGGAGAGCGAGGCACTACCGCTCGCCGGAACGGTGAAGGGCTTTGCCCGTCTTGACGTGCAGGATCGGCGTGTTACCCCGCTGCCGGGCATCGATCTAATCCCCTACCTGCTTGAACGTCATAAAAACAAGGTGCTCTACGCGGATGTCTGGGCGACGTGGTGCGCCCCCTGCATAGAGGAGATGAAATACATGCCCGCTTTACACGACCATTTCGCGGGGAAAGGCGTCGTTTTCATCGCTATCTGTTTAAACTCGACAGCCGAGGAGTGGACGAAAACGGTCTATAAAGAGGCGATCCCCGGCGAGCACTATTATTTAGACGAGGACGCGTCGAAAGCTTTTCTGGGGGCGAACGACATCAGCGGGTTTCCCACGTATATGCTGATCGACAAGGAGGGCAAGTCACGCGGGCCGGTCGCGAGGCCATCGAACACGCGGGCCGTCATTAAACAAATAGAGACTCGCCTTCGGGAGTAGGAGTTGTACCCGCTTGCAGGCACAGTTTAAACACGAGCGTTTATGCGCAGAGGCTTGTAATAAGATGGGTGGCATTTCAAATTGCCGTTACAACACTGTATTACCCGTCACCCCCGGGTTAAAGCCGCTTCCGTTGATCGAGAGCGTTTCCCCGAAAATGCCGATCTGCTTCTCGAGGGACGAGGTATGGAGGATGGAAGCGGGCACATCCCCGCTACAAGAAGAGAGGACGAGGAGGGCGCTTCGGAGAATAAACGAGTAGATGGTACTCATGGTGTCCTAATAATGAATTTTTGATGTAACTGTAACACGTTATTTTGATATTATCAAGTAAACAGATCGTTGAAATTATTTAGTCAGTCCTTATTAACTCCTTTTTCAAGCCGCGACACGACAAAAATCTTGTGGAAAAAACAGGCGAAAAATAATCCACGGGTAATTTGCCTAACATGATTTTCCGCTTTTTATGGCGTGAACTTACAAAAACCGGTTGAAAATGCCAAATCTTTTACAATTATTTTATTGATATCCAATAAAATGATGTCTTAATAAGGAGTGGCTATTTATCCGGCAAGACCATGCGCCGCCACGCTCGTATTTTGACGCTTCGGGCTTCCCTGTCCTGGACGTTGGTGTTTTTTTAGTTCCTCGAGCAAGGTGGAGTACCTTTTTTACTTGATGTATATAACACTCCCCACGCTCCTCTCGCCCGCGTGATTAAACGTGCCGTTATCACAAGGATAATTCACGACTCCGGACTCTCCGCGATCTTTAACATACATGGTAGTGGAACCTCCCCCGTCAAGATTCATGGCATCTACCGCGCCCAAAACACGCATAAGAAATGCCAGATCCCGCGTCGATAACCCGACGGCAACATCCGGAAAACGGCCGTCAACGGTGATCATCAGGATCTTGTCTGTCGCCGTACGTCCAATTGCCGTGCGCGGGTGAGTCTCCGTGTAATGGGTCTCGAGGCCTTGAGGAAGGATCTCGGAAGCGGAAAGGAGGAGGGGACCGCACGCTAAAAGGGTGGTGCCGGGGAAAACCCGGGCACTGACGTTACTGTTGTCTAACTTGAAAAAACGGATGATGTTATTTTCCTCCAAGCTCAAGAGCGCATCGACATAAGTCATGTAATCGCGGCCGGTCGTGATGACTTCACCATCGATCCGCAAGTAATCGGCGGGGCCTGTCGCGTTGAAGTACCCCGCGTTGATCCCGGCGATGGCTCCTTCCTCTACACACAGGTCACTGCTTTTCTTCACGCCCCCGGTGGTGTACGCGATTCCTATCCTCGTGGAGGCAGAGGGGGTTATTTCCAACACGTTCACGGAACGCGGGGCATCGAAAAGACGGAAGCGGGCAGAGCGCCACGTGACATCTTCCCGGATCGTTTCACGTTGCCACTCGGCCGTGACAATCGCGATGGAGTCGCAGGCGGGGAGATCGTACTTGAAGACGAGACTATTGGAAACCTCTCTTCGTTCATTCATGACACGCACGTCCGCGCTGTCCGTGTAATTGTACGGCACGATGACTTCCAGGCGGGTGGGGACGGCATGAACGACTTCGGCCTTTCGAGTACCGAACAACACTGTATTACCCGCCACTCCCGGGCTAAAACCGCTTCCGTTGATCGAGAGCGTTTCCCCGAAGACACCGATCTGCTTCTCGAGGGACGAGATATGAAGGATGGAAGTGGGTGCATTCCCGCCACAAGAAGCGAGGACGAGGAGGGCGCTTTGGAGAATAAACGAGTAGATGGTATTCATGGTGTCCTAATAATGAATTTTTGATGTAACTGTAACACGTTATTTTGATGTTATCAAGTAAACAGATCGTTGAAATTATTTAAAAATACTCGTGCATCAAGGCTGTTCGCGTAAAGTGAGACTGCCCGCGATCGCTCGCGAGACAGTCCCTGTATGAAAAAAAACATGCTCGATCTATTTCGAGATCACGATGATAAGCAAGAGTGAAATCCTCTCGCCCCACGCCGGTGGGAAGCGCCCATCTTTTTTGTTCATGTACGCGTGTTTTAAAGTTCATGATCGTTCTCTTTATAATGCTACAAAAGTAGAGACGGCCTATTACGCGGGGCACACGTTATCGTGACGATCCGGTTACAAATTTGCGCCTGGGCCGGGCCGTCACGCCGGGGGAGCGGCGGCCACGATCACGTTCGAGCCCGCGGACGACGAACCCCTGGAGACCCGGTTGACTGTTACATTATTTCGAGGAGGGTGTGTCAAAAGCCGGTTTTCGTCATTGGTAGCGGGAGGCAATCCAGGAACCCGTGAGTCCCTGGATTGCTTCACCCTTCGGATGCGCGATGACGGGACACGCGGGTCGCGATAACGTCCGGGTGTAGGGGCGAAGAATCTTTCGCCCCACCTCACGTGGTTGTCTCGAAAGCCTCCTGCGCCGCGTCGTCGATCTCCTCCCGCTCCCGCGCGTACCTCGCCGCGAAACAACGCGCCGGGGGAGCGTGCCGTTCGTATATCTCCCGGGAAGCACCTTCATCCCCCGCTTGAAAAAGCGCTACCCGTTTCGCTAATTCCATGACTGGCTCGTTATGGTTTCACGCGCGCCGCGGTCAGGGGATGATCGCGGACTGTATCTCGCTCCACGGCCCTTTCTCGCCGCGGGTGTTCTCCCAGCGGAGGCAGCAATAGAGGCGCTTGCCGGCGTCGGGGAAGTCGAACTGGAAGATGTAGGGCGAGCGGGTGCCGAACGTCGAGTGCACCAGGTCGACGTGGGACGCCGGCGGCGCGTCGAGGATCGCCCACGCGATCTCCGCGCCGTGCACGCCGAAGGGCTTGGCCTGGCGCCGCTCCCCCTCCTTGCCGCGCGCGTGGAAACGCGCCTCCAGGCGCCTCCCGGCCAGGGGGTTGATGCTGAAGCCCGGGGCGGTCGTTGGCGTCGGCGCCGGGGAGCGCGTCGTCTTGCGCGGGGGCAAGCCCAGGCTGACGCGGCCGGGATCGTCGAGCAGGTGATTGTTGGCCAGGTACTCGGCCACCGCCTTCCGGGTGCATCTCTCGAGCAGCGCCCGGGCGTCGTTTTTCGCCCGCACGGCCACCGGGGTGCGGGTGGACGGCTCCACGGCCGTCTTGAGTTTCAACGCGAAGTCGTCGCGCGCCGCGGAGAGTTCCTGGTACTTGTCGACCGGGAACCCCACTTGCCCCACCAGCGGGGACAAGGATTTCAAGAAATTGACCACCCACGAGAGGAACAACTTTTCGGAATGCGGTAGGTAATCACTTGATGCC
>JAISNC010000077.1 GCA_031276355.1 Odoribacteraceae bacterium
TTTTCCGAAAAGCGATCAGCCTGTTCATGCAGAAGTTTTCCAAACGGTGAGCTATCCCGAGGATAAACCTGAGCAACCTGCTCTTTTTGTTAGGTTGAAGGGAGTCTTGTACAATACCGTTTACCAACGGGATTCGATCATAATAAACGGCATTTTCGGGACGAGATTTTAGCGATCACGCTTCGTCTCCCTCCTCCCTAAATAGTAACACTATGAAAAAGAAACTTACTGACGAACAGAAACGACTAATATACAAGTCTGTTATTCTCGCGGTTATAGTAACTGTCCTACTGCGACCTCTTATCGTGGGCAAGGATAGATTCTCCCCTCCCGAGGAGGTATTTATAATGATTGGCATAGGTACCTTGATCGGATACTTTTTCTTACTCGTTATGAAAGTAGTACAGGAGCCAGAGAAAAAGGAGGACACAACACCGAAAGAGAAAGAGAGCGTGGATTAACGAGAGATCACTCCCGAAATCCGACTCTTTTGACACACCCTCGTAACTTTAAAATAGAATGATATGAAAAGATTTTTTACTGAAAGGTATAAGATACTGTGGAAAAGTAGCTTCACGGCTGCCGTGATAGCATACCTGCTAAAGCCTCTCATAAGCAAGGGGGGATTCTCCTCCTTTGAGGAGGGGTCTATAAACGCCGGCATGATAGCCTTGATAATGCTTTTTTGCCTTTATATCCTGATAAGAACAGCGGATTGGAGAAAAAAGATGGATGAGGAGGACAAAAAGGAAAAAGAGAGAAGAAAGAGAGAAAAAGAGCAGAGGCTAAAAGAGAAAGAAGCATGAGGAGGGGCGCGGGACAACGCTCTTTATAAGAAACGGGTAAATTAATGAGCTAATGAGGTTACCGGATATCGTATCTAATTGCCCCCTACTTAGGTTGTTTTGTTGATTGAATGAGGTAAAAATGAGGTTTATTTTATCCAAAACTCAGGTTATAAGGAAATCTCGTCATCGCGATCCGCACAGCGGGAAGCAATCCAGAAACCCGTAAATTCCTGGATTGCTTCACCCTTCGGGTTCGCGATGACGAAAACCGCCCGCACATCCCGTCCAGAAGCCATCGATTTCTCATTCACGCCCGGTTACCCGGGGCACATCCCGCCGTAGATGCAACGCCCGGAGGTGTAGGGGCGGGGTTCGCCTGCCCGCGTGATGCCGGACGTGGGGCGGCGAACCCCGCCCCTACAATAGCCCGATCCCGGGTGGTGAATAACGTTATTCATTTTGGCAATAACGCTCACTCGTACGCCACCTTGTAAACGGAGAACGAGGCGGGTGGAGCGGAGAACTGCACGGCGTTGCCGTTCAGGGGGAGGGTAGAGGTGACGGGGGTGACGGCCGCGGGGTCATCCAACGTGTTCTCCTGGTTCCCGTCGGCCCTGAGCGTCGTGACATGCACCTCGGGGCGGAGGCGCGTGCCCCGCTTCAGGTTATCGAGAAGCACCTGGACGGGACGCTCCTTCTCGGCGGTGTTCACCACCTTGACGATATAGCACTTCTCCCCGTCGTCGCGGACGGCCGAGGCGTAGAGGCCATCGGCACCGGTGGCGGGCTTGCCGTTCAACGTCAGCGGCATGACGCGCGTCCCCTTGTTGAGCGAGAAGAGCTGCTGGACGTAATAATTGGGCGTGGCCACGGCGCGGGTGTTGTCAAACCAGATCAGGTCGGGACGCCACTGCCAAGCCTCCACGTGCGCGAAGAGGGGGGCGTACGTGGCCATCTGCACCAGGTCGGCGTTGCGCTCGAGGCCGGTCATGAAGGCCGCCTCGCAGAGGGCCGAGGCGAAGTTGTTCGCCCGGTTGGGCATGTGACAGGCGTACTCGCCGGCGAAGACGGCCGGCCCCTTCCGGTCGTACGCGTCGTAGCGGGCGGCGTTCTTGAGGAACCAGGCAGGATCCTTGTAGTAATGCTCGTCGACGAGATCCGCGTTCAAGCGCTTCATCTCCGGCCAGAGGTAGTCGAACAGCCCGCCCTCGGCGTAGGGGCCAGCGCTCCCGACGATCTTGATCGCGGGGTATTTCGCGCGGATGGCCTTCACGAAGGGGGCCAGGCGGGTGACGTATTCCGGCCCCCACTGCTCGTTGCCGATGGCGATGTATTTCAAGTGAAAGGGTGCCGGGTGGCCCATCTCGGCCCGCAACTTGCCCCAGGCGGTGGAGGGGTCGCCGTTGGCGAACTCGATCAGGTCGAGGGCATCCCGGATGTAGTCGTCAAGGGCATCCACCGGGACGTGGCACTCCTCGCCGTTGTTCTGGAACTGGCAGGCGAGGCCGCAGGAGAGCACGGGGAGGGGTTCGGCACCGATGTCCTCGGAGAGGAGAAAGAACTCGTAGAAGCCAAGGCCGTACGACTGGAAGTAGTCGGGAAAGAGGCGGTCGGCGAAGGTATAGTGCCAGCGATTCTCGTTGACGGGACGGTTCTCGACAAGCCCGACGCTGTTTTTCCAGTTGTAGCGCGTGGCGAGGTCCGTTCCCTCGACGATGCAGCCGCCGGGGAAGCGGAAGATGCCCGGCTCAAGCGCCTCGAGCATCGTGGCGAGGTCGGCGCGCAAGCCGTTCTCGCGCCCCTTGTAGGTCTCCACGGGAAAAAGGGAGACGTGCTCGAGGGCGACGGAGCCGCGCGAGGCGAGGAATACCCGCAAGCGCCCCTTGGGTTCACCGGAGCGGGAGCGGAGGGTGACGGAGTACTTCTTCCAGCCGGGGGAGTCGATGGTGATCTCCTCGCGGGCGAGGATGTAGTCGCGCGTGTTGATTAGCTCTACCCGGATTTTCTGCGGCCCGGCGGGATTCATATTTTTTGCCCACACGGAGAAGCGGTAGGCGGCGTTCTCCTTGAAGCCCATGCCGACGAACCCCTCGTTCTCGAGGCCGGTGTGCTTGTGGTCGTGCCCGGGGTAGGAGAGGATGACATGGTTGGGGTTGCGCTCGAAGAGGGGCCGCTCGCGCGTGACCTTGACGTTGCCGAAGCTCTTCCACCCCATCAGGGGCTGGGGAAAGTCGAAGGAGCGGTTTTTGACTAATTCGGCGTAAAGCCCCCCGTCGGCCGCGAAGTTAATATCCTCGAAAAAAAGCCCGTACATGGTGGGGTGGATGACGGCCCCCGCTTTTCTCGTGTCGAGGCGTAGCTCGACGGCCTCTTGCGCGACGACCTCGCGGGCGAGGCAGAGCAACGCGAGGCAGGCGATGGAATGGTAAATGATGTGTTTCATACGCGTGTTTGATTTTATGTTATTCGTGTGATCAGCTTACTTTTTCTTTCCCCAGATGGAGACTCCTTGCGCGGTGATCCCGGCGTAGACGAGGGTGGGCACGCGCGGGTTGGCCTCCCAGTCGAGGCCCCGGCGGAGGAGGACGCGGTGTTCGCCGAGCGAGAGGATGCCGGCGAGCGGGTCGTAGGCCCAGCTCCCGGTGATGGCACCCGACACTTGCTTGTCGGCAGAGAGGACGAGCTCCGTGGCCACCTGCTGCCGCCCGCTGCTATAATTGAGAAATATGTTTTCCCACGTGCCGGCGATCTCGCCCTCCGAGATGCTCACGCGGGGGACTCCCGCGTAGCGTTCGGGCATGACGACGGGCCAGCCGTTCTCCGTCCACTCGATCTCCCGGACGTGCCCCATCATGATGGCGTTGCTGTAAGCGTTGCCGTTGGTGTTCTCGGGTAGACGACCCTGCGAGGCGAAGAACCATTGGCCGGTATCGGGATCACGGAAGACGCAACAGTGGGAGATGCCGACCCAACCGGAGTGGCCGCTGAACCGGTAGGGATGGGTGATGACCGGGAAGCAGTCGGCACCGGCGGTGATGTTCGCGCCGTTGTACCCCTCGTAGGGGCCGGTGATGGAGCGGGAGCGGCAGACGCGCGTGTTGTAGGCGACGGCAAGCTCGTCGTAGGCGAGGAAGAGGTAGTAGTAGCCGGTCTCCGGGTTGTAGATGATCTCGGGGGCTTCCTGCGCCTGCCAGCGGTTGTTGTCGCTATTCGTCCGGCGGGCGACGCGGGTGCCGAAGTCGGCCGGTTCGTTATCGAGGGAGAAGGGTTTGCCGGTAGCGGGATCCAGCTCGAGAGCGACGATCCCGGAGTGCCAAGAGCCGTAGACCAACCAGTGCTTCCCGTCGTTATCGACGAGGAGGGAGGGGTCGATGGCGTTCCACTTGAAGTAGGCGCTCCAGTTAGTCGAGCTGGGCCGCGACCAGTTGGTGCCGCGATCGGTGGCCGAGTAAACGACCATCCCTTTATCCTCCCAGGCGTTCGAGGCGAGGTCGTCGGTCTCCATGAGGCCGATAAAAGCGCGTTCCGTCCAGGAGTTGTCGAAGTTGGCCGGCGTGTTGGGTAGACCGCTCGCGATGTAGTTGTCGACGGGGATGCTATAATACAGGCGGTACGTGTTGCCCACGCGCCTGACCACCGGTGCCCAGTAGCCGTACGCGGGGTTAGCGATGGGGGCGAGGCCGAGGCGGCCGCGGATGTTGTTGAGGGTATCCTTGATCCAGGCGGGAGGCGTTTCGGGCATGGCCATCCCGAGGAACTCCCAGTTGACCAGGTCGCGGGAGCGGCGGTACGGGAAGTGGCCGTACCCGACGTGGGCATTGCCGTAGGAGGCATCGGTAGCGTACATGTAGAAATAGTCGCCGCACTTCTCGACGGTAGGATCGTGGACATTGGCGAGGTTCCATCGCGAGCGGTTGCTCCAGCTGCTGATGGGGCTGTAGTCGTCGGCGTAGGCAGGTGCCGTGAAGCTCGCGAGGCCGTCGGGCAGCGTGCGGAAGCGGTTGACGGGGCCGTAGAGGGTGCGTTCGTTGGTGGTCACGAAGGCGCGGGCGGCATAGGAGGTGTTGGGGGAGAGACCGGAAAGGAGGGCCGAAAAGGCGGCATCGTCAACGGTCACGACGTGATCCTCGAGCGTGGGCGGGGAGAGAAGCGAGTAACAGAAACCTTTGGTGATCACGGTCTCGTCGCTCGTGTTGGCAAGCGAGGCGACGAGGCGGGCGCCGTTGAGGGTAATCTCCGAAACGACGAGATCGCCGAGGACGATACTATCCGTCGCGGCAGGGGGCGCGGGTTCTTCCGGCGGCGGGGCGATCGGATCCATGATTTTCTCTCTTTCCGAGCAGGCCCCGGAAAGGAGGAGGAGTATGATAACGTGTAAAATCCTGACGTGTGGCATGACCAAGTGATTTTAATGGTGTAAAGATAACAAAAAATAGAGAGGGAGGCTGTCTCGAAAGCCGGGTTCCGGGGAATTTTCTTTCCTTTTACCCGGGATTCCTCGCCCGGAGCGAGGATTTCCGCGCTCGGAGCGCGGTCGGCCGCGCTTTTACTGACAACGGCCGCGCTCGGAGCGCGGTTGTCCGCGCTTTTAGCGACAACGGCCGCGCTCGGAGCGCGGTCATCCGCGCTTTTAGCGACAACGACCGCGCTCGGAGCGCGGCCGTCCGCGCGTTTAGCGACAAAATGGCAGTTTAGGTCGAGGGCGGGGACGCGGGAACGATTCCCGGCCCCGCGACGCGACTCCCCGGCCGTTTCGTCATTCGCCGGCATCCCAGTCGGTATTTTGCCCGAGATTCGGCGCGCGTTTCGTCTCGGAGTCGGGGATGGGGAAGTAATAATTCTTCGGGTTATTGAAGACGCGGAGATCCATGTCATTGCCCGGCGTGCCGGGAGGGCCGGTAAACAAGTACGTGGGCGTGGCACCGGAGAGGGTGACTTGCACGCCGTACATGTTGAGGAGTTGCTCGTGGCGAGGCTTCGCGAGTTCGTTGGTGGCCGTGACACCGTCGTAGGCCCGCCAGCGGCGCAGGTCGAAGAAGCGGTGATCCTCGAACGACAGCTCCACGCGGCGCTCGTTGCGGATCCGCTCCCGTAGCTCTTCCCGCGACAGGCCCGAGAGGGCCGGCATATTGACGCCCGTCCGGGCGCGCACGGCGTTGACGTACTGATACGCGTCGGTCGGCCCGTCCGCCTCGTTGATCGCCTCGGCGGCGTTCAGGAGGATCTCGGCATAGCGGAAGATGATCCAGGCGTGGGGAAAGTTCTGGGGTGCCTTGAGGATCAGGGAGGGATTCACGTACTTCTTGAGGTAGTAACCGGTGTAGGTGCCGCCCATCGACTCGCGGTAGTCGGCGCCCTTATCGGTGGCGGAGTTGAAGTGCACGTCAACAAGGCGCTCCTCGCCCTGGTCGGCGCGTCCCCAGCGCGACCCGTGGTGGAAGACGATGGCCTCGAGGCGGGGATCGCGATTGTCGTAGGGGCGCGCGGGATCGTAGGTCGAACCGGCCTCGTCGACGCGCTTGCCGTTGGTCATCTCGAAGCAGTCGACGAAGTTCTGGGTGGGATTCGTGCGACCGGCCCCGGAGACGGAACCGGTGAAGCCGGGGGGCAAGAGTTGTAGATCAACGCGGTTGGTGTTCCAGACAGAGCGGGCGAGGATGATCTCCCCGTTGAGGGTGGGATTCTCGTAGAAACACCGCTGGTAGTCGGGATAGAGAAGATACGGGCGGGCGGAGGCGTTATTGCGCGCGATGAAATCGAGGGCCGCCTGTTTGGCGGCGAGCCAGTAGTCGCGATTATCCTCGGGGTTGTTGAGTTTCGAGGCCCGGTAGAGGAGCGCCCGCGACTTCAAGGCGTACGCCGCGGCACCGTTGACGCGGCCCCAGTTCACCTCCTCGTTCGCGTACCGGAAGGGAAGCGCGTCCTTGATGGAGTCACACTGGGCGGCCACCCACGCGAGCACGTCGGCGGCAGGCTGCCGGTGGAGATTCATCTCCTCCTGGCGGTTCATGTCGAGGATGATGGGATTGCCGTTATCGTCCTCGCCGAGGACGGGGGCGTTGCCAAACCAGCAGACGAGGTCGAAGTGGAAGATCGCCCGGAGGAGGCGGGCCTCGGCCCGGTAGCGATCGTAGAGGTGATTGTCGTCGCCGGCGACCGCGGCGTTACCGACGACGGCGGGCCGGGCGTTGGTGAGGAAGATGTTGCACTTGCGGATCCCGGCGAAGTCGGTATTCCAAAACGCGAGCAGGGGATGATCGGCGGCGGTATAAGCGTCGGTGTTGATCTTGTTATAATAGTGTAATCCCCAGAAAGAGGTCGCGTTATCGGTCATGCAGTCGCGCGAGGCACCGAGGAACTGGTCGTCGGAGTAGCCCGAGATGCCGTCCGGGAGGTTCGTGTAGATGTTGGCGAGGAACTGCCGCGTCAAGGTTTGGTTGGCAAACACCTTCTCCTCGGAGAGCGAGGCGTCGTACTCCTTGTCGAGAAAATCGCTGCAAGCGAGAAGCAGTGATACGGGCACCAGCAGCAGCGCGCGGGCCAAGCGGCGCCGGCGGGGGGTATCGTCGCGTGTATAGTTATGTTTCATGGTCGTGTCGATGAGTTAAAAACTTATATTCAATCCGATGGAGAAGGATTTCGTCTTGGGATAGGCCCAGATGTAGTTGGTGGGATTCTCCGGGTCGAAACCCTTGGGAAGGTGGCTATACGTGAAGAGATTGTAGCCACTGAAGTAGAGCCGGCACCGCGTCATGTACGCTTTCGCGACGAGGGAGCCGGGCAGCGAGTAGCCCACCTCGATGTTGCGGACGGAGAGGAAGTCGCCGTTCTGGAACCAGATGGTCGATTCATTATAGGGGTAGTTCCTGTCAATGTCGCTGAACATCGTGGAGAGGCGGGGATACTTGGCGCGCGTGTTGCGCGGGTCGTTGGGGTCGTCGTTATAGTATCCCCAGGTGCTGGTGACGGCGTGCGTGGCGGTTCCCCCCCAGCCGAAACCGTAGTCCATGTTCTCGCGACACTCGACGGTACGGTTGAGGTAGGCGGTGAGGATGACGCGGGCGTCGAATCCTTTCCACCCGAGGCCGACCTTCAACGAGGGGAGGAGCTCGGGGATGTTCGTGTAGCCGTCGGGGATCTTGTCGTAGCTGTCGATGACGCGATCCTTGTTGACATCCTTGAAAACGGCGTTCCCGAGCTTGTATTTACCGGCGGCGTGCCAGGGGTATTTATCGGGATTGTCGATGGCATCCTGGCGCGAGGCGGGGATCAGGTCGGGATCGGAGGCCCACTGCACCCATTGCAGCAGCTGGTGCTGGTCGATCCTGTTTCCCGTGCGGGCTTGATAGTCGAAGTTGGGAGGCAGCTCGTCCATCTCGGTAATCTTGTTGGTATTCCACGTGAGGAGGCCCTCGAGGTAGTAATGAAAGTCCCCGATCCGGTTGGCATGGCCGAGGGTCAACTCGACGCCGCGTGTTTCGGCCGTGCCGTAGGAGTCTTGTGGCACGTCGGCACCGTAGAGCCAAGGAATGGTGGAACGGGTGACGAGAATATTGGACCGCCACTCCTTGAAGAGGTCGACGGAGCCGTGGAATCGCTTGTCGAGGAGGTCAAAGTCGAGGCCCACGTTCAGCATGGTGGAGAGTTCCCACTTGATGTTCTTGTTGCCGGTGGTGGACTCGTAGCTTCCCCGCATGGCGGCCTGCGACGTGCCGAAGTTGTACCCGTTGCCCTCGGCGTAGGTGCCCTGGTAAGGGTAGCGACCGGCACCGACGTTGGCCTGCCCGGCGGTGCCGTAGGAGGCGCGCAACTTGAGCAGGCGCAGGCAATCGCTCTTGAGCCAAGGCTCTTCCGAGAGCACCCAGGCGGCGGAGATGCCGGGGAACGCGGCGAAACGCTCGGAGGGGGCGAAGTTATCGCCTCCCATGTAGGAGAGGTTGCCGGAGAGCACGTAACGGTTATCGTAGATATAGGTGGCCGCCGCGTTGTAGGAGAGGTAGCGGTTCGAGGAGTTCTGTCCCCGCACGACGTTCTTGTAGGTACGCAGGAAGGCGCGGGCCTCGACGACGTGCCGCCCGAAAGCGCGATTGTATTCCAGGCCGCCGATCGCGTTGATGTTGTAGTAGTAGTCGCGCGGGGTGGTCGAGGGGTTGGGGAGGGCGATGCCCGTCCTCATGCGTTTGTACTCGTACTCGGAGGGATCACTCACGTCCGCCCCGAAGTTGTAGTAATAGACATCGATGTCGGAGCGCTGCACGGCCTGGAAGATTTCGTAGGAGTCAAAACCGACGGTGACCTTCGCCTTGAGGCCTTCCGTGATGAAGTCGAGGTTGCCGGTGGCGGTGGCATTGGTGTAGAGATTTCGCCGCCGGTTGGTCTCGATGCCCCGCCCGGCGATCTGGGCGGCACCGTTTTTACTGTCGCTCTCGGTGGGCATGAAGAAACTGCCGTCGGGACAGAAGACGGGGAAGATGGGCTTGTTCTCGCCGGCCCCCCAGGTAAAGAGGTTCCACGTGTCGATGCCCGGCTGGACGATGTTGTCGATGCGCCCCCCGAGGTCGAGGGAGACATCGAGGAAACGGTTGATGTCCATGTCGATGTTGGACCGCAGGTTGAAGCGGTCGAGCACGTGCTGCGTGGAGTAGCCGCTATTCCACTCGGTCCAGCGGGTATCGTATAACCCCTCCTGGTGGAGGTAAGAGAAGGAGAGGAAGTAACGCGTGCGGTTGTTCCCCCCGCTGACGGAGAGGTTCGTGCGATGTTGCGGGGCGAGTTCGCGCAGCATGACATCGTGCCAGTTCGTGCTGAAGTATTTGTACTTCAGGGCCGGGTCGAGGGTGCCCTTGGCGGCCTCGTAATAGTGCTGTATATCCTCGTCGGAGAACTCCGGCAGGCCGCCGTCAAGGTAGAGCGCCTGGTTGCGCGTGAGGGCGTAGTTGTAGGAGTTCTGGCTCTCCGGTATGCCCGCGAGGGTTTGGAACCCGAACTCCTGCGTGAAATTGATATTCGTCTTCCCGGGAGCGCCGCGCCGGGTGGTCACGAGGACAACGCCGTTGGCCCCGCGCATGCCGTAGATAGCCGCGGCGGCGGCATCCTTGAGGATCGTGATCGACTCGATGGGATAAGCGTCGAGGAACGAGAGGTCGCGCTCCATGTTATCGACGATGATCAGGGGAGCGCGCGCGGCGCTGTTCATGGTACGTATGCCGCGGATGTATAGCGCCGACTCGGACCATCCCGGCTCGGATTGCGCCTCGTAGGTCTCGACACCGGTGACGGTAGAGGTGAAGGCGTTCTGGAGCACGGTAATGGGGTGCTTCTCTAACTCCGCGCCGGTGACGACCGACGTGGCGGCGGTGACGAACTTTCTCTTTTGCTTGCCGAAGGGGAGCGGCGTGGCGTGCGCGTACTCGTCCGTATCGCCCTCCATCTCGACGGTAAAGAGCTCCCCGGTAAAGGCGGCAAACGTGGAGAGGGTCTTGTACCCGGGGCACGTGACGATCAACTCATCGCCCGCTTTGACGTTCTTGAGGCTAAACAGCCCGTTGGCGTCCGAAAGGGCGATGCGACTTGCCTCGGCCACGTTGACGACAGCCCCGCTGATGGGCTTGCCTTCCTTGTCCGCGATGCGACCGTGCAAGGTCTCTTGCGCCCGGGCAAAGGAGAAGGAGCACAACAGCGCGGCGATAAGCAGGATATGCCGGTATCCTGTCGCGGTGTATAAATGTATCGTGTTAAACATATTCTTTGATTTTTAGTTCCAACCCTGGTTATTCGTGATATTCGTTTTCCAGACTTCGCTCTCCGGGATGGGGTAGAGGTACATCTTCTCGGAGAAGATGCGCCGTTGAACGACCTTGCGGGTGTAGAGCGGGTCGCCCGAGCCGTCGCGCGTCACTTCGATGCCATAGATCGGGCGGGCGAGGGCCTCCACGGCCACGTTCCAGCGCCGGAGATCCCACGCGCGGTGCTCTTCAAAAGCCAGCTCGACGGCGCGCTCCTTGCGGATGAAGTTACGCAGCGCGCTTTGGGAGTAGAGGTCGGGGCGATCGGCGAGTCGCGCCGTCATCCCGGCGCGGTCGCGGAGCAGTTGCAACGCGTTGAAGACTTCGTCGCAGGGACCTTGCACCTCGTTCACCGCCTCGGCGAGGTTCAAGAGAATCTCGGCGTAGCGGATGAAGATCCAGTTGCGGTAGGCGCTCCCGGCGTGGTTATTCGAGAGGATGTTCTCGGGGATGTACTTCTTCAGGTAATAGCCCGTGGGGGTCGCGTTCGCGTTGCCGGAAGGGTTATCGCGGCCGCCTCTTGTCACGTCGATCGCGGCACCGTTCCACGTGGCCTGGTGATAGAGCACCGAGGCGTAGAAGCGGGGATCGCGGCCGGCGTAGGGGGTTGCTTCGCTGTACCCGCTGGCGGCATGGATGGCGGGAGTGGTCGTGCCGTCGTAGACGGGGGCCCCCGTGTTGTCGTACTCGGCGAAAGGAGAGAGGCCGTTGGCCATGTCGTACATGTCGACCAGGTTCTGGGAGGGACACAGGCCGCCGCTTCCTCCCTCGCCCACCGGCGAGTCATCGGAGATCGCGCTCCAGCCGACCCGGGTGTCGTTTCTCCAGAAGATGACCTCGTTGTTTCCCTGGTGTACCACCGTCAGGATGGCATTCGCGTAGTCCGGCTGGAGGGAGTAGCGACTCCCGTACCGGGTGATGAAGTTGCGAGCCGTGTCGGCGGCGGCCTGCCAGCCGATCAGGCCGTAACGCGGGCTGGCCATGTAGAGCGCGATCCGGGAGCGCAGGGCGGCAGCCACGGGTTTGCAGACGCGCCCCACGAGGTTGTCTTGCGTCGCGGGATCGGGCTTCTCCATCAACCCGGCCTCACATTCGGCAAGCTCTCGCATCACGAAGTCGAGGAAATCCCCGTTAGAGGGACGCGTGGTGTACCCCGCGAGTAGCTCCCCGTCCGGGTCCAGCACATCCTTGATGATGGGCACCGGCCCGTAGCGAAGGAAAAGCTCCCAGTAGAAATAGGCGCGGAGGAAGCGGGATTCCGATTTGAAGTTCATCTTGTCCCGCTCGTAATTCTCGTTCGACAGGTCGGCGGCGCGGGGGACGGTGTCGATGTTATGGAGAAGCATGTTACACTTGCGGATGCCCCGGTAGTAATGTTCCCAGGTACCCGTCAACTCGGGTGCCCCGCTGCTCGCGTAATAGTTCCCGATATTGAAGCTGGTGCGGGTGCCCCCGGCCGTGTAGCTGGTATGGGCGAGATCGGTGGCGGCATCCAGCCACGAGCGGTTAATGCGCCTGGCACCGTGCCTCAGGAAGTTATAGGTGTCATAATGGAATTTCTCCGCGTTTGTCCAGAGCGCGAACACCTCTTCGCCGGTCAATTCATTGCTGGGTTGCTTGTCCAAGAAATCCCCGAAGATATCTTCGCAGGCGGTGGTCAAGGCGGCCAGTGGAAAGAGAACGGGTAAAACGATAAGCCAGATAGATCTTTTCATAGTCATGTAGTTTTAGAATCTGATATTAACACCCACGTTCACGGCCTTCATGATCGGGTAGCGATTCGAGCCGTTGCTTTCCGGGTCTACCAGCCCGTCCAAGTGATCCCACGTGATCAGGTTATTGGCGTTCACGTAAAAGCGAAGGTCATTCATGTACCACCTGGAGATGGTCTCCCGCGGCAGGGAGTAGCTCAATTCAATGTTTTTCAACCGCAGGAAAGCGCCGTTCTTCAAGAAAAACGAGTTGAGGCGTTGGTTATGGGCACCGTGATCGTCGTAATGCAGCAGCGGGTAGTTCGCCCTGGCCAGGTTCTCGCTCTCGGGGAGCGCGGGGTTCCAGCGCTCCAGGTGATGCTCCTTGACCTTCCCGCCATCGACGAAGGCGAACATCGCCTCGGCATCGTAATAGCGGGAAACGCCGCTTACTCCCTGGAACATGGCGCTAAAGGAGACACCCTTCCAGTCGCATCCCAGGGTAAAGGCGTACGTGTTCTCGGGAATATCGCTGTAACCGATGCAGGTGACATCCCGGTCGTCAATGAACTTATCGCTATTCATATCCCGGTATTTCAAGTCGCCCACCTTCACGTCGCCGAACGTGGAGACGGGGAAATCCGGGTTTGATAGATCCGCGGCGGTCACGAAACCGTCGCACACCAGCCCGAAATATTGGCTGATCGGGTGCCCGGCTTGCTTGCGATAGGCGGTCTTCGCGGCCGGCTCGTCCATCGTGACGATCTCGTTGCGGGCGTGGGTAAGGCTAACGCTCGCGTTGTACCTGAAATCCGGGCCGAGGCGTCCCTGGTGGCGCAACTCGAACTCGAAACCGCTATTCCGGGTCTCGCCCAGGTTCCCGTTGGCCAAGTTAACGCCCACCCATTGCGGACGGGTAAGGTGAGGGGTGAGAATGTCTACCCGGCTCTCGTGGAAGAGGTCGATGCTCCCGTTCACCGTCTTGAAGAGGCCGAACTCGACGGCGGCGTTGTACTTCCTGGCGCGTTCCCAGGTCACGTCGTAGTTCGGGTACTGGCTCTCGTAGATCCCGCCGCGGGCCGAGCTATTCCCGAACGTGTAGGCGGTGCCGAGCTGCGTCCACACGGGCACGTACAGGAAGCGTTGTTGCGTGCGGTCGTTGCCCACTTCGCCGTAAGAGACCCGGAGTTTCAGGTTATCTAACCAGTGGCCGAACGGTTCCATGAACGCCTCGTTACTCGCCCTCCACCCCAGCGAGACGGAGGGGAAGAAGCCGAAACGTTTGCCCTTCATGAAATTCTCCGAGCCGTTATACCCGAAGTTGATCTCGGCCAAGTAACGGTCGTTGTACCCGTAAGTGACGCGGCCGACCAGCCCCTGGTAACGCCGGGCCAGATCAGCCTGGTAGCGGTGGTCGTTCTGGTTATAAAGCAAGAGGCCGGTCACGTCGTGCACACCGAAACGGCGGGCGTAGTTGAGCGCGAACTCGAGGTAGATCTTCATCGTCGTCGTCTGGTTGTTGCCGGCGTAGGCCAGTTCGGTATCCGTGTTGTAGGTCGCGAAGTCATACTCGCCGTCCTGGTAATCCAGCAACTCGTGGGTGGCAAAGCTGGCCGTGAACAGGCGGCGGTACCAGGAGTCGTAGTCAAACGATGCCATGCCTTTGACGGAAAGCCCGCGCGTGAGTTTGTCCAAGCGGTAGTTAGCGATAAAGTTCGTCTCGTTGATCGTGTTCGTCTGGCGATAGAAGCCCGCCTTTGCCAGGCGCGCGACAATGTTATTCTGGTTTTGAGAGTTGCCCCCGTACAATATTTGCCGGTCATCGCCGTCGCCAAGCTCGTAGGCCACGGGGAACAGCCAGCCCGGCGTGTGATTCAACTCGTAGAACACCTCGCTGTACCCGCCGCTGTAATCGTTGGAGTTCGGCCCGCGGCGCTCCTCGAAGCGGGTGCCGAAATTAACAGAAACGGTCAGGGCGGTGTTGACCAAAAAGTCGAGGTTGGCCCGAAAAGCGTAGCGCCGGTAGCTGGAGTTCGACTCGTTACCGTACGGATCGGTACTGAAATTCTTGAATAGCCCCTCTTGCTTGTAATGCTCCCCGGAGGCGAAGTAGTGCATGCGCGCTGTCCCTCCTTCCACGTTCACGTTATAGCGTTGGGCGGGAGCGCTCTTCCGCAGCACGTAATCGTACCAGTCGACGTTCGGGTAACGCATGGCATCAATCCCCGTTAGCTCCCCCGCGACCGATTTGCGGTACATCTCCAGCTCCTGCGTCGAGAATTGCGAGGCCAGCCCGTCGTTCGCCAGCGCCTCTTCCAAGAGCGTCACGGATTGGTAAGCGTCTAAGTAGGTGTTCTGGCGCGTGGGCAGTTGCCACTGCGTGTTGGCCGTGAGACTCACGACCGGTCGTTGGGCCTGGCCTCTTTTCGTCGTGATCAGGATCACCCCGTTAGCGCCCCGTACGCCATAGACGGCCGTGGCGGAAGCGTCTTTCAGGGTGGAGATGGACGCGATGTCGTCCGGGGCGATCTGCGAGAACGAGCGCTCCACGCCGTCCACGAGCACGAGGGGCTGGCCGTCGCCCGTGAACGAGGCGCGGCCGCGAATGAAGATCAGGACGTCGTCGCTGCCGGGCGCGCCGGAAGTCTGCGTGGTGATCACGCCCGGCAGTTTACCCGAGATCGCCTGCGAGAGGTTGGCCGCCGGGGATTTCAACAAATCCCTGGAGTTGATCTGCGAGATGGCCCCTATGACGGACTCTTTCTTTTGCTGGCCGTAGCCCACCACGACCACGCCTTCCAGCTCTTCGGCCCGCTCGGTCATCGTGATCGCGAGCCGCTCGCCGCCTTTCACCGCTACCTCCCGCGTGACGTAGCTGATAAAGCTAAAGCGCAACGTGGCGGTTTCGCCTTTCAACGTGAGGGTGAAAGCCCCCTGGGCATTCGTGGTTACCCCGTTTGTCGTGCCGAGTTCCAACACGTTGACTCCAACGAGCGTCTCCCCGCGCGTATCCTTCACGACCCCGGTGACCACCTTATTCTGTTGGGCGACTGCTCCCAGACTGATCATCACGAGCAGGGCCATCAAATAGTATTTTTTCATACGTCGTTAGTTATTACGAGTAAAGTTAATCCGCCGCCGGGGCGTACAGGTTCATGATCTCCCCGTCCGACAAGACGCGGTTGTAAATCATCAGGTCATCGAGATACAGTGGCGAGGATCCCCACCAGGAGCCGTACCCGAAGTAGAAATGGGGACACGACTTGAGGAGGTTCATGACCAACGTGTAGTCGAACTCGGTCGCCGTCGGGCCGCTTGATCCCCACGTGTTGGGCGTCATCTTGTCGTACCGTTTCACGCCGTCGACGTGGAGCCCGAAGTTGGTCTCCTGGATCGTGATCGTCACCATCGCCCACTCGTCGACGGGGATCGCGTTCGTCGCGTTATCCGGGTGGTTACAGTCGAACCAGCCGCCCGTGCCGTTAAAGCCGAGATAGGCGTTCGGAGTCAGGTAGAATCGCCCTTCGACACCGTCCGATGGGTCATTATCGAAGAACGCCCAGATCGCGTCCCACACGTCCCCGTCGAGCCGCTTGACCCGCACGGAGATCGTCGCGCCGCTGACATCAAGCCCCTTCAACGGGTTGTCGAACTTCACGTAACTCGTCGTGGCGGCGCTCGAGAAGCCGAAATAGGTGTGGATAAACGTGCTGTTCCACCCCTCCGCGGTCTCGAACGTCGGCAGGGTCCCGCTCTCTTCTCGCATCAACGTCCCCTCGGAAGCCTCGTTCACGACGTTTTTCAGGTTCGACTCGAAATTATAGTAAGCCACCAGCCCGCTGTACGAGTCGTAGAGCGCGCTCACCTCGGCGGCCGTCAACACCCCGTTATAGATCAGCAGGTCGTCGACCAGCAAGTCGGCCGAACCCCAAAAGGAGCCGTAGCCTAAGTAGAAGAACGGCGAGGAGGCCAGCAGGTTAACGACGTGGCCGTAGTTGAACTTGTCGGCCGTGCCGCCCCCGTTGTCACCCCAGGCCAACTGCGTGGAGATGTCGTATTTCAACTTACCGTTGACGTAGATCCAAAAACCGGTCTTGTCAACGGTCACCGTCACCATCGCCCACTCGCCGACGGGGATCGCGTTCGTCACGTTGTCTGGCCAGTTACAGTCAAAATACCCGCCCGTGCCGTTAAAGCCGAGGTAGGCGTTTGGTGTCAGGTGGACTCGCCCGTCGATGCCGTCCGAGTTGTCCTCGTCGAAGAACGCCCAAATCGCGTCCCACACGTTCCCGTCGGAGCGCTGCACCCACAGCGAGACCGACGCCCCGTACAACTCCTCGATGCCTTTCAGCGGGTTGTCGAACTTCACGTAGCTCGTCGTGGCAGCGTCCGCGTAACCGAAATACTGGTGCAGCACCACGCTGCCGCGGCCCGCGTTCTCCTCGAACGCCGGTGCCGTGCCGCTGGGCAGCGCCAAGGCCTGGCCCGTGGAGGCCGTGTTCGACTCGTTGGCCAGCGTGTTTTCAAACGTGTATTTTGCCACCAGCTTGGCCGAGCGGTCCACCGGTGGCGGGGGCGGATCGTTGTGCTGGTTGCCTGCCGGTTCGTCCCACAAGCGCATCTCCAGGCAAGCCGACAGGAGAAGTGCCATCGCCACGGTCATACCCCAGGCGAGGGAATGTCTTTTCGAGATAAGGTGATTCATAAAATGTTATGTTTAAGTGGTTCTACATTATTTTCGTTTCTTGCCCCAGACAGAACAACCCGACGCGTTCAGCCCGGAGAACAACACTGTTTTCTTCTCGTTCTCCCAATCCTGTCCCGGCCACACCGCCAGCGACAACGCCGTCTCCCCGTGCCGCACCCGCAACGTCCCCGCCTCGAAAGACCACGTCCCCTCCCACGCTCCCGTCATCGACCCGTCCGCGTGTAAAATGATCCGCTTCGAGGAGACCCGCTCGTTCTGGCGCAGGAAGACCTCGTTGCGTACCACCTGCCCCGCCTCCAGCGGTCGCTCCGGCACCTGGCCCGTCAGCACGATCACCTCCCATTCGCCCGCCAGCTGTTCACCCGCGATCGCCGCTCCCGGTGTCGCCGCGTAGCGCTCCGGGGAGACTACCGGCCACCCGTCCGCCGTCCACTTTATCTCGCGGACGGTCAACACCATCAACTGGTTCATCGGCGACAACCGGGACTGGTGCGCCATAAAAAAGTTCCCTTTCGCGTCCCCGAACACGGCACAATGGCCCGTGCCCGCCCATCCCGGGTGGTTCTCGAACTGGTACGGGTAGGTCAACACCGGGAAGTCATCCCGCTCGTCGGCCATGTCATGCCCGAAATAGTCGACGAAAGGGCCCTGGGGCGTGTCGGAGCGCCCCACGCGGACGTTGTAGGTCGTCATCAGCGGGTCGTAGGAGACAAACAGGAAATATTTTTTCAGGCCCGGGTGGTAGATCACCTCCGGGGCCTCGATGTTATTCTTTTTGCCGTCAAAACGGCGGGCCACTAAGTGCCCCTGGTCATTCGCCCGCAGTGTCAGGCCCGTCGCCGGGTTGAGCTGCACGACGTGCAACCCCCCGAAGAACGACCCGTAATGCAGCCACGTCTCCCCGTTCTCCGGGTTCACCACCACGCTCGGGTCTATCGCGTTCATCACGTCGCCCGTCTTCGTCTTCACCACGCATCCCTTCGGTTGCCACGGGCCTTCCGGGGAAGCGGCTTCCGCCAGGCCGATATACGATGTCTGTCGCCCGAACGCCGACACGCAATAATACATGCGGAACTTGTTCTTGTAGCGCACCACGTAAGGTGCCCACACGTTAGAGGCCCCCCAGCCCATGTTCTGTTGCTTCACCCACGCCGTCGCCTCCGCCGGGATCGACCGGAAGGCCCACCCGACAAATTCCCAATGCACCAGATCCTTCGACCGGCGGATTGGCACGTACCCGAACGGCAAACCCGCCTGTTTCACGGCGGCGCTGTCCATCCGGAAGATCGCGTCCGTCGAATAGGCGTAATAGGTGTCGCCCACGAGAATACAGGCGGGGTCGTGCACGTTGTACGTGCCCCACCGCTTGTACTCTTTCATCGCCGACACGCCCGTGTAGTCGTCCGGCCACGGGTTGGGTGCCGGCTCCGGGACGAGCGCCGCCGCCGAGTACCGCGTGTCCAGTTCCACCGTCACCACCGACTTCGGCGGCAACGTCACGCGCAACAGGCCACCCTCGAAAGAGAACCCCGCGAACGGTTGCAATGTCACGGCCGACGGCTCCTCGAACGTGTTGCGCGCGTCCATCCCGGGGGCCGTGATGATAGTGCCCGTCGCGTGGTTTCCCCGGTCGAACCCGCGCACCGGGCACGACACCTCGATGGCCCTCCCCGGGTCGACGTTCACCAGCGACACGTGCACGCGGCCGTCCCGGTCCCGGGACGCGGACGCGGACACCGCCGGGATCTCTCGCCCCAGCCGCCCGTATCCCGGGCACGACACCTCCACCGGCAACATCGTCGCCTCCTGGTGCACCTTGTACATGTCGAACACGTAATACGTCGGTGTCAACAGCATCTGCTCGCCCCGCGTCAGGAACAAGGCTTGCAGCACGTTCACCAACTGCGCGATATTTGCCACCCGCACCCGATCGCAATGCTTGTGGAACACGTTCAGGATCATGCCGGCCAGGAGGGCATCCCGCAGCGTGTTCTGCTGGTACAAGAACGCCGGGTTAGTCCCTCGTTCCGCGTTATACCACGCGCCCCACTCGTCCACCACCAGCGCCACGCGCTTCGCCGGATCGTACCGGTCCATGATGGCCGCGTGCCGCGCGATCAACCCGTCCATCCGCAGCCCGTGCTCCAGCAGCGAGAAATAATCGTCTTCCGTGAAGCCCGTGGCCCGGCCCTTGTCCGCCCACGCCCGCGTGAAGGTGTAATTATGCAGCGACACGCCGCCCAGCAGGTGCAGCGGGATCTCCCGCATCATCACCTCCATCCAGTGAAAATCATCCACGTTCGGTCCCCCGGCGATCTTCAACAGGCGATTCTCCCCGTAGTCGCGGCAATACGTCGCGTAACGCCTATACATGGCCGCGTACGTCTCCGCCGTCATGTTCCCGCCGCAGCCCCAGTTCTCGTTCCCCACGCCCCACAAGCGCACGCGCCACGGGTTCTCCCGCCCGTGGCTTGCCCGCAGGCGCGCCATCGGGCTATCCCCCCCGAACGTGATGTACTCCACCCACTTCGACATCTCCTCCACCGTCCCGCTGCCCACGTTCCCGCAAATGTACGGCTCCGCCCCCAGCAGCTCGCACAGCTCCAGGAACTCGTGCGTCCCGAAGCTGTTGTCCTCGACCACGCCGCCCCAGTGCGTGTTCACCATCCGCGGGCGCTCGGCCCGCGGGCCGATGCCGTCCATCCAGTGATACTCGTCCGCGAAACAGCCGCCGGGCCACCGCAGGTTGGGGACGCGAATGTGCCGCAACGCCTCGATAATGTCCAAGCGCACGCCCTTCACGTTCGGCACGGGTGAATCCTCTCCCACCCACAGGCCGCCGTAAATACCGCGGCCCAGGTGTTCCGAGAACTGCCCGTAAATGTGCTTGCTGATCACGAACCGGCCGCTGTCGGCCCCCACGACGACGCGCGCCGTCGACTGCCCGCGGGCCGGGAAAGTAGAAGAACACGCGAGCCATAGAATAAGGTATAGGGTTAAGTTTCTCATAACAATGAATTAAAAAATGCTTGTCAAAAATAAGCACTTACCACATACCGAAGGGTGGACAAAAAGGCATTTCAGGTGGATAATTACTAATGGCAGGAAAAAAGAGTGCAACCACTCGAAAAACCCCTTATCTTCGCGTAAATAACCCTTGACCATTATGAAACGTGCACTCGTCTCGCTCCTCGTCGCGGCCGCCCTGTTCGCTTGCCCGCGCGCCCTCTTCGCCCGCGGCATCCCCTCCGGCTACCTCTTCAGCACGCTCACCGTTGACGACGGCCTCCCGCACAACTACGTCGACGACATCTTCAAAGATTCCCGCGGCTTCCTCTGGATCTCCACGGGGGGAGGCCTCGCGCGCCACGACGGCTACGAGTGCCTCCTCTTTGATGTCAACAGCTCCCCCGTCGCCCTCAAAAGCAACGTCGTCATCAAAGCCAGGGAGGACGCTTTCCAGCGCCTTTGGGTCATATCCAACGGCGGGCTTGACATCATCGACCTGCGCGCCGCCCGCCACTGCCCCCGCCTCCACGACAACCCGCTGCTCGCGCTCCCCGACGGCTTGCATCCCGTCGACATCCTCGTGGACGCGGGGAACAACATCTGGATACTCTCCAACGAGACGCTCTACAAGATCACCCTCGACGCCAACGGCGACATACGGCACTCCGGCTCCGTCGATCGCCCCGGCCCCGCTCCCTTCACCGCCCTCCGCGACATCGACGGCACCGTGCACGTCGCGTGCGCCGGGAAGATATACACCGTCACCCCCGCGTTGCCCGCCGGCCTCTCCCTCCACCGCGCTTGCGCCCCCGTTGACTTCGGCGAGAACGCCCACGTCTCCTCCCTCCTCAAAAAGGAGAACTCGATCTGGATCGGCACGAACAACGGCCTCTTTCGCCATAACCTCAACGACGGCTCCACCGACGCGTTCCTCCACGACGAGCGCGACCCCGCGTCCATCTCCCAGAACACGATCACCGATCTCTTGCTCCTCGACGACGGGCTGCTCGTGGTCGCCACGCTGCGCGGCCTCAACTTCTTCGATGCCGCCAACGCGACCTTCCGGCGCGTCTCTTGCAACGACCCCGGGGAGAATACCCTGAACAACGATTTCATCAACTGCCTCGTCGCCGACGGCCCTCACCTCTGGATCGGCACCGAGGCCGGGGGCGTTAACAAGATGACCCCGCCCCGGCTCCCCGCCCGCCATTACCTCCACGACGAGAACCTCCCCGCGTCCCTCTCCGGCAATCCCGTGAACGCCGTGCTCGAGGACCGGCACGGCCACCTCTGGGTGGGCACCGTCGAGGGAGGCCTTAACTGCAAGCGCGCGGGCCAGGAGGGGTTCATTCACTACACCGCCGACCGCGGGCAGCTCGTCCATAACTCCGTCAGCGCCCTCGAGGAGGACGCGGAGGGGTACCTCTGGGTGGGCACCTGGGGCGGGGGCATCTCCATCCTCGAGCAGGTCGACGGGGAGCTCTCCCGCGTCCGCGACATCTCCCTCGAGACCAATTTCATAGGGATTCTCAAGCACGACACGCTGAATAACGGCACCTGGGTCGGCACCCACCGCGACGTCTACTTCATCGACCACGCCACCCGCCGCGTGCACGCCCCCCTCCCCCCCGCGCTCACCCGCGAGATCCGCGGCTCGCTCGGTTGCGCCATCACCCGCGACGATCACCTCTGGCTCGGCACCTCCGCGGGCGTTCTCCGCGTCGACCTCCGCTCCCTCGACCCCGGCAGGACGAGCGTCGCCGCCGCCTTTCTCTCCACCGGCGATCCGCGCGTCGATCGCCTGCTCCTCCCCCGGGTCTCCTGCATCTTCCAGGACCACGCCGGCAACGTCTGGATCGGGAGCAGCAACCTCGGGGTCTACCGGCTCCCCGGGAACGCCGACGGCCTCCCGCGACACTACACCACCGCCGACGGCCTCCCCAACAACACCATCTTCGGCATCCTCGAGGACGAGAAAGGGATCATCTGGATCAGCTCCGCCCGCGGCCTCTCCGCCCTGGACCCCGCCACCGGCCTTTGCGCCAATTACACCACCGCCGACGGCCTCCCCGGGAATCAATTCTACTGGAACGCCGCGGGCAAATCCCCCGCCGGGAAGCTCCTCTATTTCGGCGGCACCCGCGGGCTCACGTGCCTCGATCCCACGCGCCCGCTGCCCCCCGCCCCCCGTCCCCGCCTCGCCTTCACCCGCCTCGTCGTCCTCGACAAGCCCATCACCCCCGGCGACAACCCCTACCTCCCCGGGGCGATCTCCGGCGCCACGCGCGTCACGCTTCACGAGCGCGACAAATCGTTCTCCATCGAGTTCTCCGCCCTCGACTACTATAACCCCTCCACCGTGGACTACGCCTACCGCCTCGTCGGCTTCGACGACAAGTGGATACCCGTCGCCGCCACCCGCCGCTTCGCCACCTACACCAGCCTCCGCCCCGGCACCTACACCTTCCAGGCGCGCGCCATCTCCCCGGGCAACCCCCTCCCGGGCGACGTCGCCTCCATCGAGATCGTCGTCCGCCCCTTCTTCTACAAGACCACCTGGTTCATCGCCCTGCTCGCCTCCTCCGCCCTCCTCCTCCTCCTGCTCGCCCACCGCCTCCGCTACGCCGCCCTCCGCGAGCGCCAGCGCCTCCTCCAGGTCGAGGTCACCAACAGGACGCGCGCCCTCGAGGAACAAAAGCGCCTCCTCGAGGGGCAAGCCATCGAGCTAAAGCTACAAAACACGGCCCTCAAGGTGCAGAACGAGCAGATCTCCCTCCAGCGGAAGCAGATCATCGACATGGCCGCCAAGGTCGAAGAGGCCACCAACGACCGCATCTCCTTCTTCACCAACATCACGCACGAGTTCCGCACGCCCATCACGCTCATCACGGGCCCCGTCGAGCGCGCCCTCAAGCTCAGCTACAACCCCCTCGTGATCGAGCAACTGCGCATCGCCGCCCGCAACTCCCGCCACCTGCTCTCCCTGGTCAACCAGCTGATGGACTTCCGCAAGGTCGAGGCCGGGCACCTCTCCGTGCGCCTCGAGAACGGCAACCTCCCCGCCTTCCTCGACGAGATACTGCTCCCCTTCGAGTCGTTCATCACCGACCGCCGCATCTCCCTGCGTCGCCTCTACCGGCTGCCCGCCTCCCGCCTCCTCTTCGATCCCGACGCCACCCGCAAGCTCGTCACGAACCTCCTCGGGAACGCCATCAAGTTCACGCCCGACGACGGCACGATCACCCTCTACGCCGCCGTGCTGCCCCCCGCCCCGGGACGACTCTACCTCTGCGTCAGCGACACCGGTACCGGCATCCGCGACGAGGACCTCGAGCGCGTCTTCGAGCGCTTCTTCCAGTCCAAGGGAGAGTCCCCGCGCGCCGTCCACGGGCAAAGCGGCACCGGCATCGGGCTGTACCTCTGCAAGAGCCTCGTCGAGCTGCTCGGCGGCACCATCCGCGCCCGCAACAACCGCGCCCGCGGCGCCTCCTTCCGCGTCGTGCTCCCCCTCCAGCCCGCCGGCCCGGCCCGGCCCCCCGCCACCCCCCTCCCGCCGCCACCCGCCGCCCCGGCCCCCGGCCCCGCCCGCGGCGAAACCACCGTGCTGCTCGTCGAGGACGACGCCGACACCCGCGCCTACATCACCTCCATCCTCCGCGACCGCTACCGCGTCCTCGAGGCCGTCAACGGCGAGGAAGCCCTGCGACTCCTCGCCGCGCGCCCCGTCGACCTGATCATCAGCGACCTCATGATGCCCCTCGTCGACGGCCTCGAGCTGTCGCGCCGCGTCAAGAACGACCTCGCCCACTCCCACCTCCCCTTCCTCCTGCTCACCGCCCGCGCCGACAACGACACGCGCCTGGCCAGCTACCGCGCCGGCGTCGACGAGTTCCTCTCGAAACCCTTCGACGAGGAGATCCTCCTCGCCCGCGTCGACAACATCCTCGCCCGCCGCGAGGCCCTCCGCCGCCGCTTCCTCTTCCACGTCAACGTCGACGACCTCGACCTCCCCGTCGAGCCGGCCGACAAGCGGTTCATCCGCCGCGTCTTCGAGGTGCTCAAGGAACGCCACCCCGACCCCGCCTTCGACGTGGGCGACTTCGCCTCCGCCATGAAAACCAGCAAGAGCCTCCTCAACAAGAAGATGCAGGCCCTCGCCGGGCAACCCGCCGGGCAATTCATCCGCGACTACCGCCTCAACACCGCCCGCGAGATCCTCCTCGCCACCGCCGGCAACCTCACCGTCTCCGAGATCGCCTACACCGTCGGGTTCAACGACCCCAAGTACTTCACCCGCTGCTTCACCCGGCACTTCGGCGTCGCCCCCAGCCAGGCGCGCCCCGCCGCCCCCCGCCCGCCCGGGGAGACGGCCTGAACGGCCACCGCTGGCCGCGCGACACCGGGACAGCCCGCCGCGCGACACCCGTACAGCCTGCTGTACCGCGCCGGTACAGCCTGCTGTACGACACCCGTACAGCCTGCTGTACCGCGCCGGGACAGCCTGCTGTCTCACGCCGGGACAGCCTGCCGTCACACGCCGGGACAGCCTGCCGTCACACGACGTGACAGCCTGCCGTCACGTCCAGGGACAACCTCGTTCCTTCAATGGATCATTAACGCCTCCTGCACGTTCACGCGTAGGGGCGGGGTTGGCCCCCCCCCCGGATGGACGAGGCCGGGGGGCGCACCCCCCCCCGAACATGCCCCCCGGTATACGGCCCCCGGCGTGGTGACCGGCCTAAGCCCCGGTGAA
>JAISNC010000081.1 GCA_031276355.1 Odoribacteraceae bacterium
GCTTTTGCTCCCGTCACCTTGTACGATATTACTGGCGCGACCGGCCCGACGATCCCGATAGTCGTGAATAGGTCATCGTTCGAGGGGGCGGTTAAAAATCCTACCACGTACTACGCTCCCGGTAGCAGTGGTGGCGACTGGCTCTTGACTAATCCCTACTCCACCGGGTTGTGGAATAACCCCTCCACGTGGAACACGATCCCGGAGGCCGGCAAGAGCTTTTTTGACCCGTGTCCCCCGGGATGGAAATTACCTGTAAATGGCACGTGGGACGTGTTCGCCCTCGACAACGTCAATAACCCGTCGAGCTACGGTACCAATGACGCCGGCTGGGAGCTCTACATGGACAATGTCCTGAAGAACGCGTGGGCTTACTATCCGGCGTCGGGCCAGCGCACCTTCCATTCGGGTGCCATGCCCGCCGAGTCAAGCTCCGGTTACAGTTGGGCGTCCACGCCGAGCAACAGTACACACGGTTGTTACTTTGACTTCCACGTGACCCACGTGACCCCGCGGGGTGCCGTTAATCGCGGTTACGGTTTCCCCGTGCGCTGTGTCCAAGAATAAAGGGAGCGAAGCGACCGCATCCGTTTGTTCATCGGGGCTGTCTCGAAAGCCAACTTTCGGGTTATCTCGCATTCCGTCCGGGATGCCCGGGTACAATCACTTTTGACACGCCCCCGTGTAGGCCGTGGGTAATTGGATACATCCTCCACGTCTATTTAATAATCCCTGACGGGATCGGGACAGGCCGGGCACGAAAAGAGGACGTGCCCGGCCTTGGCACGTCCTCCTGTAAGGGGAAGCGGGGAGAGGCCCGCTCGTCCGTAATTGTCGCGAAACCAGCGGTTACCAGAAGATCACGTAGATCGCCGCGAGCAGGATGCAAACGATGTAAGCGGAGATGTTGAACGAGCGGGGTGTTTTGAACATCCCGTCCGTGAAGACAATCCCCTTCGGGTCGTCGGCACCCCGGCTGGAACTTAGGCTGACAAGCACGATCGTGGCGATCGTGATCAGGCAGGTGTACATCATCTGGTCCATGAACGGCATCTCGATCGGCAGGAACTTCAGGGCCAGGGCCACCGGGATCGATACCAGCGCGCCGATGATCGCCGCGCGGTTCGTCGCCTTCTTCCAGAACAGACCCATGAGGAACACCGCGAGGATGCCGGGACTGACGAGGCCCGTGTACTCCTGGATGTAGATAAACATCTGGTCGAAGTTCCTCATCACGGGTGCCACGAGGCAGGCGATTACCAGCGCGGCGAGCGAGGTGACGCGTCCCACCGTGACGAGTTTCTTGTGAGAAGCCTGCTTGTCCACGTAGTGGCGGAAGATATCCATCGTGAAGATCGTGGAGGTGGAGTTCACCATCGAGGCCAGCGACGAGACGATCGCGGCGAACAGTGCCGCTACCACTAACCCTTTCAGCCCGACGGGCACCAGCGTGCCGATCAACCACGGGTAGGCCTTGTCGCCCCCGCCAACGCCCTGGAACACCTCGCCGGCCCCGGCGAAGTTCTCCGTGTACATCACGTAGGCCACGATGCCCGGGATCACGACGATCACCGGGATGATGAGTTTCAAGAAGCCCGCGAAAACGATCCCTTTCTGCGCCTCCTGCAGCGACTTGGCCGCCAGCGTGCGCTGGATGATGTACTGGTTAAAGCCCCAGTAATAGAGGTTCGCCACCCAAAGCCCGCCGATCAGCACGGCGATGCCGGGGAGGTTGAGGAACTCGGGATCGCCCTTCGAGAGGATCATGTGGAACTTGTCCGGTGCTTGTTCCCAGACGTGTTTCAACCCGTCGATGATCCCGCCGCCGGGGAGCACCCGGTCGAGGGCGAAGATCGTGGTCAGCACGCCGCCGATGACGAGGAGGATCACCTGGATGACGTCCGTCCAGGCTACCGCCGACAAACCCCCGTAGATGGAGTAGGCCGCCGCCACGAAGGCCAGCAGGATGATCACGGGCAACATCAACGACCCGTCGCCGATGCCGACGATCGTGTCAATGGCTTTCGCGCCGAGGAAGAGAACGGAGGTCAGGTTCACGAAGATAAAGAGGGCGATCCAGAATACCGCCAGGATCGTGCGCAGGTTGGTGGAGAATCGCTTTTCCACGAACTCGGGGATCGTGTAGATCCCCTTCGTGATGAAGACCGGCAAGAAGTATTTTCCCACGATGATCAACGTCAAGGCCGCCATGAACTCGTAGGAGGCGATGGCCAACCCTACCTTGAAGCCGGAGCCTGACATGCCGATGAATTGCTCGGCGGAGATGTTGGCCGCGATCAACGAGGCGCCGATCGCCCACCAGGGGAGCGACTTGCTCGCCAGGAAGTAGTCCTCGGTCGTCTTCTGCGTGCCCTTTTTCGTGCGCGAGAACCAAAGCCCGAGACCGATGATAAGTAACATGTAAAGCCCGACGATGATGTAGTCGAGTGCTTCAAAATGAGTGTTAAACATAGTTAGTAGATTTAATTTAACATAGTATAGATTGTCTCACGTTTTCGATTTTCCGGGCACCGTTGCCGACGCGCGCGATGTAAAAGTCGGCGGTTAGCCCGACGCGTCGCGTGTAGCGTTCGCCGAGGGTCGCGATGAACGAGGGCACGGCGTCGCTGGCCACGAGGCTCACGGTGCACCCGCCGAACCCGGCACCGGTCATGCGCGAGCCGAGCACCCCGTCGAGCCGTTGGGCCTCCCCGGCGAGGGTGTCCAGCTCGATGCCCGTCACCTCGTAGTCCTCCTTGAGCGAGCGGTGGGACTCGTTCATCAACCGCCCGAAGCGCTGCAGGTCGCCCCCCTTGAGGGCCACGATCGCCTCTTTCACGCGGGCGTGTTCGGTGACCGCGTGGCGGGCTCGCCGGAGGATGGTGGGGTGGGTAATCTCGCCGGCGAGGGCCTCGAACTCTTCGGGAGAGAGTTCGCAGAGCGCGTTGAGCGGGCGGCGGCGGGCGATGAGGCGCGCGGCTTCCTCGCACTCGCTCCGTCGCTCGTTGTATTTCGAGTCGACCAGTTTACGTTGTTTGTTCGTGTTGGCGATCACCACGGAGACGCCCTCCATGGCCAGCGGCACCCACTCGAAGGCGAGCGTCGCGCAGTCGAGGGCGATGGCGTGGTTCTCCTTCCCCATGGCGGAGGCGAACTGGTCCATGATGCCGGAGTTCATCCCGACGAACAGGTTCTCGGCCCGTTGCGACATCAGCGCGAGTTCCACCGGGTCGATGTTGGCACCGAGCTGGTCATTCAACATGATGGCCGTCACCATCTCGATGGAGGCCGACGAGGAGAGGCTGGCACCGTTTGGCATGTCGCCGAAGAAGAGGAGGTCGTACCCCCACGGGTCGAACCCTTTCGCGGCAAACTCCTTCATCACGCCCAGCGGGTATTTTTCCCACGTGGCGGGCTTCGTCGTGAAAGCGCTTTCGTCCCGCGTGGCCGCGTGGTCGAAATTCAGCGTGGTGAAGGCCGTCTTCTTGTCGTCCCGCCGCGCCGCGAGCAGGTAGGTGCCGAAACTCAGGGCGCAGGGAAAGACGAGGCCCCCGTTATAATCCACGTGTTCGCCGATCAGGTTGACCCGTCCCGGCGCGAAGTAGAGGCCTTCCGCCTCCCTCCCGTAAATCTCTCTGAAACGATTCGTTAGTGTATTGTTCATGCCTTTCATTTTTTAAGAAATGTTACAAATGTACTCTTTTTTCCTTTTTATCAACGAGGAACAGAAGCTAAATTTTTTAAGAATGAATCTTTCCCGGTTTCGAGGGAATAACGTACCTTTAGCCCGGTAAAATTTTAAAATAGAAGATATGTCTCCACGAGATGAATTTCGAACGTATGCCACGAAGCATAAAGGTATTAGCAGTTTGACTTTAGACCGGTACACGTCGGTTGCCGCCAGTTATATCTCCCCCACGATCATCGAGGAACGCCAGTTAAACGTCGCCACGATGGATGTCTTCTCCCGCCTGATGATGGACAGGATCATCTTTTTGGGCGTTCCCATTGACGATTACGCCGCCAACATCATCATGGCGCAGTTACTCTTCCTCGAGTCCACGGACCCGGAGAAGGATATCCAGATCTATTTTAACACCCCCGGTGGCTCTGTCTACGCGGGCTTGGGGATCTACGACACGATGCAGTACGTCAAGTGTGACGTCGCCACCATCTGCACCGGCATCGCCGCGTCGATGGGTGCCGTCCTGCTGGCCGCCGGGACGAAGGGCAAACGCTCGGCCCTGAAACACTCGCGCGTGCTGATCCATCAACCGCTGGGAGGTGCCTCCGGCCAGGCCTCCGACATCGAGATCACCGCCCGCGAGATCCTTAAGTTAAAGAAAGAGTTATACCAGATCCTCTCCGACCACTCCGGCACCCCCCTCAAGAAGGTGGAAAAAGACTCCGATCGCGACTACTGGATGACGGCCGACGAGGCCCGGGAATACGGGATGATCGACGCCGTGCTGACGCGGGACAATAAATAAAAGAGTCATGGGCAAGATGAAACATGTAGAAGAGAGCTGCTCCTTCTGTGGCAGGTCGCGTTTGGAGATCGATTTTCTTCTCACCGGGAGCGAGGTCGCGATATGCAACGAGTGCATCGAACAGGCGTACGAGATCGTGCAGGAGAACCGCCAGGGCCATTTCGCCCCCGGCAATCTCGAACGAGGAGAACTCAGGAAACCGGTAGATATAAAGAAATTCCTTGACCAGTACGTCATCGGGCAGGACGAGGCGAAGAAATTCCTCGCCGTGGCCGTTTACAACCACTACAAGCGGCTCGAGCGGAAGGGCAATCACGACGACGTGGAGATCGAGAAGTCGAACATTATCATGGTCGGGCGCACCGGCACCGGGAAAACCCTCTTGGCGCGCACGATCGCCAAGATGCTCCACGTCCCCTTTACCATCGTGGATGCCACCGTCCTCACCGAGGCGGGGTACGTGGGCGAGGACATCGAGTCGATCCTCACTCGCCTGCTCCAGGCCGCCGACTACGACGTGGCCGCCGCCGAGAAGGGGATCGTCTTTATCGACGAGCTGGACAAGATCGCGCGCAAGGGCGATAACCCCTCGATCACGCGGGATGTCAGTGGCGAGGGGGTGCAGCAGGGGTTGTTGAAGTTGCTGGAAGGGTCGATCGTGAACGTCCCCCCGCAGGGAGGCCGCAAGCACCCGGAGCAGAAGATGATTCCCGTCAACACGAAGGATATCCTCTTCATCTGCGGCGGCGCTTTCGACGGTATCGAGCGGAAGATCGCCCAGCGACTCAACACGCGTGTCGTCGGCTTCAATGCCGGCAAGGCCGTCGAGAAGATCGATCGCGACAATTTACTGCAGTACATCGCTCCCCAGGATCTCAAGGCCTTTGGCCTTATCCCGGAGATCATCGGCCGGCTTCCCGTGCTCACCTACCTGGAGCCTCTTGACAGGAAAGCCCTCCGGGCCATCCTCACCGAGCCGAAGAACGCGATCACCCGGCAGTACATCAAGCTCTTCGCGATGGACAATATCCAGCTCACTTTTGACGAGGAGGTCTTCGAGTACATCGTTGACAAGGCCATCGAGTTCAAGCTCGGTGCCCGCGGGCTTCGCTCCATCTGTGAGCTTGTCATGACCGACCTCATGTTCGAGATCCCCTCGCAAGCCTGCCACGCCGTCACGATCACGAAGGAGTACGCCGCCAGCAAACTCGAGAAAACCCCGGCTCACAAGTTGCGGGCTTGATACCCGCGTATCGCTCGGTTTCACTATCTTCCCCGCGCGCTTGATTATCTCGATTATATATCTTATCTTTGGGCCATTCGTTTAACCTTTGGCAATCGAACCGATGAAGATCTAAGTGAATCCTACAGCGAGAGTTAACCGGCGCAAAGCCACCGGCGGGACACCCCGCCCTTTTCTCTATTTATTCATCTGAAAATTTATGATCATGACACGATACCATTACACGCGTCCGGAGATCGAGCGAGCCGTCCTCGTTGGAGTCGCCTTGCAGGAGGAGAACGTGACCCCGGAAATGATGCACGAACACCTCGATGAGCTGGCCTTCCTCGTCGAGACCGCCGGCGCGGAGACCGTCAAGGTCTTCACCCAACAGCTGGATCACCCCGTGAAGGCTACCTTCGTCGGCAAGGGAAAACTGGCCGAGATCCAGGCTCACGTGGAGGAGCACGACATCCCCCTCGTGGTCTTCGACGACGAGTTGTCGCCCACCCAGCTCCGCAACATCGAGTCCGTCCTGAAGGGGCGCAAGATCCTCGATCGCACGAACTTGATTCTTGACATCTTCGCCAAACGCGCCCGCACGGCCGAGGCCAAGGCGCAGGTGGAGCTTGCGCAGTACCAGTACCTGCTCCCCCGTCTCTCGGGCATGTGGACGCATCTCGAGCGGCAAAAGGGGGGCATCGGCCTGCGCGGTCCCGGTGAGACCGAGATCGAGACCGACCGCCGGATTATCCGCGACAAGATCACGCGCCTCAAGGAACAACTCCAGCGGATCGATCAACAGATGATCACGCAACGGAAGAATCGCGGCAAGCTGACCCGCGTGGCCCTTGTCGGCTACACGAACGCGGGGAAGTCGACGTTGATGAACCTGCTCAGCAAGTCGGAGCTTTTCGCCGAGAACAAACTCTTCGCCACGCTCGACACCACGGTGCGCAAGATCGCCATCCGCAACGTGCCGCTGTTGCTTGCCGACACGGTCGGGTTTATCCGCAAGTTGCCCCACCACCTGATCGAATCCTTCAAATCCACGCTCGACGAGGTGCGAGAGGCCGACGTGATCCTGCACGTCGTGGACATCTCCCACCCGCGCTTCGAGGAGCAGTTGCAGGTGGTCAACGAGACGCTTGCCGGCTTGCTGGAGGCACCGAAGCCAACGATCGTTGTCTTCAACAAGATCGATGCCTTCACGTACGTCCGGAAAGAGGAGGACGACCTCACCCCCGTCGAACGACAGAATTACAGCCTCGACGACTTGAAACGGACGTGGATGTCGAGGCAGGGGGAGGAGTGCGTGTATATCTCTGCCGCGCGCAAGGAGAATATCGAGGAGTTGAAGGAGAAGGTGTATCGCGTGGCTAAGGAGATCCATTCCGTGCGCTTCCCGTTCAACGATTTCTTGTATGCCGACCCGGGAGACGGGGAGTAACAACGGGGCGCGTCTTGATGCAACGCTGCGTCGCGTCGCGATGTAGCGTTGCGTCGCGTCCCGATGCAAGACAGGGGGATTGCCGGGCGGTATTATTGGCCGACGATCACGAGGTGATGGTTTTTCTTGCCGCTTTGTATCAGGATATACTTGTCGTCGATCAGGTGACGTTCGTCGATGAGGAGTTCGCCGTCGTTCACCTTTTCCTTGTTGACGCTGATGCCGTTGGCTTGTAAGGCCCGGCGGGCCTCTCCCTTGGAGGAGAGGATGGCGGTTTTGCCGGTCAGCATCTCGACGATGGGGATCCCGGCGCGTAGCTCTTCTCGCGAGAGGGTGTAGCGGGGCACGCCCTCGAAGAGGGCCAGGAAGGTAGGCTCGTCGAGTTGCCGGAGGGCTTCCGGGGTGGCGTTGCCAAAGAGTATGCGCGAGGCCTCCAGGGCCGCCTGATAGGCCTCCTCGCCGTGGATGAGGCGGGTGACCTCCCGGGCGAGGGTTTTCTGTAACTGTCTCAGGTGGGGGGCCTTCCCGTGCTCGATCACCAGGGCCTCGATCTCCGCGGGGGGGAGGACGGTGAATGTCTTGATGTATCGCTCGGCATCGTCGTCGCGGCTATTGAGCCAAAACTGGTAAAAGGCGTAGGGGGAGGTGCGTCGCGGGTCGAGCCAGACGTTCCCGGCCTCGGTTTTCCCGAATTTCGTCCCGTCGCCCTTGGTCATCAGGGGCCACGTTAACCCGTAGGCCTCGCCGCCGTCCTTGCGACGGATGAGTTCTCCCCCGGTGGTGATGTTCCCCCACTGGTCGGATCCACCCATCTGGAGGAGGCAGTTGTGGTGACGACGGAGGTAGAGAAAGTCGTATCCCTGCACCAGCTGGTAGGTGAACTCGGTGAAGGAGAGTCCCTGCGCGGAGTCGGCGGCCAAGCGTTTCTTGACCGAGTCCTTGGCCATCATGTAGTTCACGGTGATGTGCTTCCCGATCTCCCGGATGAAGTCGAGGAAGGTGAACGCTTTCATCCAGTCGTAGTTGTTGACCATGATTGCGGCGTTGGGGGCGGGGGAGTGGAAGTCGATCACGCGCTCGAGTTGGGCCTGGATCCCCGCCATGTTGTGGCGGATGGTCTCCTCGTCGAGCAGGTTCCGCTCGAGGGATTTCCCGCTGGGGTCCCCGATCATGCCGGTGGCACCGCCGATAACGAAGATCGGCTTGTGGCCGGCCAGCTGGAAGTGTTTCATCATCATGACGGAGACGAGGTGCCCGACGTGCAGGGAGTCGGCCGTGGGATCGATCCCGACGTAGGCGGTTGTCTGTTCTTTGTTTAGCTGCTGTTCCGTGCCCGGCATGATGTCATGAATCATCCCGCGCCATTTTAATTCTTCAATGAAATTCATGGATTTTTTACGGTTTATGGATGGATAACGGCCTGGTAGATCCCGTTGGCGAAGCGAACCAGGGGGCCGTAGAGCAGGCTCTCTTTTTTCGTCTCTTCGGAGATGAAGCCGTAACGCGTGTCAATGGCATCTATCAGGAAGAGCACGGCACAGAGAACGATCGCTATTTTTAGTACCCCGAAGAGCGTGCCCAAGAGCCGGTTGAGGAGGCCGAGGGCGATGAGGTGGGCGATCTTGGTCAGCAACTTCCCGAGGAGGTGGATCGCGACGACCACCAGCAGGAAGATGATGGCGAACGCGATGTAGTAGGAGTAAGCCCCCGGTACCGTGAAGTACTCTTGCAGGACTCCCTCGAACAAGGCGCTCCAGCGCAGTGCAAAATATACGCCCAGGATCAGGGCAAGCAGGGTGGCTACCTCCACGATCAATCCCCGGGAAAAGCCCCTGAACGCCCCGTATGCCAAGGGTATCAATAAAATGATATCAACGTAGTTCATGATTTTGTCTTTGTTTCTATACACGTTTTGGGATAATTTCCCGGTTTCAAAGGTAGTCAAATGTTGTAAAATTCGCTGCCTCGCGGGGTGAAATATGGCCCCTCTTTTTTCACGGCTTATTTTTCACGACCGTTTTGCCGTGAAACTGACAAATTCTTTCTACTTTCGCAAGATGTAAATTAGAGATCGAGACTATGTATAGAACACATACTTGCGGAGAGTTACGCGTTGAAAATCTTGACCAAAGTGTTTGCCTGAGCGGTTGGGTGCAGAAGGTGCGCCGGCTGGGCGCGATGACTTTCGTGGATCTACGCGATCGGTACGGGATTACCCAGCTGGTGGTGGGGGAGGGTGCTCCCGCGGCGTTGAAACAGGCGGTGGACCGGCTGGGACGAGAGTTCGTGGTGCAGGCCCGGGGCCGGGTGGTGGAGCGCGCGAGCAAGAATAACAAGATCCCGACGGGAGAGATCGAGGTGGTGTTAGAGGCGCTGGGCATCCTTGCCGAGTCGGATACCCCGCCTTTCACGATCGAGGAGCAGACGGACGGGGGCGATGATATCCGGATGAAATACCGCTACCTCGACCTGCGCCGGGCTGCCGTGCGGGGTAACCTGGAGTTACGGCACCGGATGGCTCGTGCGGTGAGGAATTACTTGAGTGACTTGGACTTCATCGAAGTGGAGACCCCGGTATTGATTAAAAGCACGCCCGAGGGGGCCCGCGATTTTGTCGTTCCCTCGCGGATGAACCCGGGGCAGTTTTACGCGTTGCCACAAAGCCCACAGACGTTCAAACAACTGTTGATGGTGTCGGGATTTGACCGCTATTTCCAGATCGTGAAGTGTTTTCGTGACGAGGACTTACGGGCGGATCGTCAACCGGAGTTCACGCAGGTGGATTGCGAGATGTCGTTCGTGGAGCAGGATGACGTGCTGGAGGTGTTCGAGGGGCTGATGCGTCATCTCTTCCGGGAGATCCGGGGGATCGAAGTAGGGCCGTTCCCTCGCATGACGTGGGGGGAGGCGATGAGCGAGTACGGGTGTGACAAGCCCGACCTGCGTTTCGGCATGAAGATCGTGGAGTTGACGGGGATCGTGCAGCGGAAGGGGTTTGCCGTGGTCGACGAGGCGGAGTACGTGGGAGCGATCCGCGTCCCCGGGTGTGCCGGGTATACGCGCAAGCAACTCGACGAGTTGACGGACTTCGTGAAGCGTCCCCAGATAGGGGCCAAGGGATTGCTCTACGTTCGTTATGACGAGGACGGGAGCTTGCGGTCGTCCGTGGATAAATTTTATACCGAGGTTGATTTGACGGCGTGGGCAGCGGCTTGTGAGGCGGTGCCGGGCGACCTGCTCCTTTTGCTGTTGGGGGAGAGGGCAAAGACCCTGCCCCGGCTTGGCGAGTTGCGAATAGAGATGGGAAATCGCTTGGGATTGCGCGACAAGAATACTTTCAAACCACTGTGGGTGACGGATTTCCCGCTGCTGGAGTGGGACGAGGAGATGCGGCGATTTTACGCGATGCATCATCCCTTCACCTCGCCTAAGCCCGAGGACGTGGAGAAGATGGAGAGCGACCCGGCCAGCGTGCGTGCCAATGCCTACGATCTGGTGATCAATGGCGTGGAGATCGGGGGCGGTTCGATCCGTATCCACGACTCGGCCTTGCAGTCGAAGATGTTTGATCGCCTCGGGTTTACGCGAGAGGAGGCCGAGGCGCAGTTTGGCTTCCTGTTGGGAGCATTTAAGTACGGGGCACCTCCTCACGGGGGAATCGCCTTTGGCTTTGACCGGTTGGTATCGCTTTTCGCGGGGCTGGATTCTATCCGTGACGTGATCGCTTTTCCGAAAAATAACTCGGGCCGTG
Organism: Odoribacteraceae bacterium; assembly: GCA_031276355.1. Classification (GTDB taxonomy): domain Bacteria; phylum Bacteroidota; class Bacteroidia; order Bacteroidales; family Marinifilaceae; genus JAIRKS01. Next base: position 10,914 of record JAISNC010000081.1, read on the forward strand.
ACGTGATGATCGACTCCCCGTCGGACGTGTCACCGACGCAGCTGGAGGAGTTGTGCATTAGCGTGCAAATACCCGGTACACCTGTCACGCGATAAGTAGCATGTTATTTAACGAGGTCATCGGGCACGAAGATGTCAAGCGGCGATTGCTCGCTTCGCTGCAAACGGGGCGGGTGGGTCACGCGTTGCTGTTTAGCGGGGAGAGTGGTTTCGGCCTGATGCCATTGGCGTTGGCTTTCGTGCAGTACCTGCTTTGTACCGGAGAGAAGCGAGAGGATGCTTGTGGGAGTTGCCCGGCGTGCCGGAAGATGCAGAAATTGATACATCCGGACGTGCATTTTGTCTTTCCCGTGGCCAAGACGAATAAGATCAAACAACCGGTGAGCGGTGATTTTATCAACGACTGGAGGAACTTCCTGCTGGAGAATCCTTATTTTACCTTGGAAGAGTGGATCGCGGCCATGGGGGCAGATGAGAACACGCAGGCGATGATCTACGTCGAAGAGAGTCGCGAGATCCTGCGTGAGTTGATGCTAAAATCGTACGAGTCCGACTATAAGGTGATGATCATCTGGTTGCCCGAGAAGATGGGGAGCGAATGTGCCAACAAGTTGTTGAAAATCATAGAAGAGCCTTATCCGAATACGCTCTTTATCATGCTCTCCGAGCAGCCGGGGGCGGTGATCCCCACTATCCTCTCCCGGACGCAGCGCTTGCATCTCCCCCCGCTATCCCAGCAAGAGATCGCCCGCGAGCTGGAGCGTCGTTACCAGCTGCCGGTGGAAAAGGCCAAGGAGTTGGCCCACGTGGCGAATGGCAACTGGGGAAAGGCGCTGAAAATATGGGAAGAGACGGAGCAGAGTGTTTACAATCAGGAGATGTTCTCCCAATTGATGCGCCTTTGCTGGCGGCGCGAGATGGTGCCCGTGAACGAGTTCGTGAAGGAGATCTCCTCGCTGGGCAGGGAGAGGCAAAAAAGTTTCCTGGCCTATTGTATCCGGATGATTCGAGAGAATTTTGTTTGTAATCTCGGCATGGAAGAGCTGGTATACATGACCGGGCGGGAACGCGCGTTTTCGAGAAAATTCTCTCTTCACGTGCACGAGGGCAACGTCATCTCGTTGTACGATGAGTTTGAACGGGCGCACGGTGACATCATCCGGAACGGTAACGGGAAAATTATATTCACGGATCTATGCATCAAAGTGATGCAGTATATCCGTCCTAAATAAACCGTCGCGACGAGCGACTAAACACAACACGATTAAAATGAGTGAAGAGATACAAGAAGAGGTACAGATGACTTCGAAAAGAGAAGATAAAATAGCCTCCCCCAGGGTGATCCCCGTGATAGATCACCGGCTGCTGGCGAGTAAACTGGCCGTGCACGACTGGATGCAGGAGATCCCGTCGGGCGTGACTCCCCCGGGGCTTGTGGAGGTACGGTTCAAAAATACGCGCAAGGGATTTTTTACGAATCCCGCTAATATCCCGCTGAAGGCGGGAGATATCGTGGCCGTGGAAGCCACGCTGGGACATGATATTGGCATCGTCTCCTTGACGGGGGAACTGGTACAGGAGCAGATACGCCTGAAACGCGTTGATGTCACTCGCAACCCGCTCAAGAAAGTCTACCGGAAGGCCAAATCGCACGATATCGACAAGTGGAAAGATGCCATCGCTCTTGAACACGCGACGATGATCAAGTCACGTGAGATCGCGGCCGACCTCAAATTGGATATGAAGATCGGGGACGTGGAGTACCAGGGCGACAAGACGAAGGCCATTTTTTATTATATCGCCGGGGATCGGGTGGATTTCAGGAAGTTGATCAAGGTGCTGGCCGACACCTTCCACATCCGCGTCGAGATGAAACAGATCGGTGCCCGGCAAGAGGCCGGGCGGCTGGGCGGCATCGGTTCGTGCGGGCGTGAACTCTGTTGCTGTTCTTTTATCACGAATTTCATCTCTGTCTCTACTTCGGCCGCTCGGTACCAGGATGTTTCGCTTAATCCCCAGAAATTGGCGGGGCAATGCGGGAAATTGAAATGTTGCCTGAATTTCGAGTTGGACGCTTATGTCGACGGGCAGAAAGATTTCCCCTCCTCGAATACATGGCTCAATACCGGCGAGGGAATGCTCTATTTCCAGAAGAGCGATATTTTCGGACGGACGATCTCTTACTCTTTTGATAAAGAGGGGCGAGGCGCTATTGTTAAACTCCCCGTGGAACGGGTGAAGGAGATTATCGCCATGAATAAACGGGGACAAATACCCCCGAAGGCCTTGATCGTTGACAACGAGGCGTACGCGGATATCAAATATACCGATGGCGTGGGAGAGGAGAGTTTGAATCGCTTTGATGATAAAAAGCAAAAAAAGCATAACAATCGAAATCGCAATCGGAAGAAGAATCTCCAGAAAAAGGAGGGAGATGGACCCAACGCGCCTTCAACGAAGGCTCCCGCTATGCCGGACAATGGAAATAGGGAGGACACGGCGAATAGTAATGTACCTAAAACGATTACCTACAAGGGGGAACGTCATCTTGAAAAACGCGGGGATCGCCTCAACCGCCCGCGGCTTACCAAGCCGCGGATCGTGCCTAAACCTGAATCCGAAGCGTAAATGAATCTACGACCCCTCGATAATATCACGCCTGCCGTCAAGGTGATACTGGCGATCAATATCGTCATCTTCCTGGCGGCCAGCTTGCTCGGCGATACCATCAACCTGTCAAGCGTGCTGGGGATGCACCTGCCTGGCGCGGGGCACTTCGCCGTCTACCAGTACGTGACCCACATGTTCACGCATGTCGACCTTATGCATATTTTTTTCAACATGTTCGCCGTCTACATGTTCGGGCGCGTCCTGGAGCACGTGTGGGGAAGCAAGCGTTTTCTGTTCTACTATTTCGCGACGGGACTGGGGGCGGCGTTACTTCACTCGCTGGTAGGCTGGTACGAGTATCACCAGTTGCAGGAGATGTACCGCGCGTTTCAAGAGACCCCGGATGCCGGGTTAGTCGCCGAGTTCGCTCGCAAGGCGCTGGGTGAACTTCCCCCGGCGCTACACGAACATCTCAACGAGTGGACACTCCAACCGGAACGAAGCGCGTGGTTTGTCGAGGAGATAAACGAATTTTACGAGTGGATTCTTGACGGGAAATTGAATGTCCCGACGATCGGTGCTTCCGGGGCCGTCTTCGGGCTTTTGCTGGCTTTCGGGATGCTCTTCCCGAATACCGAATTGATGCTCATGTTTCTTCCCATCCCGATAAAGGCCAAGTATTTCGTGATCGGTTACGGGGCCATCGAACTCTTCTTCGGCTTGCAACACCAGGCCGGTGATAACGTGGCTCACTTTGCCCACCTCGGCGGGATGCTCTTCGGATTTTTCATTGTGCGTTATTGGCGTAAACACGGTAGACGATTTTATTAATGAATTACTCTTACGAAACCCGCTTCTCGGCAGGGATCTGGAACGGGATAAAACGCTCCTTTAAACAGGGATCGGCTCTCACGCGGCTGCTATACATCAATATCGGGATCTATCTTGTTCTGGCGTTGCTCAACGCCTGTTCGTGGATCGCCGGTATACCGGGGATGGAACAAGAGTTTTTGCAATACTTGGGTGTACCCGCGGATCTCTTCTGGTTGGCTCGTGCCCCGTGGACGCTCGTTAGTTACATGTTCACTCACTTCAGTTTTCTACATCTTCTGTTTAACATGTTATGGCTCTACTGGTTCGGCTCTATATTCCAGGATCATCTCCCGGGCAAGGGCTTGATCGCTCTCTATCTCTTGGGCGGCGTGACGGGAGCTTTTGTCTATATGTTAGCCTACAATGTGTTGCCGGTTTTCGCGGGCGAGCTTCTGCTCTCGCGGGCGATCGGCGCTTCCGGGGCCGTGATGGCGATCGTCTTCGCCGTGTGCCTGTATCTCCCGAATTACCGGATATACGTCCTGCTCATTGGGCCCGTGCGATTGATCCACCTGGCCCTGTTCACGGTGATCGTGGACCTGATCAGTATCCCCCAAGGCAATGCCGGGGGGCATATCGCCCACCTCGGGGGTGCCCTGTTCGGCTGTCTCTACTCGTTCGCTATCCGCCGGGAGGTGGATATTACCCGCTGGTTGACGGTACTCTTCCACCTGTTGGGAAAGCGACCGCGCCGGAAAAGCAAGATGCGCGTGAAGTACCGGAAGAAGGTTTCCGAGATGAGCGACCGGGAGTATAACATGGAGCGAAAACGGCGTGACGATCGTGTCAACGAGGTGCTGGATAAGATCTCCCGCTCCGGCTATGATAGCTTGACGAAAGAGGAACGCGCGATATTATTTAACTCCGGACGCTGACTACATGAAGGTCGTGGATGGTATCACGCGATGGATCACTTGCCTGGTGATGATCGGCTTGATGGGGAGCTATACCGCGCCCTATATCAATCCTAACACCTGCTCGCTCCCTTCGCTGCTGGGCTTGGCCTATCATTATCTTTTACTAGTTAACGTGGTGTTGCTGCTGTATTGGATCTGCCGGCGGAAAAAGATAGCCCTCTGCCTGCTGGGGCTATTGCTCGCCGGTTATCCTTTCATGAGGCGCTACTATGGTATGAACGTGAAAGGGAACGCGGATCTCCCGTGCGACATGGAGATTCTCTCGTATAACGTGCATCACTTGGATAATCGTGGGTTACTGCATGACTCCCCGGATGGTAAGAGAAAAATAGAGAGCTATATTCGTCGCTTTCCGGGCGATATCGTTTGCTTGCAGGATTTTCCTCACGAGAAGAATCTTGCCCGGATGTTTCCCGGCTATCGCTATTCTTACGCGCAAAAAGACCTGGTCATCCTCTCCCGACGGGAGATCATCCACCGGGGAACCATCGAGTTCGATAGGGCGGCGGCCGCCTCGTGCATCTATTGCGATATTCTCCTGTCCGGGAACGATACGGTACGGGTCTACTGCGTGCACCTTGAATCTTTCCGTTTCGACGGTTCCGATCGCCGTTTGATCCTTGATTTTCCCGGCCTCCAACGGGAGACGATCTCCAGGGGACTTCGTTCCATCATCTCTCGCCTGCTTGCTGCCAACAAGCGTCGGGCCGAACAAGCAGCTATCGTCAAGGCGCATGTGGCTCGTGCCCCGTATAAAATTATTCTTTGCGGTGATTTCAACGACATCCCCCTCTCTTACACCTATACGCTTCTCAAAAGGGGGATGCACGATAGTTTTATCGAGAAAGGGCGCGGTGTCGGCAATACCTATATCGGTGAATTTCCCTCCTTCCGCATTGATCATATTTTGCACGATCCCGCGCTACGCGCCCTCTCCTATGCGCGCGATACCCTCCGGCTCTCCGACCACTATCCTATCCGGGCTACATTCGGCCTGCGATCGTCGGGCACACAACAAGACAAAAAGGCGCTATAATACTTCGGGCAGGTAAAAAAGTTTACCTTTGCAAGATGAATAGCGAAGAAATATTTGTAGCCCCTTTTGGCCTCCAAACTCCCTGGACGATCAACGAGCTAAGGTTTGTCCCCCAAGCATCAGGAGAACGGGTGTGGCATAGATACATGGATTTCGCACGTGTGTATAAATTTCCAACTCAAACATACAACTTGCTAAATAGGACTGTCTTATGGATATTATAACAACCAGCGAGCTGAACTCTTTCACGCACATCGCTCGCCACACCTCCAGGATGATCGTGCGAACGGCGTTATTTCGCTGCACGGTAGTGTTGTATTTTTGCATGATCGTTTTTGTCCAGTTATACGTTCAAGGTAACGTGTTTGCTCACGAGGGGTTTGCCCGAACAAGCCTCTCCTCGTTTGTTCCATGCTTCAACATCTACCTGCTCACGGGGCTACTGTTGCTACCCGTCACGTTTATCACGCACGGGGTGCTTCGGGCGGGAGTCAAATACCACTCTCACGAGGTATTTTACGCTCGACCGGAAGGTAACGTCACCTATATTCTTGGCATCGCTTGTGGCATTCTCCGGGTGTTCATGATCGTCGGGGTAGGCTCGTTGGGAGTTGCCGCGTTCATTCATCTTTTTTGCAGCTACTCGCCGTTCGACGGGGGGATATACCTTTTCTATCTTTTCGCCTGGTGGTTTCCCTCCCTCGTCGTGATCACGGGCCTCTCCTTGCTTGCCGGTAGCGCCGTCCGTCACCAGGGAGCGGGGTTGTTCCTATCTTTATTTATCCTGTTAATAACATGTTATTTATCTGTTTACGGCGAGAGCGAGGTGATCGACCCATTCGGGATCAACCTACCCAACGCGTTTTCCGACGTGACCGGGTTGATGAACGCGGGCGGGTACCTGTTGCAACGGGCAGGGTGGTTACTCGCGGGGGCGGCCCTTGTTGCCGGCACCGTGTTATTATTCCGCCGGCTCCCGAATCGTCCCCGTGTCCGGGGGAGGATGGGCGTTTTCGTGATCTTGCTCGTCGTCGCCTGGGTGGCTTGCCTCGCGTATCCCCTTCACTCCCGCCACTTGTCGGGTCGGGCTCGCTCGCTCCTCGTCGCGACCCACGAAAAATATAACGACCGGGGAAAACTCGCCCTGTTACAGGCGGATATCACGTGTACCCGCGAGGGGAAGCGGATCCGGGCGACCAGCCGGATGGTCGTGCAAAACCGGACGGGAGGCGTGATAGAAAGGCCCGTGTTGTACTTGAACCCGGCCCTGGAGGTGCGCGTGCTGGCCGTAAACGGGGCGGATACCCCTTTCGAGCGTGAAAACCAGGTGATCGTGCCACACGTGACCGTGCCCCCGGGCGATTCGCTGGTGATCAATGTGGAGTACGGCGGGGGCGTGGCTGAAACCATCTATTCCCTCGATGCCCCGGGGTCGCCCGGGGAAGAGAGGAGGCGCGATCCCTATTCCGCGTCCCTGTTCGGGAAGAATCGCCTCTTTCTGGAGAAAGATTTCACCCTTTTGCTCCCGGGATGCTTGTGGTATCCCGTCACGATCCCTCCCGTGAACCCGGCGCTCCCGTACGATATCCAGAAGAATTTCACGGGCTACACGTTGAAGGTCGTGGCTCCCGGCGGCTTGATGGCCATCTCGCAGGGAGAACGCTCGTCATCGGGGGACACCATCTTGTTCCGCGATGCCACTCCCTTGACCGGGTTATCGCTCTGTATCGGGCCATACACGCGATACGCCGTGTCGACACGCCAGGGCGAACTCGAGTTGTACCTTTTCAAGGGACACGAGTCGCTATTAAATGGATTAGAGTCTCTTCGTGACACGCTCCCGCGCCTGCTGGAAGGGATGATTACCGGCATGGAGGCCATGTACGGGCACGCTTATCCCTTTCATCACCTGAAGCTCGTGGAGACCCCCGTTTCTTTTTTCACGCGCTACCGGCACGAACGTGGCCACGGTGAGCGCGTGCAACCGGGATTGCTCTTTTTCCCTGAACGAGCCGTCTCCCTCCCTTCCGCTCATTTCGCGGGCCTGAGAGAATGGACGAGGCGAGACTCGGCACGGTTCAAGGCGATCGGGCAAGACGCGTTGATGACGGAAACAGGTTTACTCCAGCAATTTATACGAAGGAATTTCACGGACGAGTACGATGACGTGCCGACGTTCTACCTCGACAAGTTGATCGGCAAGGAGCACCCGCGTGAAAAAACATTGAATCCGTGTAACGTGACCGCGTGGTTCTTCCATCATGTCTACCACCTCTACTCCCCGGGGTACCCCGTGATGGACGTGCTTTTTCAGCACCTGGCACGACAAGCGCGGGAAGACGATACCCGGAACGCCATGTCCACGGGATACTCGCAGGAGGCCATCGATTACCTGAACCGGCACAGTTTACGCGAGGCCATCCGTGACCGTGCGCTCCCGCCGGATGTGCTGCACGAGATCTTCAAGTTAAAGGCCACCGATTTTAAAAACCGGTTTATCTCCCGTGACCTGTCGGGAGAGATGGTGACGCGTTACGCGCTGGAACAGGTACGCCCGTTTCAACGAGTAGATTTCGAGGAGTTTAATCGTGCCTTCATGGAACGGCACGGTGCGGACTGGCGTACCGTGCTGTCGGAATGGTACGACGAGAAGCAACTACCCGCCTTTTGGGTATCAGATTTCAGGGTCAACAACGTCACTCACGACGGGCCGGAATACCTGTTTAATATAGAGTTCAAGGCATATAACGACAGTGACGTGGACGGCGTTATATCGCTGGTGTTGACCCTTATGCGGGATCGCGGCGGGATGGAGCAGGATTCCCGCGGCTACGTGATCCCCGCACGCCAGGGCAGGCATATTTCGCTCGTTTACCCTGGCGGCGAGCTCAGGTCGTTCGCCATGAACACCCATCTCTCGCGTAACATCCCGAGGGCGTGGCCGCTTATGCGGTCAAGGCTCTTGACTACCACGAGCGACACCGTGCAGCGGGAGCTTCCCGTGGCCGCGAGTTATTTCCTGCCCGGCCCGGGCAAGATCGTGGTCGATAACATGGAAGAGAACTGTCGCGCGTATCACGACGAGTCGACGCGTTTTTTAACCTCCTTGAAATTCAAGAAGAATAGTATCAGGCCTAACGTCGTTCACGCGCTAAACGACGCCTGGTCAACCTATATCAACATGGGCTCGTACGGGGGATATCGGTTCACGTTCGCGGCGAAACGGGCGGGAAACGGGAAGGCGCGTATAGAGTGGGAAACGGAGATCCCGCGACCGGGCGAATACGAGCTATTCACTTATATCAGCCCTGTCCCCTTGATGATCGCTCCTTCTATTTCTGCAACTTACGCGGAGAAATACAAGGAGACCGGGACGGGGATCCCCAAACCCCCGTTCAATCAACACTACACGGTATCGCACGACAACGGGAGCGAGGCGAGGCTACTCGATCTCTCCGCGCTGGACATCGACGTGTTTGGTAGCTGGATATCCCTTGGCCATCACCATCTTCCCGGTGGGAGGTGCAAGGTGACGCTGAGTGACAAGGGGGATCCTGACTACCAGATTATTTACGCCGATGCGATAAAATGGGAGGCGACGATGCCCCAATAGCCCCTTTTTTACTTTTTCTTATCTATAGTCGGGCTGTTGTCGGTGAGAAGATCGTTGCGCTGTACCGGAATTTTGTGATCTGCCACAATCCCTTCGGTTTTTTTAGTGCTATGGCTCGTACCCGTGGTGTTGATTACATCTTGAAGTTGATACGAAATTCAGGATATGATTAAAAATTATCACGATTTGCAATTGTCGATTCCTGGATATTTTCTACCTTTGCCCTGCATTTGGGGAATTAGCTCAGTTGGCTAGAGCGTTTGAATGGCATTCAAAAGGTCGTCGGTTCGATTCCGATATTCTCCACTAAGTCTCTGATAATCAGTAAGATAAGATAAACCTGCGTGGTGGCAGTTGTGTGAAAACTTAGATATTCTGTCTACATAGGGCCAAAAAGTAAAAAAATCTTTTTCTTTTTTATTCTATTGCTAATTAATCAACTGTATTCTACGGGGTGTTTTGCCGTTTTTTGATGTGCTACCTTGGTGATTCTCGCGGAAATAATAGAAATATTATCTTGATAATAATATTTTTGTTATTACATTTGTGTCGCTGGATATACTAAAATGTGAGAGAAAGATGAAATCGAACAAGAGATGGCACTAATTAAGAGGATGCTTGTGACCGCATAGAGGAGAAGATGGGGAGGACACGGGAAGAGGAAGAATGCGATTTGAACGAGTTATTTGATTTCTATCTTTACTTTCAAAGAGACTTTAACGAAGTAGTGGCAGCAGAAATAGAGAAAAAACCGGAGGTATGTCAAAAGTGATTGTGTCCGAGTATCCCGCTTGGGATGCTCCGCTCGGTAAAAAACAAGAACGCTCGTTCTCTCCTGCATCCCAGCGGGATACAGCCTTAACCGGATGCCAAGCAAGAACTGTCTGGACGTTTCTACCAAGCGTTTTATCCCTCTGGAATGAGAGGTAATTCCCGCAAACCGACTTTTGACACCCCCCCATAAAAATAAGAAAATATGGACATGAAAAGATTTTTCCCGACAGAGGAACAGGAGCAAGATTTCTTCGCGTACAAGGATTTACGTACGGAAGAGGAAAAAAAGATTTTCTTCAAAGAACGCGAAGAGAGATACAACCGGAAATCGGAAACGGAAAAAGCGGCTTACGATGCCGCAAGCATGGCCGGGTTAAAGGCCATCCGTGAAAAGATGGAAGATTTGAAGAGAGAGCTTGACGAGATCAAGATGTCAAAAAGGTTGGGGGAAATTCCGAAAATGATCTCGTTGAGTTATCTTGCGACTCACTATTTCAAGAAAAGCCGCTCCTGGCTCTATCAACGGATAAACAATAATAAGGTGAACGGGAAAAGGGCGACGTTCACGGAGGAGGAGAAAAAACTTCTCGCGGAGGCATTGCAGGATATGGCGGAAAAAATTAAAAATACTTCTCTTACTCTATGTTAGTTAGAGAATGTTCAGTGTAGCCGCTGTCTCAAAAGTTGGCTTTCGTTATAGCGAGTGCCTATATTTTTCAAATAAACAAACAGTACTGACGTGTCTTCGCGTTCCAATGGATTATGTAGAGGCCGGGGCAGGTGAAATATTAACAACAGTTTGGACAACGAGAATTGAATTTGCTCCAGAAACTATCCATGAAATATAATTCCAACCGATTGAAAACTAATAGAGTAAGAAAATCTCGTCATTGGTAACCACAAGGAACGAACTGGAAGCAAGCCAGAGCACGTTAAATTCCTGGATTGCTTCACCCTCCGGGTTCGTGATGACGTTCAGGTGTAGGGGCGAAAAATCTTTCGCCCTTTTTTTTGGTTCACGATAATGTTCATGCGCGGGGGCGAAAGATTTTTCGCCCCTACATCGTTCTCGCCGTTCCCGTCTTTCGCCGCGCTAAAACTTCCATATATAGTCATTATAACCAGCTATATGCACGATAAAAGAGGGGCGGAAGAAAAAAAATGACTAATTTCGTATCTTGTATTATTACTTTTCATACTTTTGTACCAGAAAATTGCGGCTCGATGATTCGCGGGCCGGCGAACGGT
>JAISNC010000013.1 GCA_031276355.1 Odoribacteraceae bacterium
TGGAGCACCCATTACACCGATAAATTCATCATGGATCGTAATTTCGGTGCCGCCAGCGCCACGCGCGCCGATGGTCTTGCCAAGACCCGCGGCCTGTACTACCAGTTCGGGCGCAAGGATCCGTTCCCCGCCGCGAGCGTGCAGTTGTATAATGTCTCCGGGGCGACGGTCACCGCTTTTACCGCTACCCCCAGCGATTGTATCGTGCGGGTAGAGGGCAGGACGGCAATCAAGGTGGCGGTACAGTATCCTTACAACTTCTACGCTCCCGGGAGCGACGGCGGCGACTGGGTCTCGGATAACCCGTATGGTGACTTGTGGAATAACCCGGCATGGCACTCCTCGACGACCAAGAGTTTTTTCGACCCCTGTCCCCCGGGCTGGCGGTTACCCGTGAACGGCGCGTGGGACACGTTCGCCCTTCCTGGTACGAATACGTCCAACGCCGCCAACTATCCAAGCGACTACAGGTTAGGGAACGTTCAAGCCGGCTGGGAGTTTTACATGTCCGGTTTCAGCGGTGAAACGGCCTTCTACCCGGCTCCGGGCATTCGCAACAGCACCACGGGTGCCATGTCCAACGAACGGAGCGTCGATTACACCTGGGCGGCCACGCTGAACAGCAACGCCAAACAGGGTCGTACCTTGCACTTCTATGCGGACGGCGTGTACCCGCAGTATGCCATTCATCGCGGTTCCGGCTGCCCCGTGCGCTGTATCCAAGAATAAAAGGGAGCGAAGCGACCGTATCCGTTTCCCGCGTCTCCCGCACTTCCCGTCATTGGTAGCTGCGCAGCAGGAAGCAATGACGGGACACGCGGGTTGCGATGACGAAACTTGGCTGGCGAGCTAGACCAGGTCTACCTCGCCAGCCTCTCTCCTCTGCCTTCCCCGTCCTGGCATGAATTGTCTTTATCGTTGTAAAATCTCCAATTAATACTAAAAGGACTGCCACCCGCGGGGCATGGTACCTTTTTTGTTGGGATGCCGGGCATGTGTGTGAAGAGTTGTGATTATGAAGGATGAGGTATATGATTATTTTTTAAATCTTCTTAAGAAAAAATTCCCGCGGCGCGCCGAATTGACCCGTTCGCTGGTAGATCTATTAACCATCGAGAAAGAGGCGGTTTATCGTCGCTTGCGGAAAGAGGTGCCGTTCACGTTCAACGAGATGGCGGTGATCGCCCGGGCGTGGGACATCTCGCTGGATACCGTGATACGGGTAGAGCCCACGCGCAGTTTGCCCTTCTGCTTGCAGTTGCTGGATCATTTAAATCCTTTGCCGGAAGATATCCAGGCGATGGAACGCTTCGCGAAGCTCCTCCGTTTCATGAGCGAGGAGCCGCGGTCGGAGAGCATGGAGGTGTCAAACCTGGTACCCTTTTCGCTCTATCACGGTTTCGCGGGCTTGAGCCGCTTTTTCCTCTTCAAGTGGATCTACCAGTACGGCGAGGTGGCGCGGTTGCCCTCGTTCGGGGAGGTCGTTTTGTCGGAAGAGGTAAACCGCCTGGCAAACGAGCAGAATCGATTGATGAAGCACGTGTCGCAAACGTTTTACGTGTTGGATCACATGTTGTTCAATTATTTGGTCAACGACATTCGCTACTTCGCTTCCATCTACCTTCTCCGGCAGGAGGAGGTGGCGAGGCTGAAGGAGGATATCCTCGGGTTGCTGGATTACCTGGAGGTACTGGCCGCGACGGGCAAATTCCCGGAAACGGGGAACAGGGTCTACCTCTACATCTCGCCGATCAATTTTGATACCAATTACTGCTACCTGGAGGGGAAGACGGCGAAGATGAGCATGATCCGCACCTTTGTCATGAACGCCGTGGTGTCGTTGGACGAACATGCTTTTAGGAAGTTAAAGGACGGCGTGCTCGCCATGAAGCGCTCCTCCACGCTCATCTCCGAGAGTGGCGAGAAGCACCGGATCGAGTTCTTCGAGAAACAGCGCGCCCTGGTGGAGAGTTTGACGTCATGCGTGCCGGGATAGGCGGGGGTATTGTTTTTCTCGATCCGTCTCCTTTTCTTTGTGGTGCCGGGGAGGGGGGCGTTCGCCCGGCCGGGCCTCGCTCTTCCAGGAGGCAAGCCCCTCCTCTCGCGGCGACATTCACGTGTATTTCATGACAAGACTACTTATTTTTGACCTGGACGGGACCTTGATCGACTCGTTAGCCGATTTGGCGGCGAGCGCTAACCACGCCTTGCAAGCGCGCGGTTTCCCGCTCCACCCCGTGGACGCTTACCGCTATTTCGTGGGCAACGGGGTGACGAAATTGCTGGAGCGGGCGCTGCCGGAAGGGGCGAGGGACGGGGAGACGCTCGCGGGTGTCCTGGCCGAGTTCACGCGCCATTACGGGGTGCACCGGGCCGACCTGACAAGGCCCTATCCCGGTATCCCGGCCTTGCTGGAGACATTAAAAGAGCGCGGGATGCTCCTGGCCGTGGCCTCCAATAAATTTCACTCCGCCGTCGAGGCGATGACGCGCCTCTATTTCGGGAACACGTTGTTCGACCTCGTGCACGGGCACCGGGAGGGGGTCCCGCCGAAGCCCCACCCGGCCATCGTGCGGGCTATCTTGGCCGGGGCGAAGGTCGCGCCCGGCGACACCTACTACATCGGTGACTCGGACGTGGACATGCAGACGGCTCGAAACGCGGCCATCCGCTCGATCGGGGTCACGTGGGGCTTCCGCTCGCGCGGGGAGCTGCTGGCGAACGGGGCGGACTTCATCGCGGAGACCCCGGACGAGATCTTGCAGATCGTCGGCGCGTGACGGCCCGGTATAAAAATCTCGCCGGATTGCGGGCTACTATCATAATTTATCGTATCTTCGCCGGCACGTGACAAACTGTAAATTTATTTAAAGTATATGAGCGGTAAATTGAAAAACGGTGGAGTGATCGCCTCGCGGGGCGCGAGGGTCATGCTCCTTTTATTGATGGCGGCGATCGTCCTGCCGGGACACGCGCGAAGTGAAGGCAAACGGTTCAAGTTAGAGGATCTCGTGCTGTACGGCACCTTCTCGCCGCGGCGCGTGGAGAGCATGAAATCGCTTAACGACGGGGAGCACTACACGCGACTCGAGGGGGGAGGCAAGACACTCGTGAAATATAGCTACAAGAGCGGCAAGGCCGTGGATACGCTGATCGATCTGACCGACGAACGTTACCGGGAGGTGGCGCGGATCGAAGAGTATGCCTTTAGCCCGACGGAGAGCCACGTGTTGATCGGTACCCGCCGGCGTCCCATCTACCGGAGGTCGTTCACGGCGGAATACTACCTGTTCGATTTTAAAAACAGGCAACTCACGCCGCTTTCCGCGGGGGGGGCGCAACAAGTGGCCACCTTCTCGCCCGCGGGGACGAAGGTCGCTTTCGCTCGCGACAACAACCTGTTCATCTACGACCTGCGCTTCGGTTCCGAGATCCAGATCACGCGTGACGGGAAATTCAACGAGATCATCAACGGCACGCCCGACTGGGTGTACGAGGAGGAGTTCGGCTTCAACCGGGCCTTCGAGTGGGCCCCCGATGGCTCGGCCCTGGCCTACATCCGGTTCGACGAGACGCGCGTGAAAACATTTGACATGACCCTCTTCAAGGGGCTTTACCCGGCGCTGGAGAAGAACCTCGCCTATCCCTCCAACTACTCCTATAAATACCCGAAGGCCGGGGAGGAGAACGCGAAAGTCAGCGTCCACGTCTACAACGTCGAGGAGCGGGTGACGACACGCGTGGATACCGGTGAAGAGGAGGATATCTACTTGCCGCGTATCCAGTGGACGCGAGATTCGAAGCGATTGGCCGTCATGCGACTGAATCGCCTCCAGAATAAGCTGGAGATCCTGCTGGCCAACGCCCGCGTCGGGAATACCGCGGTGCTGTACCGGGAGGAGAATAGGTGTTACATCGCCGAGGAGCACCTCAACAACCTTCGTTTCCTCGAGGATGGCCAACATTTTGTCATGAGCAGCGAGAAGAACGGCTATTCTCATCTCTATCTCTTCGAGATGAGCGGGCGGGAAAAGCAGGCGATCACCTCCGGGGAGTATGACATAGTGGCATTTCACGGTTACGACGCGAAGCACAAACGTTTCTATTATACCTCGCACGAGGTCTCGCCGCTGGAACAGCACGTCTACTCCATCAACCTGAAAGGGGAGAAGCGCCGCTTGACCCCCGGGCAGGGGTGGAACAGTGCCGAGTTTAGCCAGTCGTTCGCCTACTACGCGGTGACCTCTTCCAACGCCGCGACCCCGCCGACGGTCACGCTCCACGAGGCCAGCGGGAAAATCCTCCGCGTGCTGGAAGATAACGCCGCCTTGAAAGAGCGTTTAGGGGAGTATGCCCTCGCCCCGAAGGAGTTTATCCAGATACCGGCGGCTGATGGCACGACGATGCTCAACGCGTGGCTCATGAAACCGGTGAATTTCGATCCGGCCCGTGCCTACCCGGTGATGATCACGCAGTACAGCGGGCCAAATTCGCAGGAGGTGCGCGACGCGTGGGAGTTGGATTGGACCGCTTTTCTCGTCCAAGAGGGCTTCATCGTCGTTAGCGTGGACCCGCGAGGTACCGGGGCCCGTGGCGAGGCGTTTCGCAAGTGTACCTATATGCAACTGGGGAAGATCGAGAGCGATGACCTGATCGCCGCGGGCCGTTGGTTGGCCTCGCTGTCGTATGTCAACGCGAAGCAGATCGCCATCTGGGGGTGGAGTTACGGTGGATTTATCTCCTCGTTGACCCTGATGAAGGGGCATGGCCTCTTCGCCGCCGCGATCGCCGTGGCACCCGTGACGCACTACCGTTATTACGACAGCATCTATACCGAACGCTTCATGCGGCGTCCCTCGGACAACCCCGGTGGGTACGATGATAACGCCCCCCTCAACCGGGTCAAGGAGTTGGAGGGCAAGTTGCTGTTGTGTCACGGTACGGCCGACGACAACGTGCACGTGCAGAACACCCTTGAGTTGGCGGAGGCGTTGGTGCAAGCCAATAAACCCTTTGACATGCAGCTATACACGAACCGTAACCACAGCATCTACGGGGGAGTAACGCGCCTCCACCTCTTCTCGAAATTCGTGCAGTTCCTGCGAGAGATGGTCGCGGATAAATAAACATTAAAAACCTTAACACAATGAGCAAAAGTATTACAGAGTTGACGCCGCGCGAAGTGTGGGCGAACTTTTACAACCTGACACGTGTGCCCCGTCCCTCGCACCACGAGGCGGAGGCGCGGGCGTTCGTGATGCAATGGGCAGCGGAGAACGGCATCCGGGCCGAGATCGACGAGGCGTGTAACATCCTCTTGAGTAAACCGGCCACGCCCGGCATGGAGAACCGCCGGGGCGTGATCTTGCAAGGACACTTGGACATGGTGCCCCAGAAGAATAACAACAAGGTGCATGACTTCACGAAAGACCCGATCGACGCGCGCGTCGACGGCGAATGGGTAACGGCCGACGGGACGACGCTCGGGGCGGATAACGGCATTGGCGTGGCCGCGGCGATGGCCGTGCTGCTCGCTAACGATATTCCCCACGGGCCGCTGGAGGTGCTGATTACCGCCACCGAGGAGACCGGCATGGATGGGGCCAACGGGATCCGTCCGGGCTGGGTAAAAGGGGAGATCTTGCTTAACCTCGACTCCGAGACGGAGGGCGAGTTGTACGTGGGGTGTGCCGGGGGGATCGACGGGAAGATCCTGTTCCGCTATCCGTCCGAACCCGTGCCTGCCGGGAGCAAGGCTTACAAGCTGTACCTCGGTGGTTTGGCCGGCGGCCACTCCGGCATGGACATCAACTTGGGACGAGGGAATGCCAATAAACTTTTCTTCCGCCTCTTGAAGTCCATTGCCGACGAGTTGGACACGCGTGTCGCGTCGATGAGCGGGGGAGATATGCGCAACGCGATCCCGCGCGAGGCGATCGCCGTGGTCACGTTACCTGCCGGGAATGTCGGGAAGTTTCTCGCCCGTATCCAAGAACTCGAGGGGGTTTTCCGGGCCGAGTTAAGTGCCAAAGAACCCGCCCTGACGTGTACGGCCGAGGAGATCGGCCTGCCGGCAAGAGTCATCGACCTGAAAGCCCAACAACGTCTCACGAACGCGATCCTCGCCTGCCCGAACGGGGCGACGCGGATGATCGACTCGATGCCGGATACGGTAGAGACCTCCAACAATCTCGCGATCGTGAAAGTCGAGACCGAGGGGGCTGAGATCAACATGCTGTTGCGCTCTTCCGTGGAGAGTGCCAAGATGGCACTCGTGCAAACCATCCGGGCGGTATTCGAGTTGGCAGCTGCCGACGAGATCATTTTCGAGGGGGGATATCCCGGCTGGAAGCCCGACCCCCAGTCAACAATCCGCGAGACGATGGTCGCCGTGTACGAGAAACTCTACGGGAAGACTCCCGCGATCATGGCTATCCATGCCGGGCTGGAGTGTGGCATCCTCGGTTCCGTCTACCCGGGCTGGGATATGATCTCTTTTGGCCCCACGATCTGCTCCCCGCACTCTCCGGACGAGAAGGTGAACATCGCCTCCGTGGCGAAGTTCTGGGAGTTCATGAAAGCCACGCTGGCTGCCGTCCCGCCGCGATAGCGCCCCGGTATCCGGGCACGAGAACCTTAAAACTAACACCCTCGGCTACAATCTAAATAGCGGCGGGTGTTCGTTTTTTTGTAGTTTTTGTCTTGTCGTATTTTATACTACCTTTGCCCCGCTTTAATATGGAAATATGACTTTAAAGAAACTAACGTTACCGGAGATACTCGAACAGAGTTGCACGCTCTACCCGGACAACCTATCGTTAAATTTCGTTGTCGGAGGCACAAGAACCTATCGCCAACTCCATCGTGAAGTCATCGCGTTGGCCCACCACCTCCGCGGGTTGGGAGTCGTGCAAGGCGACAAGGTCGCCATCTTGAGCGCCAGTATGCCTAACTGGGGAATCGCGCAATTTGCCATCGCCGCGCTGGGAGCCATCGCGGTCCCCGTACTCCCCGGTTTCTCCTCCGTGGAGCTACAAAATATCTTGCAACACGCCGAGGTCAAGGCGATCTTTATTTCGCAACTGCTCGTTAAAACGCTGGAGGGCGTAGAGGCACCCCTCCTGCGGCACCGGATCCTGATCAACAGTTTTGCCACGATTCCCGCCGGGTGCTACTCCCCCGAGGAGATAGACAAGTTGGTACCGGACATCGACATGACGAACGATGCCCCGCTCCCCCCCGTGCTCGTGGAGGAGGAAGATATTGCTTCTATTATCTATACCTCCGGGACCACCGGTTTATCCAAGGGGGTCGTGCTCACCCATAAAAACCTCGTCTGGAACGCGCAACAAAGCCATACCATACAGCCCGTGCATGAGCGCGATCGTTTCTTGAGTATCCTGCCGATGGCCCACACGTTCGAGAACACGCTGGGGTTACTCCTGCCCCTGATATTCGGTGCCAGCGTCTATTACCTTGACCGGGTGCCTACCCCCAAGTTGCTGGTGCCGGCCATGCAGAAAGTACGCCCGACGCTGATGCTCTCCGTGCCCTTGATCATCGAGAAGATCTACAAGATGCAGGTCGTCCCCGCGCTGGAGCGTGCCGCGTGGCTACGCCTCGTCGGCCGGACAACCATCGGGAAGAGACTGCTCCACCGGCTGGCCGGGAGAAAGTTGATGAAGACATTTGGCGGCGAACTCGTGTTTTTCGGCATAGGAGGTGCCAAGCTCGACGCCACGGTAGAACGTTTCTTGAGGGAGGCGCGCTTCCCGTACGCCATCGGGTATGGGCTGACCGAGACCTCTCCCTTGGTGGCCGGGGCGAATGCCTCCCAGACCTTTTTTCAGGGCGTGGGGCCTATCTTGCAGGGTGTCTCCGTGCGCATCGACCGGCCGGACGAGCAGGGCGAGGGCGAGATCCTCATCAAAGGCCCGAGCGTGATGCGTGGCTATTACCGTCGACCGGAACTCGACGCGGAGGCTTTCACGGAGGAGGGGTGGTTCCGGAGCGGCGATCTCGGTTCGCTGGATGCGCTGGGGCGGCTTACCATCCGCGGGCGTATCAAGACGATGATTCTCGGTTCCTCCGGGGAGAATATCTATCCCGAGGAGATCGAATCGATCATCAACAACTGCCGTTTTGTCGACGAGTCGCTCGTGGTTGAAAAAAGCGGTCGCCTCGTGGCGATGGTACATTTTAACATGGAGGAGCTGGAAAAACACTATCGCCACCTGAAAAGCCAGGCCGAAAATTACAAAACCATCGCTGGCGAGTACCTGGAAGAGTTGCAACAGGAGATCCGCGAGTATGTCAACGCGCGGGTCAACAACTTCTCCAAGTTACAACTCGTGGTGGTGCAACACGAGCCTTTCGAGAAAACTCCCTCGATGAAAATCAAGCGCTTTCTCTACAACAAATAACCGGAGTCGCGGCAGATTCTCGCGCGCGTGCAACTTGATTGCATAGAATAAATCCTACTTTTGCCATCACGATTAAAATCACACGAAGATGGCACGAGAAAACCACTCCACTTGTTGCGGCTGCGGCCCCGTGATGTCGCCCCCCTCGGGCCGCGCGCGACAGATCTTGAAGATATACCTCCCCGTGATCGGTAGTTTACTACTGCTCGTCGTTGGGATCGCGATAGATAACTTCGCGGATGGGAAGATCTTTTCCCGGCAGGTACGCCTCTGCTGGTACCTCCTGGCCTACCTTCCCGTGGGCTGGCCGGTACTCAAAGAGGCCTGGGAGGCTCTCGTGCGCAAAGAGATCTTTAATGAATTTACGCTCATGAGTCTCGCGACGCTGGGCGCCTTCCTCATCGGGGAGTACCCGGAGGGGGTGGCGGTCATGCTCTTCTACTCGGCGGGCGAACTCTTTCAGGAGGCGGCCGTCAAGCGGGCAAAGCGAAATATCAACGCGTTACTTGAGGCACGACCCGACGCGGCCACCGTGATGCGCGGGGACGCGACGGAACGCGTGGCCCCGGAAACGGTGGCGGTCGGCGAGCGTGTCGAGGTGAAGGCCGGTGAGCGCGTCCCCCTCGATGGGGTGCTGCTGGAGCAACCCGCTACCTTCAACACGGCGGCCCTCACCGGCGAAAGCCTTCCGCGCGAGATTGAACCCGGTGGGGAGGTGCTGGCGGGGATGATCGCGGTAGACCGCGTGGCGCGTGTCACCGTCACGCGCCCCTTCGCGCAAAGCGCCTTGGCCCGGATACTCCGGCTCGTACAGGACGCTGCCGAGCGCAAGGCCCCGGTCGAGCGCTTCATCCACCGCTTCGCCCGGATCTACACCCCGATCGTGGTGGCCTTGGCCCTGGGCATTGTCCTCGTCCCGTGGGGCGTCTCGCTCTTTGCCCCGGACTTTACCTACCAGTTCGGCGAATGGTTCCGGCGGGGCCTTGTCTTCCTTGTCATTGCCTGTCCCTGTGCCCTGGTGATCAGCATCCCGCTGGGTTACTTCGGGGGCATTGGCGCGGCCTCTCGCCGGGGTATCCTCTTCAAGGGGGGCAACTACCTGGATGCCGTCACCCGCTTGAATACGGTGGTGATGGACAAGACCGGTACCCTCACGCGGGGCCTCTTCGAGGTGCAACAGGTGAGCGTCTGTCCGGGCATCAAGGAAGAGGAGTTCCTGCGCGTCGTGGCCTCCGTGGAAGCCTCGAGTACTCACCCGATCGCCAAGGCCATCGTGCGTCACGGTGAGCGCCTGGCTCTCCCTCTCTCCGTGCCCGATGCCTTGCGGGAGATCGCCGGGTGCGGGATCGAGGCCACCGTGGAGGGGCAGGCGATCCTTGTCGGGAATGCCCGCCTCCTGGATCGGGCGTCCATTCCCTTTCCCGACATGTTGCGTTCCACGCCCGGTACGGTCATCCTCTGCGCCCTGGATGGTCGCTATGCCGGTCACGTCGTTGTCGCCGATACGCCCAAAGAAGATGCCGGCGAGGCGATCGTTGCCCTGCGCCAAGCGGGCATCCGTCACCTCGTCATGCTCTCCGGCGATGCGTCCGCCATCGTCACTGCCCTCGCGGCCCGGCTGGGCATCGAGGAGGCGTACGGGGACTTGCTCCCGGAAGGGAAGGTCGCCCACCTCGAACGCCTCAAGGCCGTTCCCGGTGCTTGTGTGGCTTTCGTGGGCGACGGGATCAACGATGCTCCCGTGTTGGCCTTGAGTGACGTGGGAATCGCGATGGGGGGCCTCGGTAGCGACGTGGCCATCGAAACGGCCGACGTGGTCATCCAGACCGACCAGCCCATAAAGATCGCCACCGCCATCCGGATCGGTCGCCGCACGCGCCGCGTCGTCATCCAGAACATCCTCTTGGCCTTTGGCGTTAAGCTCCTCGTCCTTGCCCTGGGTGCCGCCGGTCTTGCCACCCTGTGGGAAGCCGTCTTCGCGGACGTGGGGGTGGCGCTCCTTGCCGTCTTTAACGCCTCCCGCCTGCTCGTCAATGATCGACGGGCGTAAATTTAATGGCATCTGCATAGATCTTCTGCTCCTCGAACCCTTTGTCGTCCAAGAGCAGCTATCTCCATCAGGCAAGTTCTTTTTCAAGCAACGGTACATGCTTGGACATGGCGCACGGGGAAGCCGTGACCGCGAGACTCGGTGTGCCGTGAGTGCACGTCGGTCGAGTTGAATCGCAAGGCCCGATCGTGCGTGCTGCCGTTCGGCGAGGAGGCCCAACTGTAACCGTCGACCCGCTCGTGGCACCCGCGTCGACGCGGGCACTTCGTTCCCTTTTATTCTTCTTGGACACAGCGCACGGGGAAGCCGCTACCGCGAACAGACATGCCCTGCGTGAACATGGTGGCAGCGAAGAAGCTCAAGTGGTGACAGTGCGTGGTGTTGATCGGCGTGGACGACCAGCAGTAACCGGCGACACGATCTGTGCCCATGGCCGACGCCGGATAGTAAGCCCACGCGTTCTTCAGGACATTGTCCATGTAGAACTCCCAGCCGGCATCATTGCCACCGCTGTTATAGTTCGACGGGTTATTGACGTTGCCGATGGCGAACATGTTCCACGTGCCATTTATGGGTAACTTCCATCCCGGGGGACAGGGGTCAAAAAAGCTCTTGCCGGCCGCCGAGATCGTGTTCCACGTGGAGGGGTTATTCCACAACGCGGTGTAGTAGTCATTATTCAAGAGCCAGTCGCCGCTGCCGGGAGGAGCGTAGAACGTGGTAGGATTTTTAACCGCCCCCTCGAACGACGATTGATTTTCGGTTATCGGGATAGCCACGTTGCCGGTTTTACCGTTCTGGCCTGCAATATTGTACAAGGTGACGGTACTAAAACTATTGTGGGTGGCGGGGAACGGGTCCTTGCGCCCGAACTGGTAGTACAAGCCGCGAGTGGCTGCAAGAGTAGCAGAACGATCGGCACTGGCGGCACCGAGGTTACGGTCCATGATGAATTTATTGGTGTAAGCGGTAGTGTTCCACGACCCGCCGGTATAGTGATGCACCTGCCCGCCGCCGGGAATGGTATACGCAAACACGTTCTCCTGCCACGAGGAGGGGGCCTCGTCCGGGTTATACCCCGTGATCCACAAGTGCCAGCTCCAGAGATAACCGTCTCCCCCCGTCTTGAGCCTGACCCCGATCAACACGTTGCCCCAGGCTCCTGGCCTGGGCTTGAAATAGAACCGCTCGCTTCCCGTGCCCGCGAAATTGTCTTCCGTGCCCGTGCCGGTGGAGGAACAGAAGTCGATAACGCGACTATCCCGGTCCTGCCAGATCACCTCGGCCACCCACCCGGTAGTCCCCGCGATCTTGATCCCGCTTCCAAGCGTCGTGTTCCAGAAGTCATTGACGCGGTTGACGACGGGCACGCCATAAACGCTCTGGCGCGTGCCGGGGAGCGGGTTA
>JAISNC010000084.1 GCA_031276355.1 Odoribacteraceae bacterium
CGGGCGCAAGGAGCCGTTCCCCGCCGCGAGCGTGTCGTTGTATGATGTTCAAGGTACTATTCTTCCTCGAAATGACTACGCTCCTAATGGTACCGATTGTATCGCGCGGGTACCGGGCACGACGGTGATCAAAACGGCGGTACAATATCCTTCTAACTTCTATTTCCCCGGGGGCGGTGACTGGGTGCAAAGCAACCCGTATCCCGGTACCTCGTGGAATAACCCGATATGGCACCCCTCGCCGACCGGGAAGAGCCTTTTCGACCCCTGTCCCCCGGGGTGGAAGTTGCCCGTGGACGGCACGTGGGACACGTTCGCCCTTCCTGGTATGAGTACGCCCAACGCCGCCAACTATCCAGGTGACTACAGGAACGGTCAAGATCAAGCCGGCTGGGAGTTCTATATGTCCGGTTCCAGCGGCGAAACGGTCTTCTACCCGGCATCGGGCTATCGCCTCATCACCACGGGTGCCATGCGCTACGAGCGGGGCAGCGGTTACTTCTGGTCGTCCACGCCGTACAGCAGCACGAGCGGTCGTTTCTTGTACTTCAACGCGACCGACATGAGCCCGCAGAATACCGCTAATCGCAGCCACGGCTTCCCCGCTCGTTGTATCCAAGAATAAAAGGGAGCGAAGCGACCGCGTCTGTTTCTCGCGCCCCCCTGGGCGGCCATTGGCCATCGCCGCGTCGCTTCGGGCACCGCGCTTTTTGATCGGTACAAAGGAGCATCTCGAATGGCATGTGGCCCAATAGCCGGGCGCAATCCCTTTTGAGACAGCCCCGTGGCGGGTGGAGTTCGAGGCAGTTGCCTTGTATCTCCTTGAGCATGTTCTTTATTCCGCCCTTGGACGTTTGAAGAAAAAATTAAGATTCGTCATTTCCGCGTTCCGATTATTATACGTAATTTCGCGTCGTTTTACGTCGATCGCCGTGAATAAGTTGAAGAGATACCGGGTGGCCCACAAGGGCTTGAAAGAGGGAAGCCATTCGTTTCGCTTCGTGTTGGATCGGGATTTTTTCGACTGTTTCAAGGCTACCGAGGGGAGAGAGGGGGAGTTGGCAGCTGACGTGGAGATCGTGAAACACGGCTCCTTCATCGAGGTAAAGATGCGACTGGAGGGCCTCGTGAAGGCAACGTGTGATCGTTGCCTCGACGAGATGGAGCTACCGCTCTCCGGGGAGATGAAGGTCTTACTCAAGCAGGGGGATCAAGAGGCGGGGAATGAAGATGACTTTATCGTCTTGCCCCCGGGAGAGGATTACATCGACTTGGGCCCGCTCTTATACGAGATGTTCATGTTGCATTACCCCCTGCGGGTGGTGCATCCCGACGGTGGCTGTGCCCCGGAGATGGAGAGCGTGCTGGGAGAGTTCGTGATAAACGAAAAAGTAGCGAGTGACCCTCGCTGGGACGAGTTAAAGAGATTAATTAATAACTAAAAAATAGAGAAAGATGGCACATCCTAAACATCGAGTTTCGAAAGAGAGAAGAAACAAGAGAAGAGCGCATATTAAAGCTACCTTCCCCGCGGTAGTGAAATGTTCCAATTGTGGTTCCACGGTGGTCTACCATACCGTATGCCCGGAGTGCGGGTATTACAGGGGGAAGTTGGCTATCGAGAAAACGGTTGTTGCCTGAAAATAGTTGGGCCACGGCACGTTTTGAAATGACTTAAAGCCTCCTGGTTACCAGGAGGCTATTAGTGTGCATGGAACATGGATGAGCGTGAATAAAATATGGAATGACATGGAAAAACCTAAGGCAGTCATCACGGGAGTAGGAGCGTACTATCCTGAATATATCCTGACGAACGAGGAGTTGAGTCGCGTGGTAGACACCACCGACGAGTGGATCATGACGCGTATCGGCATCAAGGAGCGGCGTATCCTGCGCGAGGAAGGCAAAGGAAGTGCTTTTTTGGGGACGAAAGCAGTAGAAGATCTCCTCCACAAGACCGGCACCCGCCCGGAAGAGGTGGATCTCTTGATCTGTTGCACGGTGACCCCGGACATGCATTTTCCGGCCAACGGGAATATCATTGCCGATATGGTGGGGATCAAGAACGCGTTTAATTTTGACTTGAACGCGGGCTGTTCTGGATTCGTGTACGGGTTAATCACTGCCGTGCAGTTCGTGGAAAACGGTCACTACAAGAAAGTAGTGCTCGTGGGTGCCGAGAAGATGTCGGCCATCACGGATTATACCGACCGTTCCACCTGTCCGCTCTTTGGCGACGCGGCGGCAGCCGTGTTACTGGAACCCTCCAGCGAGGAGGTCGGCGTGATCGATCACATCCTGCGTTCGGACGGCTCCGGCCGGTCACATCTCTACATGAAGGCCGGCGGGTCGTTACGACCCCCCTCCTTCGAGACGGTGGCCGCCCGGGAACACTTTATCTACCAGGATGGACGGACCGTCTTTAAGCACGCCGTGTCGAACATGGCGGACGTCTCGGTGGAGATCATGAAACGGAACCATCTCACCTCCGACGACGTGGCGTGGCTGGTACCCCACCAGGCAAACATGAGGATCATCACGGCCACCGGCGAACGCATGGGACTGCCTGCCGAGAAGGTTATGGTGAATATCCAACGGTACGGGAATACCACTTCCGCCACGATCCCCCTCTGTCTATACGAGTGGGAGGAACAGTTGAAAAAGGGTGATAATCTCATCTTGGCGGCGTTCGGGGCAGGCTTCACGTGGGGAGCGATCTACTTGAAATGGGGCTATAACACGAAAAAATAAACAAGACCGCCCCTCACCGGCTAACTCTTTTTTTTGAGATACCGGGGCTGGATGCTTATCCCCTCCTCCAGGTGTTGACGTAAAAGCGATCACGCGCTTGTTGCCGCGCCTCGCTCCCGGCATCTCTTTAGCCGGCCCGTAAGCAGCGGGAGAGGCGGCGATTTTTTTATTCAGGTTTTTTTTTAAGCACCGGTGGGTTACTGAATTTATCTCGGTACTTTTTTTTCTTTACGCGACGATTTGAGGATATTTTGTTGACTGAATGAGAATTACACTTACTCAGAACGCCGATGAAAATAAGTGCTGGGGCCTCGTCGCGTATTGAAAAATCCCGTACATTCGCGAGTATGGAAAACAGGCCATTGGCAGAGCGCATGCGCCCGAAGTCGTTAGACGATTATATCGGGCAACAACACTTGGTGGGACCGGGGAAGGTGCTTCGGAAGATGATCGACACCGGGGCGCTCTCGTCGTTTATCCTGTGGGGTCCGCCGGGAGTGGGAAAGACAACCTTGGCCATGATCATCGCCGAACAACTACACCGCCCGTTCCACGTGTTAAGCGCGGTCAACTCCGGGGTAAAAGAGGTGCGCGAGGTGATCCAGAAGGCGGAAGCCGAACGGTTTTTCAGCGCCCCCAACCCGGTACTCTTCATCGACGAGATTCATCGCTTCTCCAAATCGCAGCAGGACTCGCTGTTGGCGGCCGTGGAGAAGGGAACGGTCACGCTCATCGGTGCCACCACCGAGAATCCCTCGTTCGAGGTCATCGCCCCGTTGCTCTCCCGCTCGCAGGTCTACGTCCTGAAACCCCTGGAGCGGGAGGAGATGGAGCGTCTCATAGATCTGGCAATAGAGAAAGATTACTACTTGGCCCGGCGCGGGCTCGTCGTCAAGGAAAAAGACGCGTTGATCTCCTATAGCGGAGGGGATGCCCGCAAACTGCTGAATATTATAGAATTAGTAGTGAACGGGTTAAAAGACGGCGAGGTCATTATCGACAACGAGACGGTAAAACGCGAGGTGCACGAGAACCCGCTACTGTACGATAAGGACGGGGAGCAACATTACGACATCATCTCAGCGATGATCAAATCGGTGCGGGGGGGGGATCCGGACGCCGCGCTTTACTGGATGGCCCGCATGTTAGCCGGAGGTGAAGACCCGAAATTCATCGCTCGTCGCCTGCTTATCTTGGCGGCAGAGGATATCGGCTTGGCCAACCCCAACGCCCTACTGATCGCGAATGCCTGTTTTGACACGGTACACAAGATCGGCATGCCCGAGGCGCGCATCCCGTTGGCCGAGTGCCTGATCTACTTGGCCGCTTCCCCGAAGAGCAACGCCGCCTACCTGGCGATCAACGCGGCGATGAAGCGGGTGAAGGAGGAGGCGAATCTCCCCGTGCCACTGCACCTGCGAAACGCGCCCACCGCCCTGATGAAGAAGTTGGCTTACGGGTTGGACTACAAGTATCCCCACGACTTCCCGGGGAATTTCACGGAACAAGCCTACTGCCCGGAGGAGTTGAAGGGGACCGTGTTCTACCGGCCGCAGCAGAATCCGCAAGAGATGAAAATGTTGGAGCGCTTGCGAGCGTGGTGGAAGAGAAGGTACGAGGGATGAAACGACACCACCCGGTCGCCGGCAAATCATATGGAATGGATCATAAAAAAATACGATAATGAATATTTACGATGAATTAACGGGCAAGGAGATGTTTTTCCTGCTGGCGGGACCGTGCGTGATCGAGGGCGAAGAGATGGCCTTGCGGATCGCGCACCACGTGAAGCGGGTGACGGATCGGTTGGGTATCCCGTACGTTTTCAAGGGATCTTTTAAGAAAGCCAACCGCTCGCGGCTGGACTCCTTCACGGGAATCGGCGACAAAAAGGCGCTGGAGATCCTGGCGAAAGTGCGGGCAGAATTGGGCATACCGGTGGTGACGGACATTCACGACGCGCGGGACGCGGAGATGGCGGCAGGGTACGCGGACGTGCTCCAGATACCGGCCTTCCTGTGTCGCCAGACCGACCTGCTGGTGGCCGCCGCGCGCACGGGAAGGGTGATTAATATCAAGAAGGGGCAATTCCTATCCCCCGGTGCCATGAAGTTTGCCGCCGACAAGGTCCGCGCCTCGGGCAACCCCGCGGTGATGGTCACCGAGCGAGGCACGACGTTCGGTTATCAGGACCTGGTGGTGGACTTCCGCGGGATCCGTATCATGCAGGAGGAGTGCCGCTGCCCGGTGGTGATGGATGTCACTCACTCGTTGCAGCAACCCAACCAAGGCTCCGGCGTGACCGGCGGGCAACCGGCATTGATAGAGACCATGGCCCGGGCGGCCATCGCCGTGGGGGCTGACGGGATCTTCATCGAAACCCACGAGGAACCCGCGCGCGCCAAATCGGACGGGGCCAACATGCTGCGCCTGGAGCTTATCGAGGGGTTACTGGAACGATTGGCTCGTCTCCGGGAGGCAGCACGTTAACTCCGCGCGGTAGCCCTCGCCAACCCTGTATCGCCTCGCCGGAAGAGGGCCACGCCTTTCGGGGGCGAACCTCCCCTCTACTCCTCGATAAAAATTTCCAGCAACTTGGAAGGTTCTACCGGATAGAGGGTCACGTTTTTCAGGAGGGCGGGAAGAAGGAGCGTCTCCCCTCGCGTGACGGTCACCGGCTCCTCCCCTCCCGCGTCGACGGCAACCGCCCCTTCTACGCCCATGTAGATGACAAACGAGTCGAGGCACGTGTAATCACGGGGAATCGGCGCGTTCAGGGTTAGCAGGCTGGTCGTGAAATAAGGGCACGCCACCAACCGTATGGAGCGGTTGTCGCGTGGGGTATAGTTCACCCGGTGGGAAGGATGATACCCGTAATCGATCACCTCCGAGGCCAGTTCCACGTGTAATTCCCGCGGGTTGCCGTTGAGATCCCGCCGGTCATAATCGTAGACGCGGTACGTGATATCGGATGTCTGCTGTATTTCGGCGATAAAACATCCCTTGCGAATGGCATGTAGCAACCCGGCGGGGATAAAGAAGCACTCCCCGGCCCTTGTCCGCTCCGCGTGCACGAGTTCCATCACCCGGCCTTCGCGCAGGCAGCGCAGGAACTCCGTTTTGCTGGTGGGCCTGTTAAACCCGAGGATCAGGGAGGCTTCGGGGTCGGCGTCCACCACGTACCACATCTCCGTTTTCCCGTAGGCATTATGACGTCGGCGGGCTGTCGCGTCGTCGGGATGTACCTGCACGGAGAGATCCGCCCGCGCGTCGATGTACTTAATAAGTAACGGGAACTCGATGCCGAAGCGCTCGTAAATGGCGTCGCCGACGAGGTCGCCCATGTAGATCTCGATCAACTCTTGCAAGTTATTGCCGGCCAGCGGGCCGTTCGATATCACCGAGACATGCTCTTCCACGGCCGAGATCTCCCAGCTCTCCCCGATGGGCTCTGGCCCGTGGGGCCGCTCGCTTTTTGCCAGTAGCCGCGTCCCTCCCCACGGCGTCGACTTCAGGATAGGATGAAATTTTAAAGGATATAACATAATGCGCGATTTTACCCCGCGAATGTACGGGAATTTCTGGAAACACGGCATCGAAGTACGATTCTATAACAATATCTGGGTAATAGGCTTATAGATGACCGGGGCGCTCGAGCGCATTCTTGCTAAGTTCACTTAGTAAATGCAACTAAAGTAAGGAAAAAATCGCTGTTTTGGGCATGCCCAAAACAGCGATTAAGAAAAAAGTTTTTAGTTTATATTGTCGAATATCTTTTGTATCTTTGCCAAAACGAAACTATTTCGTGTTTGCAAATGGTAAAGATACTCTGATATGAACAAGTTGTTATTATTTTTTTCGGTCATGTCGTTTTTGTTTTTTTCAGCTTGTCGGAAAAACTCCAAAAGGGCTGAAGCGGAAAAGATCGTGACGGAATGGACGGGCAAGACGATACACTACCCGGAAGGTGTTCGATGCAGTATTATGGGGAAGGACACTGTTCTTGATTTTTGTTCGGCATTATTCCAGAGAGAACACAAGATCTTGTTGTATGTCGATTCGACCGGGTGCAGCGGTTGCCGGTTGCAATTCTCGCAGTGGAAACAATTGATCGAGGAGTCGGATAGTTTGCTTCAGAGTAAGGCTAGGCTTTGTTCGATCTATGATGAGGAGAAGACCGTGATAGACGTCGAGATACGGTCGGGAACGATTAACATCCATGAGGTATTGGATAGTGTCAAGTACGTCTGTCTGGAAACTTCCGATGACTGTTTGATCAGAGAAATAAACAAAATCGTTTATCATGATAATAAGTATTATATCCTGGATCGTACAAAAACAAAAAGGTTACTTTGTTTCGATTCTGCGGGTCGTTTTGAAAGAAGTTTCGGAAGAACCGGACAGGGGCCGGGGGAATATGTCGAACCCACGGACTTTATGATTACCTCTTCTCAAGTAATAATATTGGACCAATTTGCTCACAAGCTCTTATTTTTTGACAAGAGAGGGAATTTCATTTACCCCCTTTCGTTGAAGTATAAGATACACGCGATAACATCTTTGGATAACGATTCTCTATTCATAGCCAAAGCGGGAGATAACCGGCATACTGACCTTGAAGATCATGAATTATTGGTCAT